>NZ_SMKG01000056.1 GCF_004348525.1 Micromonospora sp. 15K316 | reverse complement strand
GCGGGGAGGAGTTGGGGCGGCGGCGGTGAGCGAGGGAGAGAGCGACGAGGGTCAGGACGGTCATCGCTATCGCACCGGGGGCCTTGGTGAAGCGGGCCAGGTTGGTGCCGTCGGGCAGGGTGAGGAACGCGGCGACCGCGCTGGGCAGCACGAACCAGATCGTCCGGGTCGCGCTGACGGCCAGCAGCGCCAACGGCCAGGTGGCGTACCAGGGGTGGAACACGGGTGCGAGCACCACGGTGGCGGCCAGCGCCAGCCCGGCCGCGTAGAGGGCCACCCGGGGTCGGACGACTGCCGACGGGGCCGCCCGCTGCCCGACGTCACCCCGTCGGCGAAGTGCCGTCCAGGCCCGCCACCAGAGCACCACCAGCACCCCGGCGAGCAGCAGCAGGCCCACCGCCCGGGCCACCGGAACCGCGTCCGGTTCCCGGCCGGCGAGCGCCCCGACGTAGTCGGCGACGAAGCCCACCGCCGTCGGCAACGAGGTCCACTGCTCGGAGTCACCGCTGCGGCTCAGCCCGTCGACCCAGCCGAGCCCGAGGCCGGACAGGAGCGAGGAGCCGGCCATCGCCGCGAGCACCCCAGCGGCCAGCCAGCCGCCGTCGCGCAGCAGCGCGCGTACGGTGCGGCGGCCGGGCACGGCCGCCAGCGCGGCGTACGGGAGGGCCACCACAGCCGTCGCCTTCACCGCCACCGCCAGCCCCAGCAGCACCCCGGCGAGGAGCAGCGCGGCGGGGCGGCCCGGGCGGCGGACCAGCACCAGCAGCCCGGGCAGGAGCAGCCCGAGCATCACCGCGTCGTTGTGCGCCCCGGCCAGCAGATGCACGCCGACCAGCGGGCAGGCGAGCAGCAGCCACACCGCCCGGCGGGCCGGCACCCCGGCGGCCCGGGCCAGACCCGGCAGGCAGAACGCGGCCAGCAGCACCCCGGCCAGCGCGAAGAGCCGCAGCAGCACGATCGTGCCGGTCAGACCGCCGCCCACCAGCACGGCCAGCGCGGCCAGCAGCACGAAGACCGGACCGTACGGGGCGGGCGTGTCCCGCCAGATCGGCGCGACGCTGCCCAGCCACGGGCAGCCGGCCTCGGCCACCCCGCTGACGTACGGGTCGACGCCGTGCGCGTACGCCCAGCCCTGGCAGGCGTACGAGTAGACGTCCCGGCTGCCCAGCGGCGCGGTGAGCAGCAGCGGCAGCGCCCAGAGCCCGGCGGTGCGGTACGCCCAGCCGGTGGACGGCGCGCCCCGGCGCAGCGCCCACCACGCGCCCACCAGCAGCGCGGTGCCGACGAGCCACCCGCCGAGGATCAGCGGCCCGTACGGGCCCCGCCAGATCGCCACCGGGGTGACGCCCGACGGAAGAGTCGGCAGCGCACCGCCGAGGTATCCGGCGACCGCGAGCAGCACCGCGCCGACCAGTCCGGCGTACCGGGCGCGAGCCGCGGCGGCCCGGCGAGGCTCGTCCCGACGGTCGGACCCGGGCGGCGGCACGCCGGGTCCGGTCACCGGCGTGGCCTCCTCAGTCCGTGCCGACGGTGGCGGCGACCGGCTGACGGGCCGCCCGAGCCGAACGTACCAAGCGGACGACCACCACGATCACCAACAGCGTCATGAGCGGCGCACCGACGGTCTTGGTGTACCGGGGCAGGCCGGTGCCGTCCGGCAGCACCAGGAACGCCGAGGCGAGGGTGATCACGGCGAACCAGCCGATGCGCCGCCGCGACGTGGCCGCGAGCACCGCCAGGGGCCACGTCCAGTACCACGGGTGGAAGAGCGGGGCGAGCGCGACCGTGGCGGTCAGTGCCAGCCCGGCGTGCCAGAGCGGGTCCCGGTCGCGGGCCCGGAACCAGAGCCACACCAGCAGGATCGCCAGCGCCGCCATCCCGATCCCCCGGGTGACCGGCAGCGGGTCGCCGTGCCAGCCGAACGGCAGCCCCAGGTAGGCGACGGTCTGCCCGAGCGCGGTGGGCGGCGAGGTCCAGGCGACCACGAGGCCGCCCTGCTCCAGGCCGCTGATCCAGCCGAAGTCGAGACCGGCGGCGAAGGTCGCGCCGACCACTGTCGCGACCGCCCCGCCGACCACCCAGCCGCCGTCCCGGATCAACGCCCGGACGGAGAACCCGCCGGCGATCGCCGCCAGCGCCGCGAACGGCACCACGACCAGGGCGGTCGCCTTGATCCCGCCGGCCAGGCCGAGCAGCACTCCCCCGGCGAGCAGCATGCCGGGGCGGCCCGGACGCGCGGCGATCACCGCGAGCCCGGCGACGAGCAGCCCCACCATCGCGGCGTCGTTGTGCGCGCCGGAGAGCAGCTGCACCCCGATCAGCGGGCTGCCCAGCGCCAGCCAGACGGCCCGGCCGGCCGGTACGCCGCAGCGGCGGGCCAGCGCCGGGATGCTGGCCGCGGTCAACACGATGCCGGCCACCGCGAGCAGCCGGAACAGCACGATCGCGCCGACGAGCGAGCCGGTCGCCTTCACCACCGCACCGGCGATCATCACGAAGAGCGGTCCGTACGGCGCCGGGGTGTCCCGCCAGATGTAGGAGATGCTGTCCAGCCAGGGGCAGGGCAGGGTGGAGACGCCCTGCTCGTACGGGTTGATCCCGGCGGCGTAGCTGGCGCCCTGGCACGCGTAGGCGTAGACGTCCCGGCTGCCCAGCGGCGGCGTGATCAGCATCGGCAGCAGCCAGAGCCCGACGGTGACCAGCGCCCAGCGGGTCGACGGCACCCCGTCGCGCAGCGACCACCAGGCGTACGCCAGCACGCCGGTGCCGACGGCCCAGCCGATCAGGATCACCGGCCCGTAGGGCCCCTGCCAGATGCTGAGCGGGGTGGGGCGCAGATCGCCGTGCGGCATCGCGCCGCCGAGGAAGGCGACGACGGCGAGCAGCGTCGAACCGGCCAGGCCGGTCCAGCGGGCGAGGTGGGAAGGCACCCGGACATGCTGCCAGTCGCAGGTTTCCGACCCCCAGCTGGGCCGGTGGCCGCTACGGGCAGCGCCCGTCCGGTGACAGGCTGCTGGCCAGCGCATACGTGCCGGCGACGCGGGCGCGGACCGTGGTCCACCCGTCGGGGCCGGGGGCCAGGCAGCCCTCGCCGGCGAGCGACAGCCAGCGGTTCCAGCGCACCCGGACCAGGACGTCGCCGGGAGCGTCGGCGCTGAACCGGACCCCGGCCGGCGTGGAGTCGACGAGCGTGGCGGGCGGGGCGACGAGGGGGGCCGGGTCGATCACCTGGTAGAGCCGCCACTCCCCCGGCCGGGCGACCTCCCGCAGGTACGGCTGGCCGGCGAGCACCAGGGCCGCCTCGGCCTGCGCGTACCGGTCGGGGGCGGTGTCCGGGGCGACCGCCACGAGGTCGACCGCGTTGCGCCGCAGCCAGTCGCCGTACTCGGCGGCGTCTAGCGCGGAGCCGTAGAAGAGCGCGTTGCGTTCCACGTCCACCTGCCGCTCCCAGCCCCGGGCCAGCGGCACGGCCGCCGCCACGTACGCGCTCTCCCAGTGGTCGCGCAGCGGCACCACCTCGACCCGGCCGACCGGTGCCCGGCGGCTCAGCTCGTCGAGCAGCGGCTGGTGGAACGCCGCGTACGCGGGCGCGGAGCCCATCCGGGTGAGGTCGCCGGTGACCACCGGTGACTGCCACCACACCAGGGCGGCGAGCAGGGCGGCGAGCCAGCGCGCGCCGATCGGCACGAACGCCGCGACCAGCGGCAACGCGAAGAGCATCGGCAGGCGCAGCGCGTTCGACCCGATCGGGCTCGGCACGTGGTACGCGGCGACCAGCAGCACCGCGGCCAGCGCCGCGCCGACGCGCAGCGCCCGGACCGGGACGAACGCGAACACCACCACCGCGAGCGCGACGTTGATCCGCATGGACTCGGCGCTGAACGGCTGCGCTCCGCCGTTGCCGAAGAGCAGCGCCATCGGCGCCACGGCCACCACCGGCACCAGGCAGAGCAGCAGGCTCTCCGCCCGCGGCCGGCGCGGCGACCACCCGCCCCGCCAGGCGTCGGTGAGCAGCAGCGCTCCCCCGGCCAGGCCGAGGAAGAGACCGGCGACCGGGCTGCCCCAGGTGGCCAGCGCCGCGAGCACCGCCCCCAGCAGCAGGCGCGCCCATCGGGGCGGCCGGGCGGAGTACACGGCGCAGAGGGCGAGGAGCCCGAACATCAGGCCCACCGCGAAGGTGATCCGCCCGCTGGCCAGGTTTCCGACCAGCACCGCCGCGCCGAGCACTCCGCCGAGCAGCGGCCGGCGGGCCCGCCCGCGCAGCAGCAGCCAGGCCAGCGCCACCGCCGACACGACGGCCGCGACCGCCCCGACCAGCCGTACGCCGAGCGCCGCGCCGAGGAACTGGGTGAAGAGGCTGTAGCCGAACTGGCCGTCCCCGCCGTACCAGGAGAAGTCGATCGGGGCGGCGCCACTGCGGTCGGCGAAGGCGGCGCGGGCGACCTGCGCGGAGAGGTCGGTGCCCATCGGCGGGGCGAGCAGGAAGGCGCCGGCGAGCAGCAGCGACACGAGGAGCGTGCCGAGCAGGGTGCGCCGGGGCTCAGCCGTCGAGGACCCGCTCCATCGCCGCCCGCGCCCGGCGGGCGGTGCGGAGGTAGTCGTCGAGGAACTGGCCCGGGTCGTCGGCACCGAGCAGTCGTACCACGCCGGCCAACTCCACGCCGTGCCGGGGCAGCTGGTCACCGGCCCGGCCGCGGACCAGCATGAGCGCGTTGCGGACCTGCGCGGCGAGGGTCCAGCCGGCCGCCATCGCCGCGGCGTCCGCCGGGTCGACCAGGCCCGCGTCCCGGGCGGCCGCGAGCGCGTCGAGGGTACGCGTGCCGCGCAGCGCGGGGAGCGTGCCGCCGTGGCGCAGCTGGAGCAGCTGCACGGCCCACTCGACGTCGGCGAGCCCGCCCCGGCCCAACTTCGTGTGGGTGGCCGGGTCGGCGCCCCGGGGCAGCCGCTCGTGCTCCACCCGCGCCTTGATCCGCCGGATCTCCACCACCTGCTCGCGGGTCAGCCCGTCGGCCGGGTAGCGGACCGGGTCGACGAGCGCCTCGAACTCGGCGGCCAGGTCGGCGTCCCCGCAGACGAACCGGGCGCGCAGCAGCGCCTGCGCCTCCCACACCCGGGACCAGCGGGCGTAGTACTGCGCGTACGCCGCGAGGCTGCGCACCAGTGGCCCCTGCCGCCCCTCGGGCCGCAGGTCGGCGTCGACGCCGAGCGGCGGGTCGGGGGCGGGCATGCCGAGCAGCCGGCGCAGCTCCTCGGCCACGGCCTGCGCGGCGGCGTTGGCGGCGCTCTCGTCCGTCCCCGGCGGCGGGTCGTAGACGAAGAGCACGTCGGCGTCGGAGAGGTAGTTCGACTCGTACCCGCCGAGCCGGCCCATGCCGATCACCGCGAAGCGCAGCCCGGGCGGGGTCGGCTGGGCGGCGAGGGCGGTCCGCAGCGCGGCGGCCAGGGTGGCGTCGGTGACGTCGGCCAGCGCGGCCCCGACCCTCGTGACGTCGGTCAACGCCGGGGCGGCACGCCCGTCGCCGTCCGCGCGGGGCGGGGCGGGGGTCAACGAGCCGGCCCGGCTCAGCACGTCGGCGCAGGCGATCCGGACCAGCTCGCGGCGGCGCAGCGCGCGTACCGCCCGGGTCGCCTCGACCGGGTCGGCGTGCCGGGCGGCCGCGGCGGCGAAACCCTCGCAGAGCACCGTGCGGGGGCGCGGGGTCAACTCGCTCTCCTCGGCGAGCAGCCGCAGCGCCTCCGGCTCCCGGGCCAGCAGGTCGGCGGCGTACCGGGAGGACGAGAGCACGCGGGCCAGCCGGCGGGCGACGGGGCCCTCGTCGCGCAGCAGCCGCAGGTACCAGGGGGTGCTGCCGAGCTTGTCGGAGACCTGCCGGTAGTTGAGCAGCCCCCGATCCGGCTCCGGCGCGTCGGCGAACTCGCTGAGCAGCACGGGCAGCAGGGTGCGTTGGATGGCCGCCGTGCGGCTCAGCCCGCCGGTGAGGGCCTGGAGGTGCCGTAGCGCCCCGGCCGGGTCGGCGAAGCCGAGGATCTCCAGGCGGTGCCGGGCCGCCTCCGGGGTGAGCCGCAGCCCGTCGGCGGGAACCCGGGCGACGGACTCCAGCAGCGGGCGGTAGAGGAGCTTGGCGTGCAGCCGGCGTACCTCGGTGGCGTGCGTGACCCACTCGGCGCGGAACGCCTCGACGGCGCTGCGTCCCGGCGCGGCCGTGTAGCCCAGCGCGGCGGCGAGCCAGCGCAGCGCGCCCGGGTCGGTCGGCACGGTGTGGGTGCGGCGCAGCCCCTGCAACTGGAGCCGGTGCTCGACTCCGCGCAGGAAGCGGTAGCCGCGCAGCAGCGCCTCACCGTCGGCGCGGCCCACGTAGCCGCCGGCGACCAGCGCGCGCAGCGCCGGAATGGTGCCCGGTTCGCGGAGCGACTCGTCGACCCGGCCGTGCACCAGCTGCAGCAGCTGGACGGCGAACTCGATGTCGCGCAGCCCGCCCGGACCGCGTTTGATCTCGCGCTCCAGCTCCTTCGGCGGGATGTTGTCGATGATCTTCCGGCGCATGGCGCGGACGTCCTCGACCGCCTCCGGCCGCTCGGCGGCCCGCCACACCAGCGGGGCGAGCTGGTCGATCCACTCCTGCCCCAACGCCAGGTCGCCGGCGGCCGGGCGGGCCTTGAGCAGCGCCTGGAACTCCCAGGTGCGGGCCCACCGCCGGTAGTAGGCGAGGTGGCTGGCGAGGGTACGCACCAGCGGCCCCCGGCTCCCCTCGGGGCGCAACGCCGCGTCCACCGGCCAGGCGACCAGCCCACAGATGTGGATCAGCCGGGTGGCGATCGTGGTGGCCGCGGCCAGGTCGTCGTCGGAGGCGGCCACGAAGATGACGTCCACGTCGGAGACGTAGTTCAGCTCGCCCCCGCCGCACTTGCCCATCGCCACCACGGCCAGGCTCGGCCGCGGCGTGCCCTCTGGCAGCTCCCCGACGGCGAGCCCGTACGCCGCCCGGAGGGTGGCGTCGGCCAGCGCGGAGAGCGCGGCCATGGTCTGCTCCAGCTCCTGGCCGCCGGTCAGGTCCGCCGCCGCGATGCGCAGCAACGCCAGCCGGTACGCCTGCCGCAGCGCGGCGATCGGGTTGCCGTCGCCGAGCGGCTCCAGCCGGCCGTCGGCGGTCGGGGCCAGCCCGTCCGGAGTCGTTCGTAGCACGGTCCAGTGGTCCGGGTTCGCCACTAGGTGGTCGCCGAGGGCGGACGAGGCGCCGAGCACGGCGGTCAGTCGCCGGCGCAGCCCCGCGTCGGCGGTCAGCTCCGCCAACAGCGCCGAGCCGGCCCCGATCCCGGCTTCGCCGTCGGCGGGGTTGTCCCCGTCCGCGGCGGCCGTGTTCCCGTCGGCGGCGGCCGCCGGACGTGCCGACGCGGCGCTCCCGGCCGCCCGGCGCTCGGCCTCCACCAGGCGGTGCAGCTGCCGCAGGGCCAGGTCCGGCTCGGCCGCCCGGGAGAGCGCGGCGAGCAGCTCCGCCGCGGGCTCGTCGACCGGCTCCTGACCGTCCGGTCGCCACAGGCCGAGGCCGTCCGGTCCGAGCAGGTCGGCGGCGCGGACGCCGCCGTCGTCCTCGGCCGTGCCGAAGCCGTACCGGGCGAGCCGGCCGGGAGCGCTCGTCGACCGGCTCATCAGTGCCCGAGCAGGGGCAGGCTGCGACGCGAGGCGCTGCCGTCGTCCAGCTCACCGAGGGCCAGCGCCGCGAACCGCGCGGCGAACGGCTGCCAGACCTCCTCGATGTCGGCCATCACCGCGTCGCAGGCCGCCACCACCAGCTCCGGGTCGTAACCCAGCTCGGTGAGGACTGTGGAGTCGGCCGCCCAGCGGGCGATCTGCGCGCTGTCGCACTCGATGTGGAACTGCAGCCCCCAGGCCCGATCGCCCAACCGGAACGCCTGGTGCGGGTAGCGGGTGGAGGCGGCCAGCAGGGTCGCACCGTGCGGCAGCTCGGTGATCTCGTCGGAGTGCCACTGGAGCACGTCCGGGATGAGCGGCACGTACCGGAAGAGCGGGTCCTGCTCGGCCGCGTCACGCCGGCCCACCACGGAGGGCCCGACCTCCGGCCCGGACGGGCTGCGCTCGACCTGCCCGGCATGCGCGGCGGCGAGCAGCTGCGCGCCGAGGCAGATGGCCAACGTGGGCACCCGGTGCCGTACCGCCTTGCGGAGCAGGCCCTCCAGCGCCGGGAACCAGGGCGCGCCGGGCGAGCCGTCCGGCAGCGGGTACGCCTGCTGCGCCCCGCCGAGCACCACCAGCGCGGCGTAGCCCTCCAGGTCGGCGGGGAGCTCGTCGCCGGCGTGCGGACGCACCACCCACAGTTCGAGGCCGGCCTCGGTCAGCCACTCGCCCAGCCGGCCCAGCTCGTCGCTCGGGTCGTTCTCGATCACCAACGCGGTTGCCACGCCGTCGAGGCTATCCGGTGTGCCCCCGAACCCCGCACCCTCGTCCGGCCGATGTCGCGGGCGGCGATCGGCCGACCCACCGTCGGGGTACGCGGGCGGTGACGGCGGGCGGCCCGGTGGGCGGCGCGGGATAGGCTCTGCCGCTGTGACCAGCGCTGCCCTCACCGTCCTCCGCCCGCCCGTGCTCCGCCCCGGCGACACGGTGATGCTGGTGTCCCCATCCGGGCCGACCCGCCCCGAGCGGGTGGCCCGCGGCGTGGAGCTGCTCACCGGCTGGGGTCTGCGCCCCGTGCTGGCTCCACACGTGTACGACCGGCAGGGCTACCTGGCCGGCGCGGACGAGCTGCGGGCGGCCGACCTGAACGCGGCCTTCGGCGACCCGGAGGTACGCGGCGTCATCTGCACCCGCGGCGGCTACGGCGCCCAGCGGGTGGTGGACGCCATCGACATGGACGCCGTCCGGCGGGACCCGAAGGTGGTGGCCGGCTTCTCCGACGTCACCGCGCTCCAGCTCGCGCTCTGGCGGGGCGCCCGGCTGGCCGGCGTCCACGGCCCCGGGGCGGCGTGGACGGACGAGCGGACGCCGCTGCGCTCCGCCGAGTCGTTGCACGCCGCGCTGATGACGACCGAGCCGGTGACGGTGGCCGCAGCACCGGAGGAGGAGACCTACCCGGTGCGGGTGCCCGGTCGCGCCAGCGGCCCGCTGCTCGGCGGGAACCTGTGCATGATCACCGCCTCGCTCGGCACCCCGGACATGCCCGACCTGACCGGGGCGGTGCTGCTCGTCGAGGACGTGCAGGAGCCGCCGTACAAGGTCGACCGGATGCTCACCCAGCTGCGCCGGGCCGGCGCGCTGGACGGCTTGGCCGCGGTGGCGGTCGGGCAGTTCACCAAGTGCGCGGACGGCTGGCCGGTGACCGTCGCGGACGTCCTCGCCGAGCGTCTCGGTGACCTCGGCGTGCCGGTGCTCGGTGGTCTGCCGGTCGGCCACGGCGTCGGGCAGCTCACCGTGCCGGTGGGCACCGAGGCCACCCTGGACGCCGGCGCCGGAACCCTCACGGTCGCCGCGGCCGTCCGCTGACCCATCCTCCCCCGTCGTTCAGGAGGTCGACCGGCGGAGCCAACCTCCGCGGTCAGGCCGGGGGCGGGGTGAGGCGGGCCAGGCGACCGATCTCCAGGGCCGCCCAGACGGTGCCGTCGGCGGCGACCGTGAGGCCGTGCGGCTCCGAGTTCGCTGAGGGCAGGTCGTACGTCTCGATCCGGCCGGCGGCGTCGACGTGGCCGATCCGGTTGCCGCCCCACTCGGTGTACCAGGCCCCGCCCGCGTCGTCCCCGACGATCGCGTGCGGCCGGGCGGACCGGTCCGGCAGCGCGTACTCCCGGATCCGGCCGTCCGGGTCGATCCGGCCGAGCTGCCCGGCGGCGACCTCCACGAACCAGAGCCCGTCGGCGCTGCCGCTGATCCCGACGGGTCCCGCGTCCGGGGTCGGCAGCGGATGCACGGTGACGCCGCCGTCGATGTCGACGCGGGCGATCGCGTTCGCCTGGTTGAGCGTGCACCAGACCGCCTCGTCCGGCCCGCCGGCGAGCATCGACGCGAACGCACCGGTCACCGGCAGCGGGAACGCGGTCACCGTGCCGTCGGGGGCCAGCCGGCCGACCGTGTCGGAGTTCATTCCGGCGTACCAGAGCGCCCCGTCCGGGCCGGTGGTGATGCCGCACGGCCCGGTGCCGGGCGGCAGGGCGACCGCGCTGAGCTCGCCCGCGGTGGTGATCCGGCCGATCCGGTCGTCGCCGGACCGGGTGAACCAGAGGGCCCCGTCCGGGCCGGGCGCGATGATCAGCGGCCGGCTCTCCGGCGCGCCCAGCGACCAGCTCCGGACGTCACCGTCCGCGCTCACCCGGGCGATCCCGGCGGCGTGCACCAGCGTCAGCCAGAGCGCGCCGTCCGGGCCGGTGGTGATGCCGTACGGGCCGGCGCTCGCCTCGCTCACCGGGAACTCCCGGATCAGGGTGTCGGTCACGCTGCTGCTCCTTGTCGGCCGCTCCGGGCAGGCTCCTCGGCGCCGCCCGGTCCGCCGGCCAACCCTGCCGAGGGTTCCGGGCGGACGCAACCCGTTTGTCCGGTCCCCGGCGAGACTCCCAGCCGGCTGACAGCCTCGTCACGGCTTCCGCCAAGCCGGCCTGGTCACTGTCGGTGAGGTCAGGACACCAGGACGACGAATGGGAGGACCCATGTCCCGCGGCATCAGGAAGAAGCACCTGCTGGCCGGTCTGGCCACGGCGGGCGTACTCGGGGTGGGCATCGCCGCGCCGACCATGGCGTTCGCCGCCGACGGCGGCACCCCCACGCCGAGCGCCGGCACCACCACCGGTGGCGACCGGCAGAAGGCGGCCGACCACCAGGGGAAGTTCGCCGAGGAGCTCGCCAAGGAGCTGGGCGTGCCCACGGAGAAGGTGACCGACGCCCTGAAGAAGCTGCGCGCGGAGCACAAGGCCGACCGGCCGCAGCGCCCGTCCGCCGAGGATCGGCAGGCACGGCTGAAGGAGCGGCTGGACCGGGCGGTGAAGGACGGCAAGCTCACCCAGGAGCAGGCCGACGCCATCGCCAAGGCCGTCGAGGCCGGCGTCTTCCCCGGCGGCCCGGGCGGTCACGGCCGCCACGGCGGTTGGGGCGGTCACCGCAGCGGCGACAGCGCGCCCGAGGGCACCACCGGTAGCTGACGCCGCCGGCCTCGGCCACACCCGCCCGGCACGGGCCCGGGGTACGGCCGGCCGCCGACCCGGGACCCGACGGCCCCGGCGCCGGCGGACGGGGAGGTGCGCACCGCGACCCGGGGTGCGGCAGCGGACGAGCCGCCGGCGACCATCGCGACGGGGTGCGAGGCGCAGGTGGTCGCCCGCGTCGTGGACCGGTCAGGCGTCGGCCGGCCCCGGCGGCGGCGCGAAGACGCCGACGTGGTTTCCGGCCGGATCGAGCAGGTGAGCGAGGGTGAGGCCGTTGTCGTTCCGCTTCGTCGGCACCAGCACCTTGCCGCCCGCCGCCTCGGCCCGCCGGCAGGTCTCCGCCACGTCGGCCACCTGCACATAGAAGATCGCGTAGTTCGGTCCCGCCCCGGCGGTGCCACGGATCGCGCCGCCGATCCCGGCACCACCGCCCTCGGTCGTCCGGTACGAAGCCTCCCCGGTCCCCTGCTCGGTGAAGCTCCAGCCGAAGAGGTCGCCGTAGAACCGCTGCGCCTCGTCGGGCCGGTCGGTGCCGATCTCGAACCAGGTGACGGCGTTGCTGATGGTCATCTGTGGCCTCCCGTTCCCCGCGCCGGCCACCCGGCCGGCGCTGTCAGGAGTCAGCCTCGACCTCGTTCGCGACACCGTGCTGTCGGCGTTTCCCGGGCGGATCCACCATTTCCCGCACCAGCGGGTCCAACCGTCGCACCAGGTCGGGGTGCTGCCTCCCGTACCGGGCCTCGAAGGCGGCCAGCAGCCCGGGGGTGAGGAACGTCTCCCCCAGCCCCCGCTCGTGCAGGCGTACCAGCACGTCGGCGGTCACGCCGTCCAGAGCGACGTCGAGCTGGCCGACGCCGTCGCGCACCAACGGGTTGACGATCCGCGCGAGCCGCAGATCCGTCACCTCGTTCGCGCCCAGCGCCCGCTGTGCGCAGCGCAGGAGCGCGAACATCGCCGCCGGTTCCCCGAGCGGTTCGACCGGGCAGGCGGCGAGCACCTCGGCCACCAGCTCGGGAGACGCCGCACGGTCCGCGGCCAGCCGGTCGAACAGCAACCCCAGGAAGGCCGCCCGGTCCCACTCCGGCACCACCCCGGACACCGCCGCCACCAGCCGTACACCGCGCAGGTACACCTCGCGCCGTTCCCGCTCGGTCGCCGGTCGCAGGGGCAGCAGCCAGGCGTCCACCAGCGCCCGCGCAGCCGAGGCGGAACCGCCCGGCGCGGTGTGGAAGACGGCCAGCGCCGTCGCCAGCTTGTCGAGGAACGGCTCGACGGCGTGCACCACCACGGCGGAGTCCACGTCGCAGGTCAGGTAGGCGTTTCGCCGCAGCCGGGCCAGGAGGTCGCGGGACAGACCCCAGCCACCCCCCGCCTGCCCGGCGGGCAGCCCCAACAGCCACGGCACGTCGACGTCGGGTGGGGCGGCGCGCCGGTGGTGCGTCCAGATCCGGAGATCCCGTGCGCCGCTCTCCCCGAGTCGATCCAGCGCCAGCAGGTCGCTGAGACCCTGCCACTCCTCCGGGTCGAGCTGGGAGCGCCAGAGCCCCACCTGGGCCCGCCACTCGGCCACCGGATCGGCCGCCTCCGGGAACAGCTGCCGCCCGGTCAGCGAACCACCGGCGGCGAGGGCGAGCAGCAGCAGGTTGGCACTGTAGGCGGCGTAGCGGACGGGCACCCGCAGCCGGCGCGGACGGTAGTCGTCGAACCGCCGCGCCCCGGCGACGTACGGGACGTCCCGGAACAGGCGCAGCAGCAGATCCGCCCAGGCGACCCGGTGCGCGCCGTCCCGCCCGGCCAGCACCTCGCCGAGGAAGGCGAGCACTGTGGCCCGGCTGCTCAGCACCGCGTACGAGAGCAGCGCGTGCAGCAGGTCGTCGTCGACCCCCGGCCCCTCGCGCCAGGACAGGTTGGCCGCGGCGTCCCGGGCGACCAGGTCGTCCACCACCTCCGCGGTGAGCCGGGCCACCAGGTGCTCGCCGAACGTGGCGTGCAGGAACTCGTACGTCTCGCGCCGCCGCTCGTCGAGGGAGGTGCGGGACCGGTGGATGAAGAAGAAGCGGCCGAGCACCACGTCCGCCGCCGCCAGCGGCGCCCGGAGTCCCGGACGCTCACGAGCCGGGGCCCCGCCCAGCGGCAGCGCCGCCAGGTCACCGTCCAGTTCGGTGGCGGTGACCCACTGCGCGCCCCGGTTGAACATGGCGAACGCGACGACGGCGAGCCGGCGCAGCTCGTCCTCGACCGCCAGGCCCAGCTCCCGATCGGGCAGGCCCGCGCGCTCCTTGACCACCTCGCGACGGGCGAAGCGACGCAGCAGCCGCTCGTAGAGCTCTCCCCGGCGCAGCTCCCCGGCCTGGCGCAGGTCGCCGCCCTCCGCGTCGTAGAGCGCCAGCATCAGCAGCAGCAAGGGCTGCGTCGCCAGCTCGCGGTGCGACAGCACGATCTCCCGGTCCAGCGGACGTGCGCCGAGCGCCCGGAAGGCGGCGCGGTTGACCCGGTTCCAGGTCGCCACCCAGGTCCCGACCCGCGACTCGTCGAAGGGCTCCAGCCGCACGGCGATGGTGCCGGGTGGCGACTGGGCCCGGTCCGCCACGCTGGTCCGGCTGGTCACCAGCACCGCCACCGGCCGGCCCTGGTCGGCCTCGCGATGCTGGAACGCGGCCACCCGCCGCAGGTAGTCGGTCTGGCTGACCCCGGTCGCCTGGAGCAGCTCGTCGAACCCGTCGAGCAGGACGACCGGAAGCGCGTCGCCCGCGGACCGGGACAGGGCCGGCCAGTCGAGCCGCTCCCCGGTGTCGTTACGGATCGCCTGCTCGATCTGGTCCTGAAGGTCGCCGGCGGCGAAGACGTCGCGGAGCGTCACCCGGACCACGAGGAAGTCGGCCGGCGGGAGTTGCGCGGCGACGACGCGGGTCAGTACCGACTTGCCGGAACCCGGCTGCCCGAGCACCAGCAGTGGGGCCCGGGTCGCGCCGGGTGAGGTGAGGTGCACGACCAGCGCCTGCCACAGGTCGTCGCGCACCGGCCGGTCGTCCCACCAGCTCTCGTCACCGGGTCGGGCGTCCGGGCCGAGTTCCGCGATCCGGCAGAGCGGCGGCACGTACGCCTCGCCGAGGGTCGGCACGGTCAGCCCGGCCGGTACGTCGCCGGAGGAGACGATGGGTCGGCGCAGCTCGGCGCCGTACGCGACACCGAGGGCGGCCCGCCGGTCGTCCGGCGCCCGCCCGGTCGAGAACTCGATCAGTACGCGCTGCATCTCGGCCAGCCCGAGGGAGAGACGATGCACTTCCTGCCGGGTCGCCTCGTGCTCGTGCTGGCCGAGCCAGAACGCCACCTCGGGGAAGTCGGCGGCGAGCTGGGTCAGCAGGTTCCGGTGCCGGTCGGCGGCGGACTCCGGGAGACGGTCCAACGCCTGCTCGGTCGCCCGCCAGCGCCTGTCGAACAGCGTGTCGGCGATCGCCAGGCCGCGGAGGAACGACAGGAAGGCCGCCACCAGGTCCTCGTAGTAGCCGACGAGGGCCGATCGCAGGGCGGGTAGGGCAGGTGCGGCCCCGGGACCGGCGCGGGGGTGGCGAAGAGGGCGGCCGTGAGATCGTCGGCCGGGCGGGCCCCGGCCAGGGACAGCTGCTCGGACCGGCCGATCCTCAGGTCGCCGACGTCGAACGGCAGGTCCAGCTCGCCCAACTGCTCGAAGAAGGCGGTGACCGCGATGACCCCGTGTGCCGCCTCCAGTCGTCGCGTCCGCCCGTACCGGGACAGCCCGGAGCGTTTCTCCGCGACGGCGCGCACCAGCTCGTGACCGAGCCGGACGAACTCCGCCCGGGCGTCGAAGACGCCGAGCAGGGCCGGCACCGGCACCGCGGCCACCAGCAGCGTCCCGGCGGTCAGCTTGTCGAACCAGTCGACGAGGCGGCTCTTCTCACCACCCAGCAGGCGTACGGCGTCGGCGTAGCCGAGTGCGTCGGGCACTGCAGACTCCCCTCGCGTCGGAGTCCCAGAATGCCGTGCTGACGCCCCGCCGCGCTGCCCCCGGCTCGGGCCGGATCGCCGCCGGCCGCCGTTCACCGGCGCAGTCGTTGCCGCGTCGGCGGGGTGGCCGGCGCCGCTCAGACCAGACTGAGCGGGCGGACCCGCTCGTGGGGGATGTCGAGGTCGTCGAGGGTCAGCTCCCGGGTCACCACCTCGGACAGCGGCCGCACGGAGACGATCCGGTCGGTGCGGAAGGCGCGGACCCCGGTGCGCAGCCGGCACCAGGCCAGCAGATACCAGTGCCGCGGGTTGCCCAGGTAACCCAACGGCTCCACCTCACGCAGCGAGTCGGCGCCGGTGCGGTCGGCGTACCGGATGCGCAGCACCCGCCGGGCGCGGACCGCGTCGGCGACGGCGGCCGGGACGGGTGTCACCGGCCCCTCACCGATGAGGTGCACCCGGCCCGCGAGCCGGTGCGCCTCGGCGACGTCCGCGGCCGGCATCACGGCGACGAGCTTGCGTAGCGCGGTGGCGGCGGCCGCGGCGAACGGCGTGCCGCGCAGCCGGTGCAGCGCCATCGCCATCGCCACGGCCTCACCGGCGGTCAGGTTGACCGGCGGCAGGGTGCGGGCACGGTCGAGCACGTAGCCGCCGGTGCGGCCCGGCTCGGCCCAGATCGGCACCCCGGACTGCTGGAGCGCGCCGATGTCGCGTTCGATGGTGCGGCTGCTCACCTCGAAACGCGCGGCCAGCCAGCGGGCGCTGCGCGGCCGCGGTGACACCGCCCGCAGCTCCTCGACCAGGGCGTAGAGGCGGTCGGTGCGGTTCACCGCGTCAGGCTAGGCCGGGGGTACGACGAATCCGGCCGCCCGTACACGTCGCCGCCGGTGGCGACCGCTCAGAGGGAGAGGTAGCGCTGCCGCTCGTACGGGGTGACCTCGCGGCGGTACTGCTCCCACTCGGCGCGCTTGTTGCGCAGGAAGAAGTCGAAGACGTGCTCGCCGAGCACCTCGGCGACGAGTTCCGAGCCGGCCATCACGTCGATCGCCTCGGCGAGGTTCTCCGGCAGCGCTTCGTACCCCATCGCGCGGCGCTCCGCGCTGGTCAGCGACCAGACGTCGTCTTCCGCCCCCGGCGGCAGCTCGTAGCCCTCCTCGATCCCCTTCAGGCCGGCGCCGAGCAGCACCGCGAAGGCGAGGTAGGGGTTCGCCGCCGAGTCCGGCGAGCGCACCTCGACCCGGGCCGAGTTCGGCTTGCCGTACGCGGGCACCCGCACCAGCGCCGACCGGTTCAGGTGACCCCAGCAGACGTACGCCGGGCTCTCGGTGATCCGGTCCGGCAGCGCCAGCGGGAAGAGCCGCTTGTAGGAGTTGACCCACTGGTTGGTGACCGCCGTGTACTCCCGGGCGTGCACCAGCAGGCCGGCGATGAAGGACTTCGCCACCTTGGAGAGCTTCATCGGGTCGCCGCCGTCGTGGAACGCGTTGCGCTCCCCCTCGAAGAGCGACAGGTGGGTGTGCATGCCGCTGCCCGGCTGGTCGGTGAAGGGCTTCGGCATGAAGGTGGCCTGCACGCCGGTGGAGAGCGCCACCTCCTTGACCACGTGCCGGAACGTCATGATGTTGTCGGCGGTGGTGAGCGCGTCGGCGTACCGCAGGTCGATCTCCTGCTGCCCGGGCGCCACCTCGTGGTGGCTGAACTCCACCGAGATGCCGATCCGCTCCAGGGCGAGCACCGCCTGGCGCCGGAAGTCCCGCGCCACCGCGTGCGTGGTGTGCTCGAAGTAGCCGCCGGTGTCGACGGGGGTGGGCAGCGAGCCGTCCTGCGGGCCGTCCTCGAGCAGGAAGAACTCGATCTCCGGGTGGGTGTAGAAGGTGAAGCCCTTGTCGGCGGCCCGGGAGAGCGCCCGGCGCAACACGTGCCGCGGGTCGGCCCAGGACGGGCTGCCGTCGGGGAGGAGGATGTCGCAGAACATCCGGGCGCTCTCGCCGCTGACCCCGCCCTCGAACGGGAAGACCTGGAAGGTGGTCGGGTCGGGCATGGCCACCATGTCCGATTCGAAGACCCGGGCGAAGCCCTCGATGGCCGAGCCGTCGAAGCCGATGCCCTCCTCGAACGCGGCCTCCAGCTCGGCGGGGGCGACCGAGACGCTCTTGAGCGTGCCGAGCACGTCGGTGAACCACAGCCGGACGAACCGGATGTCCCGCTCTTCCAGCGTACGGAGGACGAACTCCTGCTGACGGTCCACTTCCACCCCTCGTGACACTCTTCGCTGCCGCCGGCCCCGCCGGCGCGGCCTGACCGACCAGTCTCCACGGGCCCGGTTACGCCGACGTTACGCGACCGGCCGGCACCCGTCCCGGCGTGTTCCCGGCGGGCCGCGTGGCCGCGCGGTTCGCCGGCCGGCCGCACCGGCCCAGGTGACTCCGGTGTCTCCCGCGCCCGTGGTGTCGGGCCCGATGCTCTGGGGAAAGATGGGGTCATGCCCACCCTGCGTATCGCTTTGTCCCAGGTCAACCCGACCGTCGGTGATCTCGCCGGCAACGCGCGCCTGGTCCGCGTCTGGGCTCGGCGGGCCGCCGACGTGGGCGCCCAGCTCGTCGCGTTCCCGGAGATGACGCTCACCGGGTACCCGGTGGAGGACCTGGTCTTCCGGCGGTCGTTCGTGGCGGCGTCGAGGGCGGCGCTGGACCGGCTCGCCGCCGACCTCGCCGCGGACGGGCTGGGCGAGCTGCCGGTGGTCGTCGGCTACCTGGACGCCGACGGGCCGCCGCAGTTCTCCGGGGACGCCGAGCCGGGCCGGGGCGCGCGCAACGCCGCCGCCGTGCTGCACGGCGGCGCGGTGGTGGCCACCTACTTCAAGCACCACCTGCCCAACTACGGGGTCTTCGACGAGGACCGGTACTTCCTGCCCGGCGACATGCTGACCGTCGTGCGGATCTGCGGGGTGGACGTGGCAGTGACCATCTGCGAGGACCTGTGGCAGGCGGGCGGCCCGTTCGCCGGGGCCCGCCAGGCCGGGGTGGGCCTGGTGGTCAACATCAACGGCTCGCCGTACGAGCTCAACAAGGACGACGTCCGGCTGCCGCTGGTCCGCCGCCGCGCCGCGGAGGCGGGCGCCGCCATCGCGTACGTCAACATGACCGGCGGGCAGGACGAGTTGGTCTTCGAGGGCGACTCGATGATCGTCTCGGCCGAAGGTGAGCTGCTCACCCGCGCCCCGCAGTTCGTCGAGCACCTGCTCGTGCACGACCTGGACCTGCCGGCCGCCGGGGAGCCGGTCGGCGCGGGCGAACGGGTCGCCGACGGGCTGCGGGTGGTCCGGACCACCCTCGGCGGGAACCTGCCCGCCCCGGCGGGCCGACCCGCGGTCGGCGGGACGATCGAGCCGGTCGCCGACGAGGCCGAGGTCTGGCAGGCGTTGGTGCTCGGCCTGCGCGACTACGTCAACAAGAACCGCTTCCCGTCGGTGGTGCTCGGCCTCTCCGGCGGCATCGACTCGGCGGTGGTGGCCGCGCTGGCCGTCGACGCGCTCGGCCCGGAGCGGGTGGTCGGGGTCTCTTTGCCGAGCCAGCACTCCTCCGAGCACTCCCGGGAGGACGCGGCGGACCTCGCCAAGCGCACCGGGCTGGACTACCGGATCGAGCCGATCCAGCCGATGGTGGACACCTTCCTGGCCAACATGTCGCTCTCCGGCGTGACGGTGGAGAACCTCCAGGCCCGGGTACGCGGGGTGATCCTGATGGCACTGTCGAACCAGGAGGGCCACCTCGTCCTGACCACCGGGAACAAGAGCGAGCTGGCGGTCGGCTACTCGACGCTCTACGGCGACTCGGTGGGCGGCTTCAATCCGGTGAAGGACGTCTGGAAGACGCTCATCTGGCGGCTCGCCAAGTGGCGCAACGCCGACGCCGTGCGGCGCGGCGAGACCCCGCCGATCCCGGAGAGCTCCATCGGCAAGCCGCCGAGCGCTGAGCTGAGCCCGGGCCAGCTCGACAGCGACACGCTGCCCGACTACGACGTGCTCGACCCGATCCTGATCGGCTACGTCGACGGCGACATGGGCCGCGACGGGCTGGTCGAGGCGGGGCACGACCCGGCGGTCGTCGACAAGGTGCTGCGGATGGTGGATACCGCCGAGTACAAGCGACGGCAGTCCGCGCCCGGCACGAAGATCTCGATGAAGGCCTTCGGCCGGGACCGGCGGCTCCCGATCACCAACCGCTGGCGGGAGGACGGCTGACAGACCCGCTCGGTCGGCGTGGGGAGTGAAATCCTCCACTGCGCTCTGCCGCCGCCGGGTCGTCCGATGCGACGATCGCGGCGGAACCCGGGGACCGCGCACGCGGCCTCGAGGAAGGAGAGAGCCATGGTGGAGTCCACCCCGACCGAGGTGACCGCCCTCTACGGCGGGCCGGCGACCCGCCGGGTACGCACCCGCGACCTGATCGCCGCCAAAGAGCGCGGCGAGCGGTGGCCGATGCTCACGTCGTACGACCAGTACACGGCGTCGATCTTCGACCAGGCCGGCATCCCGGTGCTGCTGGTCGGCGACTCGGCGGCGAACAACGTCTTCGGCTACGAGACGACGATCCCGGTCACCGCCGAGGAGCTGCTGCCGCTGGTACGCGCGGTGGTCCGGGCCACCCGCCAGGCGCTGATCGTCGGCGACCTGCCCTTCGGCTCGTACGAGGAGGGCCCGGCGCAGGCGCTGCGCACCGCCGTACGGTTCATGAAGGAGGGCGGCTGCCACGCGGTGAAGCTGGAGGGCGGCCGGCGCTGCGCCGAGCAGATCGCCGCGATCACCGGCGCCGGCATCCCGGTGATGGCGCACATCGGCTTCACCCCGCAGAGCGAGCACGCCATCGGCGGCTACCGGGTGCAGGGGCGCGGCGACGCCGCCGAGGAGGTGGTCGCCGACGCCCGCGCGGTGGCCGAGGCGGGCGCGTTCGCTGTCGTCCTGGAGATGGTGCCCGGCGAGGTCGCGAAGCGGATCACCAACGAGCTGAGCATCCCGACGGTGGGCATCGGGGCCGGCCCGGAGACCGACGCCCAGGTGCTGGTCTGGCAGGACATGGCCGGGCTGCGCACCGGCAAGGCGCCCCGCTTCGTCAAGCGCTACGCCGACCTGGCCGGCGCCCTCACCGACGCCACCCACCGCTTCGCCGACGAGGTACGCGGCGGCCGGTTCCCCACCGCCGAGCACACGTTCTGACCGGATAACGGGCGGCGCGGCCGACGGGCCGCGCCGCCCGGCCGGGTCAGACCACGCAGAACTCGTTCCCCTCCGGGTCGGCCATCTGGGCGGAGTAGTAGCCGTTGTCGGGGTCGTCCATCGTGCCGAGCACCTGGGCGCCCAGCGCGGTCAGCCGGGCCGCCTCGGCGTCGACGCGGAGCCGCCGCTCGGCCACCGGCACCGAACGCCCGCCACCGACCTTCAGGTCGATGTGCAGCCGGTTCTTGACCGCCTTCGGTTCGGGGACCGGCTGGAACCAGATCCGCGGGCCCGCGCCGGTCGGGTCCTCCAGCCGGTCGAGGCAGTCGCCCTCGCCGAGTTCCTCCGCCGGGATGCCGACCGAGAGGTACCAGTCCCGCCAGGTCGGTTGCCCGTCGGGCGGCGGCTGCGGCCGGTAGCGCAGCGCCTCCGCCCAGAACGTGACGAGCCGCGCGGGCTCCCGGCAATCGATCACCAGTTGCCATTCCATCCGGCGATGGTGCCGGCCGGGTACGACATCAGAGGTCGGTGACGCGGATCCCGGAGTGGGCCTTGTAGCGCTTGTTGATGGCGATCAGGTTGGCGGTGAACGCCTCGATCTGGTGGGCGTTGCGCAACCGGCCGGCGTAGATCCCGCGCATGCCGGGGATCCGCGCGGCGAGGGCGGCGACGACACCGACCACGTCGCGGTCCTCGGTGCAGATCAGGACGTCGAGCTCGATCCGGTCGACCTCCGGGTCGGCCAGCAGCGGCGCGCTGACGTGGTTGAACGCCGCGCAGACCCGGGAGTCGGGCAGCAGCGCGGCGGCCTGCTGCACCGCGCTGCCCTCCTCGACCCGCAGCGGGTACGGACCCTGCTTGTCGAAGCCGAGCGGGTTGACGCAGTCGACGACGATCTTGCCGGCGAGCGGCTCGGCGAGGGCCGCGACGGTCGCCGCGTGCCCGTCCCACGGGACCGCGATGATGACCACGTCGCTGTCCCGGGCCACCTCCTCGTTCCCCCCGCCCGCGACGGTCGCCCCCGCCGGTACGCCCGGCGACGCCGCGATCTCCTGTGCCGAGGCGGCGGCCCGTTCGGCGGAGCGCGATCCGATCAGCACGGCCTGCCCGGCCCGGGCCAACCGGTAGGCGAGGCCTCGTCCCTGGTCACCGGTGCCGCCGATGATGCCGACGGTCAGCCCGGACACGTCGGGCAGCGTGCTCGCGTCGTATGCCATGGGCCCATCCTCGCAAACCGGCGGCCACCCGCCGAGAGGCAGGCACCGACGCGGGACCGGTCGCCCGGTACCCGGCGCGACGGTGCGCGCCGGTCAGGCGCGTTCGAAGAGCACGGTCCGGCCGGCCGGGTCGGCGCTGACGAGGCGGACCCGGATCCGCTCGCCGAGCGGCAGGTCACCGAGGCAGCGGGCGCGTACCGGTGGGCTGTCCAGGGCCACCGTCCCGCCGGGCGGCCGGGGGCGGGACCGGTTGCTCGGCGGCGCGTCGACGTCGAGCACCGCGGCGTCGAAGAGCTCACCCACCCGCTCCGCGAGCAGCACCGCCTCGGTGAGCTCGACGGCGCCGCGGGCGGCGGCGGAGGCCGTCCGGTCGGTCGTCGCCATCACCTCCGGCAGCCGGGGCAGCGCCGCACGGACCCAGTCCGGCACCGGGCGGCTCTCGTGCAGGGCCAGGCAGACCTCGGTCGCGTACCGGTCGGCCAGCCGGCGCAGCGGCGCCGTGACGTGGGCGTACGCGGCCGCGACCCCGCCGTGCTCCGGCTGCTGCGGCAGCTCGCCGTCGAAGGCGGTGTACGCGGCCCCGCGCATCAGCTCGGCCGCCTGGTCGATGAAGGCCGCCGCCCGGGGCTGGGCGGGGTCGAGCCCGGCGATCACCTCGCCCGGGCCGGCGCCCTCCGGCCAGTGCACGCCCAGCGGGGCGGCCGCGGTGCGCAGCCGCTGCACCGCCTCCGGCTTCGGCGCCGGCATCGTACGCAGCAGCCCGATCCGCCCGGCGAGCATGATGTCGGCCGCCGCCATCCCGGTGAGCAGGGAGATCTGGGCGTTGTGCTCCTCCATCGGCACCGGCCCGCGCAGCACCAGCCGCCAGCCGTCGCCGTCGGCCTCGACCTCCTGCTCGGGCAGGGGCAGGTTGATGGCTCCGCGGCGCAGACCACGCGCGGTCAGCCGCGCGCCGATCTCCGGGAGCAGGGCGATCGGTTCGGGCAACCGACCCTCGTCGGCCCCGGTCTGCGCCCCGGCGTAGTCGAGTTTCGCCCGGCTGCGGACGAGCGCGCGTTCCAGGTCGACCGCGACCGTGCCGCCGTCGCCGTCCAGGTCGATGGTCCACACCACGGCGGCGCGGTCGACGTCGGGGAGCAGACTCGCCGCGTCCTCGCTGAGCGACCTCGGGTGCAGCGGCACGCTGCCGTCCGGCAGGTAGACGGTCTGGCCCCGGCGCCAGGTCTCCTCGTCCAACGCACCGCCGGGACGGACGCGCGCCGCCACGTCGGCGATCGCGTACCGCACCCGGTAGCCGCCACCGGGGCGGCGGCTGAGGTGCATCGCCTGGTCCAGGTCGCGGGAGCCGGCCGGGTCCACCGTGAGGAACGGGACGTCGGTGCGGTCGAGGGTGGGTCGTGGCGGGTCGGCGGCCGCGGCGTCCGCCTCTTGGGCCGCGGCCGCCGGGAACTCCTCGGGGAGTCCGAGCTCACGGCGGAGCGCGGCGAAGTCGATGCGGGGCGCGAGAACGCGTCGGATGACCACGCGCCCATCCTGACAGTGCGGGCGTCGTCGCGCCCGCCCCGGGCGGCCGCCATGGACCGGTGGCGCGCCACCGTCCCGGGCGGTCCGGCCGGGCTGCGGGGGCGGGCCGGCCGGCGGGAAGCCGGGCGGCCCGCCCCCGAGGTGTACGGGTGCCGACGGCGGGATCCGGGTGAGGTACGTACCCGAGTCGCCGGCGGCGTGCGGGTCAGCGGGCGGACTTGCGGGCGGCGACGGTGGCGCCGCGCGCGGTGGTGGCGCGGGTGCTGGTCGGGGCGGCCTTGCGGGGCGCGGCCTTCCGGGCCGGCGCCTTCTTGGCCGCCGCCTTCCGCGCGACGCCCACGGTGCTGCCGGTCGTCTTGCGGGCCGGAGCCTTCTTCGCGGCGGCGGGACGGGTGGTGGCGGTGGTCCGCTTGGCCGGGGCCTTCTTGGCGGGTGCCTTCTTCGCGGCGGTCTTCTTGGCGGCGCCCGTGGTCTTCTTCGCGGCGCCTGTGGTCTTCCGGGCGGTGCTCGTGGCGCTCTTGCGGGCCGTGGTCGTGGACTTGCGGGCCGCCGCCGTCGTCTTCTTCGCCGCCGCCGTGGTGGTGCGCTTCGCCGCCCCCGTGGTCTTCTTCGCCGCGCCCGCGGTCTTCTTCGCGGCCGTCGAGGCCTTGGCCGGCGCCTTCTTCGCCGTGCCGGTGGCCTTCCGGGTGGTCGTGGAGGCCTTGGCCGCCGCCTTCTTGGCGGGGGCCTTGGCGGCGGTGGTCTTCTTCGCCGGAGCGCGGCCCGCCCCACCGGCCGCCTTCTTGGCCGGCGCCTTGGCGGCCGTCGCGGTGGTCCGGCGTGCCGGGGTGGTGCGGCTCGCGGTGGTGTTCCGCTCCGCCGCGGCGGTCTTCTTCGCGGTGGTACGTTTCGCGGCCGGGCGGGTGGCCTTCGGTGTTACGGCCATCTCGGTTCCCTCCTTGGGGACGTGCTCTCGCGTGTCTCCTCGCGGAGCACGGAGTACCTCGACGCGGGCCGTCCCGCGCCGTCTACCTGTCCTCCCCGGCCCAACGGGCGTCCTCGGCCTCCCACGCTTCGTTGCGCTCCCGCACCTGCTGCAGCGCGTTCTCCGCGTCGGTGGCCGAGGCGTACGGGCCGAGAACATGCCTCGCCGGACACACGTCGGCGTCGGTCTCGACCCGGTGGTGCCGGACGCACCAGTAGTAGTGCGCACCACGTCCGCTGTCGCTCATGAGATCACTGTGCACCGCGAACCGCCCGGCCGCCACCGGAACACCGCAAGTCGCCGACGGCATCCACAGTAGAGATAGTTCGGGTGATACGTGGTCGGAATCCGGCAAAAAAGACAGCTCGGGTGAGGTGCGGTGTCCCGCGACCCCCGCCGCCGCGGCGCACGGTGGCCACTCGTCGCCCGGCCGTCCCGCGCGATCGGGCGGGGGTAGGGTCGCCCGGTGGGCGTACCGGACTACATCCTGCGGATGCGTAAGCACATCGGCCACGACCTGCTCTGGCTGCCGAGCGTCAGCGCGGTGGTCCGAAACGACGCCGGCGAGCTGCTGCTGGGGAAGCGGGCCGACGACGGCCGGTGGTCGGTGGTGAGCGGCATCGTCGAGCCGGGCGAGCAACCGGCCACCGCCGTGGCCCGCGAGGTACGCGAGGAGACCGGCCTGGACGTCGAGCCGCTCCGGCTCACCAGCGTCGTCTCCCACCCGCACACCTACCCCAACGGCGACCGCTGCGAGTACCTGAACCTCGGCTTCGAGTGCCGCCTGCTCGGCGGCGACGCCCGGGTCAACGACGACGAGTCCGAGGCGGTCGAGTGGTTCGCCCCCGACCGGCTGCCGGAGCTCGACGCGCACGCCCGGCTGGTCATCGCGCGGGCGCTCGACGGCGCGGCACAGACCTTCTACCTGCCTGTCGGCGCCGCCTGGGACGACCACTAGTCGCTCGACGCGGCGGGCGCGGCACCACGGTCAGGGCCAGGTCTTCGCCTCGGCCGCGAAGACCTCCGGCGCGGATTCCACCGGCAGTACGCAGACCAGGTGCCCGCCCGGCGCACGCAGGACGCGACACTCCTGCCACCGCGTCACCGGCGTCGCCCCCAGCCCGATCAGCCGCGCCGTCTCGGCCTCGACGTCGTCGGTCTCGATGTCCAGGTGGAACCGGGGTGCGTCGTCCACCGCCTGGACGGCGAGGACCAGCCCGGGCAGCGCGCCGTGCAGATCCGTGAACTGGGGTTCCGGAGCGTACGGCTCGGCACGGGCGCCGAGCGCCGCCGACCAGAAGGCGATGGACTGGTCCGCCTCGTCGCGCGGCGCGTCGATCAGCAGGGCGTAGACACGGCTGCGATGCATCAGCGAAGGCTAGTCGCCCGCATGCCGTCCCGCCGGACGCGCGGCGTCGGGGTCGACCCCGCGGGCACCCGACCGCGGTCTCGTCGAGTGGCCGCGGCGCGGCCCCGTCGAGGGGCGGCGCGGCCCCGTCGAGGGGCGGCGCGGCCCTGTCGAGTGGCGGCGCGGCCCCGTCGAGGGGCGGCGCGGCCCCGTCGACTGGCGGCGCGGTCAGCCGAGGACCTTGCGCAGGAGGCCGGTGAGGTTCGTCGAGGTGCGCTCGATCTTCTCGGCCAGGCTGATCGACTCGTCGATCCGCCGGCCGGCGCTCCGCTTGCCGCGCAGGTAGAGCGAGCAGGCGAGGTCGGTGCAGATGTACGCGCCGACGGAGTTGCCCTGCCGCCCGTCCCGCCCGGCCTTGCGCGCGGTCATCAGCGACACCCCGTCACCGGTGTGCGTGGTCAGGCAGAGCGAGCACATGCTGCGCCGCCCCCGCCCGGCCTGGGTGGCCACCCGCAGCGCCACGCCGACGAGTCCGCCCTCGGACTCGGCGACCAGATAGGCCCGCTCCGGCGCGGCGGGGTCCCGCCAGCCGAGGAAGTCGAGGTCGGCCCAGGGACGCTCGGCCAGGTCGTTCGGCACCGCCAGTCGCTTGGCCTCACCCTTCGTGCAGTTGACGAAGGCGGCGCGGACGGCGGACTCGGTCAGGGGTGTCATAGGTACTAGCCTAATATCATTAGGCAAACTATTAAAATCTCTAGGTGTAGAGTGCTCTCCATGACACGTGCGGGGCTGACCGCCGAGCGCCTGACCCGGGCGGCGGCGGAGCTGGCCGACGAGATCGGCTTCGAGAACGTGACCGTCTCAGCTGTCGCGCGCCGGTTCGGCGTCAAGGACGCCAGCCTCTACTCGCACATCAGGAACGCCCAGGACCTGCGGATCCGGGTGGCACTGCTGGCCCTGGCGGAGTTGGCCGACCGGGTCGCCGCCGCGCTCGCCGGCCGCGCCGGCAAGGACGCGCTGGTGGCCTTCGCCAACGCCTACCGGGCGTACGCGAAGGAGCATCCGGGCCGGTACGCCGCCATGCAGATCGACCTGGACCCGGAGACGGCGGCGGCGAGCGCCGGTCCCCGGCACGCCGAGATGACGCGGGCGATCCTGCGCGGCTACCAGCTCGCCGAACCCGACCAGACCGACGCCG
The DNA here is from genome assembly GCF_004348525.1 of Micromonospora sp. 15K316. Classification (GTDB taxonomy): domain Bacteria; phylum Actinomycetota; class Actinomycetes; order Mycobacteriales; family Micromonosporaceae; genus Micromonospora. The sequence continues at coordinate 3,689 of NZ_SMKG01000056.1, read as the reverse complement.
TGCGGATGATGCACAGCACCTTCCACGGGTACGTGAGCCTGGAGCGGTCCGGCGGCTTCCGCCACACGCCGCGCGAGGTGGACACGTCGTGGGCCCGGTCGCTGGACGCCCTCGACGCCGTCCTCAGGAACTGGCCGCCGCAGTGACCGGCGGTCAGCCGTTGCCGGCCTGACCGCGCCGCCACACCTCACCCTGCACGCCGTGCCGTTCGGCGGCGTGCCGCTCCTGAACCGATGCGGCATCGCGGGCGGCGGCCACGTCCTCGGCCGAGGAGAGCCGTTCGCGGTCCCGCCAGCCGACGAAGACGAACGCCCCGACCAGCAACACCACGAGTACGACGAGAAGCACCACCACGAGCGTCATCCCGTCGACGCTACGAGATGCATCCAAGGAACCGCGACCGATGCTCGGTCTCGCGTGGGCGGCTTCTCGACCCGGTTCGACCGACTCCCAGCCCGCTAGGCAAGCCCGCCGGTCAGCTTCATCTCGACGCCGACAGCTATCGCGTCGAAATCGCGTTCCAGCGTCGAGATGTCGCCGACGACCTCCCAGCGGATCAGTGACCCGTGGGGGTCGATCTCGAACAGGACACACTCGCCGGCACCGACGACCAGTACGCCGTACTGACTGCCGTCCTCCCCGCTGACGAGTCCGGCGAGCACCGTGTCAGCGGGCGACAAACCCCTGGACGTCACGGCGTCGCGGATGCCGGAGAAGTCGCCGTCGTCACGCAGAAGGGCGGTCAGCTCGCTGACCTCAAGGCGAAGCTCGTCGCCGCTGATCGACCCACTCGTCATCTCGACTCCGTAACCTGCGGCTGGTGGGCGACGGACGCGTCGACCCGTACGCCGGATTCTGACGGTGACATCGGTGCCGAGCTCGGCGGATGCCACCGGGCAAGGAAACCCGCTGGGAGTTCGACACGGAGGACGAATTCCGCGCGATGGTGCGGCGGCTCGTTCAGGCCGGCGGCGGCCAGTGGCGGGAGCAGACCGGCGAGGCGGCCACACAGCCGCCGAGCTGAGCCAACGGCGGTCAACGGTTGTCGCTGCGAAGCTTTCGGGCGAGCGCTGTCACCTGCTCGACCTGTGCTGGAGTCAACCACGTAGCCGCAGCTACCAAGCTTCGATCTCCTGACTCGTCCGCCACGGCCCCGGCCGCTCCAGGTCGTAATCCATGGGGAGTCCGGCGATGATCAGCAAGTCGGCGACACTCATCTCCAGTGTCGGAGCGATGTCTTGAAGTACTTCCGCCGTTGGTTGGAGCGTCCCGCCGAGTAGCCGGTTGATAGTTGACTCGGCTCGTCCGGACGCTCGGCTCAGCGCCCGCCGGTCGAGGCCGCGATTGGCCATCAGCCCTTGGAGAATCACGGCGAAGGGGGTACTCACCCCGGAGACAGTACCGACCGGCCCAGCCGGCCGGCCGCCGGCGACGCGGGGCTCAGGACCCGCGCGGATCAGTCTCGGGACGTGCGTGACACGTCGCGGCTAGACGATCTTGTTCACCTCGGGCAGTTCGTGCCGACAGAGTTGCGGACGGCACTCGTCAGCTAACTCGGTCGCACCACCTTCCCGCGGTAGGCCCCTCTGTGCTGAGTTCGATACTTCAACCGGGTCGACAACGAAAGGTACAGAGGATGGACGAACATGCCGGTAAGCAGGAGGGGCCGTCCGTAACAGAACTCGCGAGCCGCACCAGGTGGTTCGAGCAGTACATCGAGGCGTTGAATCAGCGATCTGTAGTGGCTGAAGCGGGTGGCGAACCGTACGCGTGTCCCTGCTGCCGGCACCCGACGCTCGAGGGTCGAGGTCAGTTCGAAATTTGCTTCGCCTGCGGCTGGGAGGACGACGGGCAGGATGACGAAGACGCTGACACGGTGCGGGGCGGTCCCAACGGTTCGCTCAGTCTGACAGACGCACGGCGTGCCTACGCCGAACGGCCGGTCAGTCTGGCGGATGCGCGGCGTGCCTATGCCGAGCGACAAGCTCGTTGGGAGCGCAGACGCCGCCGCTCGGCGCCCGGGACGGCTTAATGTGCTTGGATCGCACAGCCGGTCGGCTTTGCCGCTCTCGCGGTCCTGATACCGATCTAACACGTGGGTTCCGAAACCGGGCAATTGCCTAGTTTCAGGATCTCCGTGACACATCCCACCGCAGAACGGCCCCGGACGAGTGGTCACTGGCGGCTCTGACCCCGGTGGGCGACGGACGAGTCGACCTGTACGCCGGATTTTGTGCGCGGCGCGCGCCCGGAGGCTCGCGCCGGCGGCGGCCATCCATCTCGGCCTACCGTCGCCGGCAGGCTCCAGCGGCCTACCCGCAGACATCGGGCGGGCAGCCCTCAAGCGTCTGCGCGGGTCGTCATCTTGCGGTGACGGCCCTTTCTTGGCCTTGCTCCGGGTGGGGTTTACCGAGCCACCCCGGTCACCCGGGGTGCTGGTGGGCTCTTACCCCACCGTTTCACCCTTACCGTCCCCGATGGGGCCGGCGGTCTGTTTTCTGTGGCACTGTCCCGCGGGTCACCCCGGGTTGCCGTTAGCAACCACCCTGCCCTGTGGAGTCCGGACGTTCCTCGGCGGCGGGCTCGAAGCCCGCCGACGCGACCGCCCGGTCGACTCGTCCGTCGCGCTGCTCATCCTAACGACGCCGGGCCGCCGAGTATTGCCGCCCCACCACGCCAAGATCCAGGGTGTCGGCCCCGATGTGGGGGGTGCGGCCGACCGGGGCGCCGCCCGCCGCTCGTCCCAGACGGGCGGGGGCTAGCCTCGGGGGACCATGGACCTCTCCCACGCCGTGCTGCTGCTCGCCGCCGGCCTCGCCGCAGGCACGGTCAACGCGGTGGCCGGTGGTGGTTCCCTCATCACCTTCCCCGCGATGATCGCGATCGGGCTGCCCCCGGTGCCGGCCAACGTCAGCAACTCGGTGGCGGTCTTTCCCGGGTACGTGGCGAGCGTCGCCGGGAGCCGCATGGACCTCCCGCCGGCGCGCACCCTCGCCCCGCTGCTGCCCACCGCCGTGCTCGGCACGATCGCCGGTTCGCTGGTGCTGCTCGCGACCCCGGCCCGTGCCTTCGAGGTGGTCGTGCCGTTCCTGGTGCTCGGCGCGACCGCGGTGCTGGCGTTCCAGGATCCGCTGCGCCGGCTGGTCGGCCACCCGCGCGACCTGACGCCGCGCCGCCGTACCGTCACGGTGCAGAGCATCGTCGCGCTCGGCTCGGTGTACGGCGGCTACTTCGGCGCGGCGCTCGGGGTGATGCTGGTGGCGGGCCTGGCCCTGGTGCTGGACGCCACGCTGGCCCGGGTCAGTGCGATCAAGAATCTGCTCTCCGCGGTGGTGGGGCTGACCACGCTGGTGGTGTTCGCGCTCTTCGGGCCGGTCAACTGGGCAGCCGTGGCGGTGGTCGCGCCGGCCACCCTGGTCGGCGGGTACGTCGGTGCGCGGCTGGTGCGTCGACTGCCCCCGGTGGTGCTGAAGACCGTGATCGTGGTCTTCGGCTCGGTGATCGGCCTGTTCCTGCTCTACCGCGCCCTGCGCTGACGCCCACCCGCCACCGAGGGCGGGCCGGGGCACACCACGACCCGGACAGTTTCAGTGAAAGTGTTGCCTCAGCCCGCTCCGAGGCAACACTTTCCGTGAAAGTGCTGCCTCGGAGCGCCGGCGCAGGGGCGGCGCGGGCGGGGGACGGTGGGT
>NZ_SMKG01000055.1 GCF_004348525.1 Micromonospora sp. 15K316 | reverse complement strand
GGGTCAGGGTTTGGTGGCTTGGAGGGACAGCAGGTCGGGGATCGGGGTGGAGCCGGACTCGCGGACCCCGGTCAGCACCAGCCCCGCCTCGGTCACCGCGTTCAGCAGGTCGGCGAGCGGCACGTGCCAGGCGCCGACCCGGGCGCGCACCCCGTTCGGGTTCCAGCCGCCGAAGGTGCGCTCACGATCGGCGTACCCGGCGTCGATCACCGCGCGCGCCGGGTCCGACCGGTCGGCGAACGCGCCCACGAAGCACGGGTGCACGCCCACGCGCACGAACCGGCCGCCGGGAACCAGCACCCGGGCGGCCTCCGCGATCACCGCCGCGTAGTCGGGCAGGTCGGTGTGCCCAAGTGCGCACGTCACCGCCGGCACGCAGGCGTCGGCGACCGGCAGCCGGGTCACGTCGGCCCGCGCCACCGGCAGCCGCGTCCGGGCGTACCGCAGCTGCCCCGCGGACAGATCCACACCCAACGGCCGCCAGCCCAGCGCCCGCAGGTGCGCGGCGTGCGCACCGGTGCCGCAGCACAGGTCGAGGCACCGGCGGCCCGAACCGGCACCGAGCAGCTCGCCGAGCCGGGCGCGCACCCGGTCCATGTAGTCGGCAGAGGTGTCGGCGGCGAACCGTTCGTACCAGTCGGCGATGGCGTCGTACGCGGCGGTCGGCATTCGGCCCACGCTAGCCCCCGCGGCGCCGGGGCGTGGCCCCGCAGACCGCCATGATCCGCTACGGTCACCGGCATGACCTGGGAGGATCTCGACGCGCAGCTCGACACGGCGCCCGGCACCGTGTCCGTGTACGTGGGGCGGCCGGGCGCCGAACCCGCCTGGACCCGGCGGGCGGACGCCACCCACTACGCGGCCAGCACCATGAAGGTAGCGGTGCTCGCCGCCCTGCACCGGGCCGCCGAGGCGGGCACCCTCGACCTGGACGCCCCGGTTCCGGTGGTCAACGCGTTCGACTCGGCGCAGCCCGGCGCACCCCGGTTCACCTGCGCCGCGCACTACGACAACGACGACGCGGTCTGGGCTCGGGTAGGCGGCACCGCGCCGCTGCGCTGGCTCGCCCATCGCATGATCGTCCGCTCCAGCAACCTCGCCACCAACCTGGTGATCGGTCATGTCGGCCTGCCCGCGGTCGCCGAGGTCTGGTCGCTCGCCGGCGCCCGGCACAGCGTCACCGGCCGAGGCATCGAGGACTTCGCCGCCCGCGACAACGGCATCACCAATCTCGTCACCGCCGCCGACCTGGCCGCCCTGCTCGGCGCGCTCGCCACCGGCGCCGACCGCCCTGGCCCGATCGCCTCGCCGGCCGCCTGCGCCGAGATGCTGGACGTGCTCGTCGCCCAGGAGCACCGCGAGGACCTCGCCGCCGGCCTGCCACCGGGTACCCGGATCGCGCACAAGAACGGCTGGGTTCGCGGCATCCGGCACGGCGCCGGAGTGGTCTTCCCCGACGACGCCGCCCCGTACGCCGTGGTCGTCTGCACCACCCGCGACGCGGAGGGCACCAGCGGCAGCGAGGACGACGCCGACGCCTGCGCGCTCATCGCCGACGTCTCCGCCCGGGTCTGGGCGGCTCGCCACGACCTCTAGCCGTCCGGCACGCCGCCAGGCGGCCGTGGCGACGGCCGGGCGGCCCTCGACCGGCGCCACGATCAGCGTCCGCGCGATGCCGACCAGCCACAGGAAACGGGTTCCGACCGCCACCACGAGCGCGATCACCGTCTCCCGGCTCGTCTCCGGCACCGCGGCGGCGGACGCCTGCGGCTCACTCCAGCAGGTGGGTGCGCAGCGCCTCGACGACCTCGTCGGTCAGCCCGAGACCGTCGCGCAGGTACCCGTCGAACGAGCCGTGCACCCGGCGTACCTCGTCGTAACCCGCGTCGAGGTACTCGGGGCGCACCTCCAGCACCGGCAGCACCGCCTCGACGTCCAGCTCCGGCTGCCGGCGCCGCATCGCCTCGACGAGCACCGCACGAAGGCTCTCCGTCAGCGGATTGTTCCGCAGGTACTCGGCCCGGATCGCCTCCTCGTCCACCCCGAGCGCGGTCAACAGGATCACCGTCAGCCAACCGGTGCGGTCCTTCCCCGCCGAGCAGTGGTAGACCAGCGGCAGGTTCTCCGCCCGCGCCGCCAACCGCACCGCCTCGCCGAAGCCCGCCCGCGCCGACACCCCCGTCACGAACCAGCGGTAGATCGCCGCCATCGCCGCCGGCGTCCCCTGCCGCGCCAGCTCCGCGTACGACGACAGGTCGTGGCCGAGCAGCACCGCCGAGACGTACGTGAACACCGGGTGCTCCGGGTCGTACACGGGCAGCGGCACCAGCCGTGGCTCACCCACCAACCGGTCCGCCGGGGCGACCGCGACCTCCGAGTGATCGCGCAGGTCGACCACGCAGGCCGGGGCGAGCTTGCCGAAGACGGACAGGTCGTCGTCGGTCAGCCGGCCGAGCGCCGGCGTACGGATCAGCCGCCCGGCGCGCACCCGCCGACCCCCTGCCCCGATCAGGCCGCCCAGGTCACGCGCGTTCGGCGCACCCACCAGCTCCCAGTCCCGCCCGTCCATCCCGACGCCTCCACACCCATCGATGATCGCCCGCCCCGTACCCCGTCACCACGCCGACGGCGACGACGCGGCGCCGTACCCGTGCCCGATGATCGGCTGCCCCGCGCCGCGACGCGGCCAGGCCGTCGCGCGTGGTCTGCGTATAGGGTGCCGCACATGACGATCGCCGCGGTCCGCACCCACCGGCTCACCGCCCCCTTGCACACCCCGTTCGTCACCGCACTGCGCCGCACGACCACTGTGGACACCCTGGTCGTCGAGGTGGTCGACGCCGACGGCCGCTCCGGGTTCGGCGAGGCGCCGCAGGTGTGGCAGGTGACCGGCGCGTCGATCGACGGCTCCGAGGCGTGCGTCCGGCAACTGCTCGGGCCGCTGCTCACCGGCCGCGACCCGGACGAGCTCGTGGCCCGCTGCACCGAGGTGCAGCGCGCGGTGGTCGGCAACGAGGCCGCCAAGATGGCCGTCGACGTCGCGCTGCACGACCTGGCCGCGCGGCGGCTCGGCGTACCCCTGGTGCGCCTGCTCGGCGGCGCCACGCTGACCGTGCCCACCGACGTCACGCTCGCCGCCGGCGAGGCCGCCGACCTGGCCGAGGCCGCCGGCAAGCGCCGCGCCGAGGGCTTCGACGTGCTCAAGCTCAAGGTCGGCACGGACGCCGCCGGCGACCTGGACCGGGTCCGGGCGGTACGCGCCGCCGTCGGTCCGGAGGTGCGGATCCGGCTCGACGCGAACCAGGGCTGGACTCCCCGCGAGGCGGTCCGGGTGATCCGCGGCATCGAGGACGCCGGCCTCGACGTGGAGCTGGTCGAGCAACCCGTGCCCCGCTGGGACCTGGACGGGCTGGCCTGGGTGAGCGACCGGGTGGACGTGCCGATCCTCGCCGACGAGTCGGTGTTCGGGGTTCGTGACCTGGTCGAGGTGATCCGTCGCCGGGCCGCCGACCTGGTCAACGTCAAGCTGGCCAAGTGCGGCGGCCTGCACCCCGCGCGCACCCTGCTCGAACTCGCCACCGCGCACGGCCTCGGCACCGTCGTCGGTTCCATGATGGAGAGCGAGGTGGGCATCGGCGCGGCCGCCAGTCTCGTCGCCGCGTACGGCACCACCGCCGTGCCGGACCTCGACGCCGCCTGGTGGTTGGCCCGCTCGCCGGTCCGCGGCGGCATCCGGTACGAGGGTGCGTCCGTCGTGCTGCCGGACGCGCCCGGCCTCGGCATCACCTCGGTGACTGAAGCAAAGGTGCAGACCGCCGGTTGAGCCTTGGCGGTTTCTTTCATAGGGTTCGCGAGGACAGCAAGCACAACTGGGGGTGGACGTGGAGCTGCAACCGGGCCGCGAGGCCGTCGTCCGGGCCGCGGTCGCGACGCTCTGGACCGCCCCCGAGGCGGTACGCCCCATCGACCGGCCCGCCCTCGCCACGCGCACCGACATCCCCGGCTGGATCAGCGGGATGGACAGCGACCAGCAGGTCGGCGACTGCGTGCTGAGCCAGCTGCTGCTCGGCGAACGGGTCCTCGTCACCGAGCTCCGGCCGGACGGTTGGGCCCACGTCGTCGCCGTCGAACAACCCGCCGCCAAGCTCGACCCGCGCGGCTACCCTGGCTGGCTCCCCGCCGACCAGCTCGTCCCCGCCGAGGAGACCGCCCCCGCCGGCATCCCGTCGCTGGTGCTGGACGCGAGCGTCAGCGCGCTGCACGTGACCCCCGACGGCCCGGTCGTGCTCCCCGGGCTGATCCTCGGCACCCGGCTCGCCGCGGCCGGGCCGCCCCGCGGTGGCTGGCAGCCGGTGCACGCCCCCGGACACGCCGAGCCGCTCTGGCTGCCCGAGTCGCACCTCGCCGAGCTACCCGCCGCCCCGCCGACGGCCGCCGAGGTGCTCGCCGTCGCGCAGCGGCTGCTCGACGTGGTCTACGTCTGGGGCGGCGTGTCCGCGTACGGCATCGACTGCTCCGGCCTGGTGCACCTGGCGTGGCGCCGGTTCGGGGTGCAGCTCCCCCGCGACGCCGACGACCAGGCCGCCGCCACCGTCCCGCTGACGCTCGGCGACGAGCGCCCCGGCGACCTCTACTTCTTCGCCCGCCCCGGACGCAAGATCCACCACATCGGCATCGTCACCGCCGAGCCGGGCGCGGCCGGCGACCGGCGCATGCTGCACGCCTGTTACCGGCAGCGCCGGGTGCTGGAGGAGGCGCTGCCGGCCGAGCGGGTCGCCACCCTGGTCGGCGCCCACCGGGTCTGACCGCCGAGGCATGGAGAAGGGGGCGGCTCCTCGGAGCCACCCCCTTCTCCATGCCCCTCACGCGCCGGCCCTGACGCGGCGGCAACCCTCCGCCGCGTCCGAGCCGCACGATCAGCCGCGCACCTCGGCCAGCGCTCGGCGCCGATCCCGGGCCGACTTGACCAGGCTGGCGGCGGTGGCCGCCAGCAGCGTCCCGATGATCACCAGTAGCGACAGCCAGATCGGGATGTGCGGCGCCCAGCTCACGTGCTCCCCACCGTTGACGAACGGCAGGTTGTTGTCCGCGAGCGCCTCCAGCACCAGCTTGACCCCGATGAAGCCGAGCACCACCGCCAGGCCGTAGCTGAGGTAGATCAGCCGGTCCAGCAGGCCGCCCAGCAGGAAGTAGAGCTGACGCAGGCCCATCAGGGCGAAGACGTTGGCGGTGAAGACCAGGTACGGCTCCTGCGTGATCCCGAAGATCGCCGGGATCGAGTCCAGCGCGAAGATCAGGTCGGTGGTGCCGATGGCGATCATCACGATCAGCAACGGGGTGAAGAGCCGCTTGCCGTTCTCGTGCGTGACGATCCGGCCACCCTCGTACGAACGCGACAGCGGCAGCGCCCGGCGACTCCACCGGATCAGCAGGTTCTCGGAGAACTCGTCCTCGTCCGGCTCGCCCTGCCGGGCCAGGTTGATCGCCGTGTAGATCAGGAACGCGCCGAAGATGTAGAAGACCCAGGAGAACTGGGAGATCAACGCCGCCCCGGCGGCGATGAACCCGCCCCGCATGATCAGCGCCAGCACGATGCCGATGAGCAGCACCTTCTGTTGGTACTGCCGGGGCACCGCGAACCGGGCCATGATGATCACGAAGACGAAGAGGTTGTCGACCGAGAGGCTGTACTCGGTCAACCAGCCCGTGTAGAACTGGCCCGCCGCGCTCGCGCCGGACGCCAGCCAGACACCCGCCCCGAAGAGCAGGGCGAGGCCGACGTAGAAGCCGACCCAGAGGCTCGACTCCCGCACGCTCGGTTCGTGCGGACGCCGCCCGATGATGAGCAGGTCGACCGCGAGGACCGCGATCAGTGCGACGAGCGTGACCGCCCACACCAGCCCGGACACATCCAACGTTCATTCCTCCGGCAGACACGCGGCAACGGGCACACCGTACGCCTGGTGGGGGCGCGGCGTGCCGGCGATGCTCGCTGTGGTGACTGTCGGAGGTCTCTTCCGTCACCGCACGTGTCGGCGACCGACGGGGCCGGGTCGCGCCACCTGGGTGGTCGACCGTGCTGACGACTCCGCCGCGGGGGAATACTCCCCTCCTCGATCACCATTGTGGCGCACCCGGCCCGCTGATCGCACGTCGGGCGGTGGTGGCGTGACCCACCATGACGGGCGCGCGGGACTTCGACCTGCTCCCGCGGCTGCCGGAGCCGCACGGCAAGCTGCTGATCCGGCCTGGCGAGGATCCCGCCCCGGCCCGTCGGGTCGGTCGACGGAGCCGAGCCACACACCCGCTAAGGCGTCCTAGGAGGCTGGGTCATGCCGGGGGCCCGACCGGATCGGCGGCACGGTCGGGCGGCCCCACCGGGTCGGCGAGGCGGTCAGGTAGCCCCAGCGGGTGGGCGAGGTCGCGGGGTGGCACCAGCGGGTCGGCGAGGCCCCAGCCGGCGGCGAGCAGCGCGTCACAGGCGGCCGTCGCCCGCGCCAACCGTTCCTCGTGGGAGCCGGTCAACTCCACCACCGGCACGCCGGAGCCGGCCAGCTCGGCCCGGAACCGGTCGGTCATCCAGGCCCTCAGGTGCTCGCCGTCCCGCAGGCCGTCGTCGGCGAACGGCACGTCCCGGTGGTCGGTGAGCAGGTACAACGCGGGACGCCGGGCGGCCGCCCGGACCGCCGCCGAGGCCGAGCCCAGGTAACGCTCCTCCCAGAGCGCGGTGGCCCGGGCGTCCGTGTCGCAGATCAGCAGGGGTCCGCAGGACCGGGCCGCCGCGTCCTCGGCGGCCTGCTGCTCCCGGACCACCTCCAGGAAGTCGTCCCGGTCCCAGGTGACGTCGAAGACGGTCGCCCCCGGACGCCGTTCGCGCAGCCGCGCCAGCTTCCGGGCGGTCAGCTCCCGGCCGTACTCCGGCACCCAGGCGGTGCGGTAGTGGGCCCCGAGGGCGGCGGCCATGGTGGTGGTACCCGTCGACTCCGCGCCGACCACCACCACCCGCCGCACGAACCAGGCCCGCACCGGCGGGGCCAGCCAGCGCCAGTTCGCCACCGGGTCCGCGCGCACGGCCGTCCCGGAGACCGGCAGGTCACGCCGATCCGGATCCACGGTCACCGGTACGGCGTCGAAGCGCCGGGCCAACTCGACGCCGTACGCCTCGGACGAGAAGACGGCGTCCACCGGGCGGTCGCCGACGGCCTCGCGGAAGACCGCGCAGTGCGCGTCCCACGCCGTCGGGTCGGCGTAGTCCACCGGATGGTCGTCGTACCGCCCGACGAACCGGACCCAGGGCGTATCGGCGTGCACCTCCCGCAACCAGTCGAGCCGGTCGGTGAGCGGTATCGACTCCCGCCGGGACGGCGCCACCACCACGGTGACCGCCGCGCAGCGGGCCGCCGCAGCCCCGATCAGCGCGTGGTGGCCCGCGTGCGGCGGATAGAACTTGCCCACCACCATGCCGTGGCGGAACTCGGCCCCCCGCACGTGACCCGTCGTTGTCCCGCTCATCGTCCCAAGCCGGCCGTGTCGCCGCCCACCCGCTCGACGGGACCACGCGGCGCCGGCGGCGTCGCCGCGGCCCCGCGCAGGTCCGCGCGCCACGCCCGCAGCCCGACCACGCAGAGGGCCAGGAACACCACGTAGAGCCCGGCGGTCAGGTAGAGCCCCTTGTACGCGTACAGCGGGATGTAGATCAGATCGGCGGTGATCCAGAGCCACCAGCTCTCCAGCCGCTTGCGGGTCTGCCCGTAGGTGGCCAACAACGACAAGGCCGTGGTCAGCGCGTCGGGCAGCGGCACGGTGGAGTCGGTGGCCCGGTCCAGCAGGACCCAGAGCCCGCCGGTGAGCAGCAGACCGGCGGCGGCCAGGGCCAGCCACTCCGACCGCCCGGTACGGCTGACCGCGAGGCGGCTGCGCTGCTCGCCGCCGAAGAGCCAGTGCCACCAGCCGTAGAGGCCGAGTCCGACGTAGACGATCTGGAGCCCGGCGTCCGCGTACAGGCCGGCCGTCCAGAACAGCAGCATGAGCAGCAGCACGTTCGCGATGCCCACCGGCCAGTTCGCGATGCGCTGGCGGGCCACCAGCCAGACGTTGACCACACCGGTGGCGAAGCCCAGCAGCTCGGCCCAGGTGGTGGCGGTACCGGCCACGGAGAACGCCGTGCCGGTGAGCCAGTCGATCATTCTTGTTCCTCCCGTCGGTCACCCTATGGCCGACCCCGCCCCGTGGACAGACCCCGCGGCAGCCACAGACAGCGGCGTGGCAGGCTGTCGGCATGGTGCTTGAGGTCGCGCTCATCGACGTACTGCCCGGACACGAGGAGGCGTTCGCCGCCGCGTACACCCAGGCGCGCCCGGTGCTGGCCAGCACACCCGGCTGCCGCTCGGTGCGGATGACCCGGGGGATCGAGTCCCCGTCCCGCTTCGTGCTGATCGTCGAGTGGGACTCGGTCGAGGCGCACGACGAGAACTTCCGCGCCACCGAGCGGTTCACCCAGTGGCGGGCGCTCATCGGGCCGCACTTCGCCAACCCGCCCGTGGTCGAGCACTTCACCGACGTGGCGGTCTGACGACGCGGCCGGCCCGCGCGGCCCTGTCGTACCCCTGCCCTAGGGTGCGGACGCACGCGCGGGTCACCGGTCCCGACGGGCTCGGGGGCGCCGGGCCCGGTGCCCGCGCGCCCTCCTCCCGTCCGATTCCGGCGTGCGCCCGATCTCAGCCGTCGACGCCGCGCGCCAGCACGGCCACCGTCTCCTCCACGGGGAGGGCGACGCTCAGCAGCGCCTCGGTGATCCGCTCGTACCTGTCGACGTCCGCGGCCGTGGCCAGCCGCACATCGGTGGTCAGCGTCTCCAGCATCACCGTGCGCGGGTCGGCCGGGTCGGGGAAGGAGTAGCAGGAGTACGGCGTCAGCGGATGCAGGCCGCTCAGCGCGGTCGCCCCCCGGGGCAGCAGCCGGAGGGTGACGTTCGGCAGCTCGGACAGCGCGACCAGGTGGCGCAGCTGCTCACGCCAGACCTCGACCGGGATCTCCTCCGGATCGCAGGCGGCCTCGGCCAGCAGCGCCGTGTACCGGGGCGGGTCCGCCCGGCGCAGCACCTGCTGCCGTACCGCCCGGGCACGCACCTCGGCCTCCAGGTCGTGCTCCGGGTCGAGCGCGACGGCCGGGGCGAGTCGCAACCGGGCGTACCCGGGGGTCTGCAGCAGCCCCGGCACGACGGCCGGCTGGTACTCCACGATGCGTGCCGCACCCGCCTCCAGTTCGGCGTACGTGCGCTGCCGCTCCCCCATCTCGGCCAGCGTCTTCCACCAGCCGCGGCTGGTGGCCGCGTCGCGGGCGATCACGATGAGCTGGTCCCGCAGCGGCCCCGGCACCTCGTAGACGTCCAGCAGGTCGAGCACGTCGGCCAGGTCCGGACGGCTCTGGCCCAGCTCGATGCGGGACAGTTTCGATGTCGAGGCCCACCCCAGCCGGTCACAGACCTGCTCCAGGGTCAGCGCCTCACGGCGGCGTAGTTGACGCAGCTCGGCACCGAGCCGCACACGGCGAATGACAGGACTCGTTGGCAGCGGCATTCCCGGCCCTCCCCACCGAGGGAGAGTACGCAGGACGATCACACAGCGCAATACCTTGCTCGCAGAACGCAATCACCGGTCGGCCCGCAGGCTCGTCACGAGGCGGAGCGTCGAGATGCCCGGCCCGGTGGCCGCCGTGCGGGACCACCGGGCCGGCCTGCGAATTCGGCCGAGCTCGGCGCGCTCACTTCACGCCGGCGGCGTCCATGCCGCGCAGCTCCTTCTTGAGGTCGGCGATCTCGTCGCGGATCCGGGCGGCCAGCTCGAACTGGAGCTCCCGGGCGGCACCGAGCATCTGGTCGTTGAGCTCCTGGATGAGCTGGGCCAGATCCGCCCGAGCCATCCCCTCCCGGGACGGCGCGGCAGTCGCCCGGCTGCGACTGCGGGTCTCCTTGACCGGGGCCTTGCCGCGGGAGAGCTGTCGCACCGCACCGCCGACGGTGTTGTGCGCGGTGTCCTCCGCCTCGCGGTAGATGTCGTCGAGGATGTCGTGGATCTTCTTCCGCAGCGGCTCGGGGCTGATGCCGTGCGCCTCGTTGTGCGCGATCTGCTTGGCCCGCCGCCGGTTGGTCTCCTCGATCGCGTCCGCCATCGACGGGGTGATCTTATCGGCGTACATGTGGACCTGGCCGGAGACGTTCCGGGCCGCGCGGCCGATGGTCTGGATCAGCGACCGTCCGCTCCGCAGGAAGCCCTCCTTGTCGGCGTCGAGGATCGCCACCAGCGACACCTCGGGCAGGTCGAGGCCCTCCCGCAACAGGTTGATGCCGACCAGCACGTCGTAGTCGCCCTTACGCAGCTCGCGCAGCAGCTCCACCCGGCGCAGCGTGTCGACCTCGGAGTGCAGGTAACGCACCCGGATGCCGTTCTCCAGCAGGTAGTCGGAGAGATCCTCGGCCATCTTCTTGGTGAGCGTGGTGACCAGCACCCGCTCGTCCCGCTCGGTGCGCAGCTTGATCTCGTGCATGAGATCGTCGATCTGGCCCTTGGTGGGCTTCACCACGACCTCCGGGTCGATCAGGCCGGTCGGGCGGATCACCTGTTCGACGAACTCACCCTGCGACTGCTCCAGCTCCCAGGAGCCGGGGGTGGCGGAGAGGAAGACCATCTGGCCGACCCGCTCCAGGAACTCGTCGAAGCGCAGCGGCCGGTTGTCGGCCGCGCTGGGCAGCCGGAAGCCGTGGTCGATGAGCATCCGCTTGCGGGAGGCGTCGCCCTCGTACATGCCGCCGATCTGCGGGATCGTCACGTGCGACTCGTCGATCACGGTGAGGAAGTCGTCGGGGAAGTAGTCCAGCAGGCAGTGCGGCGGGCTGCCCGGCAACCGGCCGTCGATGTGCATGGAGTAGTTCTCGATGCCGGAGCAGAAGCCGACCTGGCGCATCATCTCGACGTCGTAGGTGGTGCGCATCCGCAGCCGCTGGGCCTCCAGCAGCTTGCCCTGCCGCTCCAGCTCCGCCAGCCGCTCGGCCAGCTCGGCCTCGATGTCACGGATCGCCCGCTCCATCCGCTCCGGGCCCGCCGCGTAGTGGGTCGCCGGGAAGATCAGCAGGTGGTCGACCTCGCGGACCACATCGCCGGTGAGCGGGTTGAGGTAGTAGAGCTTCTCCACCTCGTCGCCGAAGAGCTCGATCCGGACGGCGAGCTCCTCGTAGGCCGGAATGATCTCCAGGGTGTCGCCGCGGACCCGGAACGTGCCCCGGTTGAAGGCCATGTCGTTGCGGGTGTACTGGATGTCGACCAGTCGGCGCAGCAGCTGGTCACGGTCGAGCTCCTGGCCGACGGCCACCCGGACCGCCCGGTCGAGGTACTCCTCCGGGGTGCCGAGGCCGTAGATCGCCGACACGGTGGCGACCACCACCACGTCGCGCCGGGTGAGCAGCGACATGGTCGCCGAGTGCCGCAGCCGCTCGACCTCCTCGTTGATCGAGGAGTCCTTCTCGATGTAGGTGTCGGTCTGCGGGATGTACGCCTCGGGCTGGTAGTAGTCGTAGTAGGAGACGAAGTATTCGACGGCGTTGTTCGGCAGCAGCTCGCTGAACTCCTTGGCGAGCTGCGCGCAGAGCGTCTTGTTGGGTGCCAGCACCAACGTCGGCCGCTGCAACCGCTCGACGAGCCACGCGGTGGTGGCGCTCTTGCCGGTGCCGGTCGCGCCGAGCAGCACGGTGTTGCGGTCGCCACGGCGGACCCGCCGCTCCAGGTCGTCGATGGCCGCCGGCTGGTCACCGGCGGGCTGGAACTCGCTGACGACCTGGAAGCGGCCGTCGAGCCGGGGAATGTCGAGCGCCATGACCTCAACGGTACGCCGCGGGTCCGACACCTTCGGGCGGCACGGGACCGGCTGACCAGCTTCGATATTCCCATTGTGTGGCACATGCCACCGGACTACGCTCTGCGTGTAGGCCGCTCGCGGCGGCCGACCGGGCCCGGCGGCCCGGCCGACATCCGGCCGGCGGTCGCCCCCGGCACGATGGTCGCAGCACCCGGTTACCCGGCGTGCGCACCCGACGTGGTCGCGCCAGAGGCGCACCGGCCGCCGCGAGCGCCCCGCACGTCACTCCGTCCCCGTCCGGCCGTTCAACAACGCGTGGAAACCTCCCCGCGTCCAGATCCCACGGCGACGCCCCCGACCGCCCGCAGCGGGCCGAGCCGAGCCCTGCCCGCCGTGACGGTGCCGCCGCCCGGCCCCGCCCTCACCGGGCCCGACGACACCGGGCTGCTGCCGAAGGTCACGTCCCGCCGGCGACGTCACCTGCTGGCCATGCTCGGCCTGGTCGCCGTCCTGTCCGCCGTGGGGCTGGTGCTCGGGCTGCTCAGCTGGGCGCCCGAGCCGCCCGAGCCGGCCCGGGCGCTGACGGTCGGCGAGGCGGAGCGGCTGGCCGCGGTGCGGGTGACCAACTACCGCGACCTGCGGGCCGGGGTACACGTGACGCTCGGCGCCGAGGAGTCCCGCACCGAGCTGGTGGGTTGGGTGGACTGGTCCCGTCCGCTGCTCTACCTCGACGTCGGCGGTCCCGGGGCCGGCGCCGAGCGCGGGCTCCTCCAGGCCACCCCCGCCGTCCTGGTGATCCGGCCCGACCCGTGGGCCGTGCCCACCGCCGCGACGCCCCCGCTGGTGCCCCCCACGGACCGGTGGCGACTGCACGACCTGCCCGACGGGCACGCCCTGGCGCCCGTCCTGAAGCTGCTCTTCGACCTCGCCGCCGACCGCACGGATCCGGTCCCGGCGGCCGACGCCCGCTGGGTGGCGAGCGAGACGCTCAGCACCGGTCCGGTCGACGTCCTCCAAGCCCACCTGCCGGGGGCGGCGAGTAGCCCGGCCGGCCCGGACGGCCGACCGCGGTACTGGGTCGACGACGACGCCCGGCTGCACCGGATGACGGCCCGGCTCCCCGGTGCGGGGACGGTGACCGTGGAGCTCAAGCGGACGGACCGGCCGACCCTGCGTCCCGTCGACGCCCTCGGCGGCCGGCCCGGCCTTCCCCGGGCGTTGACCGCCGCCGAGCGGACCCGCCTGGAGCGCCTCCCGCAGCGGCTGCGCGCCCGCCAGGGGGCCACGGTGACCCTCACCGCCCCGGTCGGGCGGGAGACGAACCTGCGGGGTGCGGGATGGCTGAGCTGGACCCGCCGCACCGGCTACCTGGCGGTGGCCGACCTCGGGGTGCCGCAGCGCCGGACGCTGCTGTGGCGCGGCCCCACCGGCGTGTCCCGCGCGCAGGTGCCCGCGACCGGCGACCCGGAGAAGCCCGGGAGACCACCGCTGCCGCCGCCGGCGAAGGCCGTCTGGACGTCCGAGCGGGCCGGGGCGAACGAGGTCGCCGCGCTGCTGGACGCGGCGCTCGGCGCCGGGGCAGCGGCACCGCGCGGCACCGCCGTCCGGCTGCGGGAGGACACCCTGGCCGACCGGGCGGTGGACGTCGTCGAGCTGCGTGGCGGGCGGGACCCGCTGCGCTACTGGATCGACCGCGACGGTCTGCTCCGCCGGGTCGAGCTGCGTACCGGCGCGGCCACCTGGGCCCAGCTCGACCTCCAGCCCGGCCGGGTGCCGGCGTTGCCCGCCCCGAAGCCCGCCGCCGGGTCGACCGGGCGGTCGGCTGCGCCCTCGTCCCGCTGACGCCCCGCCCACGGTCACCACTATCAAGGCCCGGCGACGCCACACGGGGCCGGCCCGGGGCTGCGCCGTCAGGGCCGCCAGCCGGTCTGCGCGGCCCACTCCTCGGCGCGCAGGTACTCCTCGTCGAACCAGGGGTCGTCGGCCGTCGGGGAGCCGGCGCCGTCCGGGGCGGAGGCCGCCAGTTCCTGCTTGAACCGCAGGTACGCGGAGCGCTGCCCCGGGTCGGCGCGCAGGTGGTCGCGCATCAGCAGCGCGTACCGCCAGCCGGGCGAGTCGGCCGCGCGCACGTGCAGGCTCACCGCACGGCCCGGGTCCGCGCTGCCGTGCAACCGCTTCTCCCACCGACCGCCGGCGGCCGGGCGGGGCTCGTCCCACCAGTCGCCCGGCATCCGGGGGAACCCGGCGTCGGCCAGCCGCTGCCCGATCGTCGCGTCCGCCTCGGCCAACGAGGACACGGTGAGCTGGACGTCGATGACGTCCTTCGCCGCGAGACCCGGCACCGCCGTGGCACCGATGTGGTCGATCCGCAGGTCGACCGGGGCGAGCGCGTGGCGGATCCGGGCGGCCAGACGGGCGTACTGCTGCGGCCACGTCGGGTCGTAGTCGACCAGCTTCGCCTGCCGCGGCGCCACCCGGCGCTCCCGCACGTTGCGTTCGTAGGGCAGCAGCCGGTCGGACCAGAGCGCGTCGACCGCCGCGTGCAGGTCGGTCAGGCTGCCGTCGTTGCCGATCAGCGCGCCCGCCGCCGCGCGCCGGCGGGCGTCGTCGGCCTGCGCGGCGATCCGCCGCTCGGCCTCGGCGCGATCCATCCCCCGGTCGCGGGCCAGCCGCCGCAACCGGATCGGCACGGCCGTCTCCACCACGACCACCAGGTGGTACGTGGGCACGAGCCCCACCTCGACCAGGAGCGGCACGTCGTTGACCACTATCGCGTCGGTTGCCGCCGCGGCGGCCAGCTCGGCGGTGCGGGCGCGTACCCGGGGATGGGTGATCCCCTCCAGCCGGCGCCGCGCCGCCTCGTCGGCGAAGACGATCGCACCCAGCGCGGCCCGGTCGAGGCTGCCGTCGGCGGCCAGCACCCGCGACGAGAAGGCCTCGACGATCTCGGCCAGCCCCGGGGTGTCCGGAGCGACCACCTCCCGGGCTATCCGGTCGGCGTCGATGAGCACCGCGCCCCGCTCGACGAGTCGCCGCGCCACGGCGCTCTTACCCGATCCGATTCCCCCGGTGAGCCCGACCATCAGCACGCCGCCAAGTCAACCTGATCACCCCCGCCGCACCAAATCGACCGGCTCTACCGCGGGGACGTCGGGCATGTCCGGACGGCGCGGACTCCCGAATCCGGGAGGTCGAGTCCGATCAGGCCGACCCAGGCCGGTAGGCGAGGGCCGGCCCAGGCCGGTAGGCGAAGGCCCCGCCCTCGGTGATCGGGAGATCACCGGGGACGGGGCCCGTGGTCGTCGGCGTCAGACGCGCCGAGTCGGAGCAGCCGCAGGCGTCACTTGCCGCCGGCGAGCTTCTCCCGCAGAGCGGCGAGCGCCTCGTCGGTGGCGAGGGTGCCGGCCGGCTCCTCCTGACGGCTCGGGGCCGCGCTGGTGGAGGTGGCACCGGTGACCGCCGGAGCCGGGTTGGCAGCGGCCTCGGCCTCGGCAGCGCGGGAGTTCTGCACCTGCTTCTGGTGCGCCTCCCAGCGCTGACGCGCCTCGGCGTACTGGTTCTCCCAGGTCTCGCGCTGCTTGTCGTACCCCTCGAGCCACTCGCCCGTCTCCGGGTCGAAGCCCTCCGGGTAGATGTAGTTGCCCTCGGCGTCGTAGGTCGCGGCCATGCCGTAGAGGGTCGGGTCGAAGTGCTCCTCGCCCTCGACGAAGCCCTCGTTGGCCTGCTTGAGCGAGAGCGAGATCCGGCGACGCTCCAGGTCGATGTCGATGACCTTGACCATCACCTCGGAGCCGACCTGGACGACCTGCTCCGGGATCTCCACGTGACGCTCGGCCAGCTCGGAGATGTGGACCAGGCCCTCGATGCCGTCGTCGACGCGGACGAACGCACCGAACGGCACCAGCTTGGTGACCTTACCCGGCACGATCTGCTGGATCGCGTGGGTGCGGGCGAACTGACGCCACGGGTCCTCCTGGGTCGCCTTCAGCGACAGCGAGACCCGCTCGCGGTCCAGGTCGACGTCCAGGACCTCGACCTCGACCTCCTGGCCCACCTCGACGACCTCGGACGGGTGGTCGATGTGCTTCCAGGAGAGCTCGGAGACGTGCACCAGACCGTCCACGCCGCCGAGGTCGACGAACGCGCCGAAGTTGACGATCGAGGACACGACGCCCTTGCGGACCTGGCCCTTCTGGAGCTTGTTGAGGAACTCGGTGCGCACCTCGGACTGGGTCTGCTCGAGCCAGGCCCGGCGGGACAGGACCACGTTGTTGCGGTTCTTGTCCAGCTCGATGATCTTGGCCTCGAGCTCCCGGCCGACGTACGGCTGCAGGTCACGCACACGCCGCATCTCGACCAGGGAGGCGGGGAGGAAGCCGCGCAGGCCGATGTCGAGGATGAGGCCACCCTTGACCACCTCGATGACCGAACCGCGAACGACGCCGTCCTCGTCCTTGATCTTCTCGATCGTGCCCCAGGCCCGCTCGTACTGCGCCCGCTTCTTCGAGAGGATCAGGCGACCCTCCTTGTCCTCCTTCTGGAGGACGAGGGCCTCGATGTGGTCACCGACCGACACGACCTCGGCCGGGTCCACGTCGTGCTTGATCGACAGCTCCCGAGAGGGAATGACACCCTCGGTCTTGTAGCCGATGTCGAGCAGGACCTCGTCCCGATCGACCTTGACGACGGTGCCTTCGACAATGTCGCCGTCGTTGAAGTACTTGATGGTCTCGTCGATCGCGGCGAGGAAAGCCTCCTCAGAGCCGAGGTCGTCGACGGTGACCTTGGTGGCGCTCGAGGGAGCCTCGATGCTGCTCGTCATGTGGGCGGTTGCTCCGGTCGGATGGGATGTCACAGCAGGCGTGGTGCGCGGTGACCCGGTCGCGCCAGCGGACCCGTCGCTTGGCACACCGAACGATTGCCAGATGTGATGATGTGGCGCCGTCAGTGGCTTCGTCGACCGCGCACCTGCTCCCTGCCGAGGTGCACGATCCGCGAGCGCATCGTCTAGCCTACCTTGCGCATTACCACAGCGTGCAAGGCCTCCCGCCCTGCTCATCGCGTCATGACCTGCGAAAGCCGAGAAATCGCCCCGAAACAGTCGCCGTTGTCTCGTGGGTCACACCCGTCACACCGACGCGCCGGCAGGCGGCCGCCGCCGGGCCCGTCGGCACGCCGCCGGGGCGAGGCCCTAGCGTGAGCGGATGGACGACGACAGCCGGGTGACCCGACGCCGGGTCGGCGACGCCGAGGCCCGCGTGGCGAGCCGCCGATGGTGGGACGACGACGCCGACGACTACCAGGCCGAGCACGGGGCGTTCCTCGGCGACGTGGACTTCGTCTGGTGCCCGGAGGGGGTGCGTGAGGCGGACGTACACCTGCTCGGCGACCTGGCCGGGCGGCGGATCCTGGAGGTCGGCTGCGGCGCGGCCGCCGCCTCCCGGTGGCTGGCCACCCAGGGCGCCCACCCGGTCGCCCTGGACCTCTCCGCGGGCATGCTGCGCCACGCCGCGCAGGCGGCCGAGCGCTCCGGCGTGCGCGTGCCGCTGGCGCAGGCCGACGCGCTCGCCCTGCCCTTCGCCGACGCCGCGTTCGACACCGCGTGCACGGCGTTCGGCGCCATCCCGTTCGTGGCCGACTCGGCCACGCTGATGCGGGAGGTGTTCCGGGTGCTGCGCCCCGGCGCCCGCTGGGTCTTCTCGGTCACCCACCCGATGCGGTGGATCTTCCTCGACGACCCCGGCGAGGGCGGGCTGCGGGCGGTGCACTCGTACTTCGACCGCCGCCCGTACGTGGAGCAGGACGACTCGGGTGCGGCCACCTACGTCGAGCAGCACCGCACCCTCGGCGACCGGGTCCGGGAGCTGGTCGCCGCGGGATTCCGACTGGTCGACCTGGTGGAGCCCGAGTGGCCGCCGGGGCACGAGGGGATCTGGGGGCAGTGGAGCCCGCTGCGCGGCCGACTCTTCCCCGGCACCGCCATCTTCGTGACCGAGAAGCCCAGGTGAGCAGGCCGCCGCACTCGGAGTCCGGCCTCCGGAACATCGACGGGGTTACGCTGTGCCGGTGAGCGCCGAGCCGATCGCGACACCACCTGGCCCCTGGTATCCGGATCCGATCCGGCAGCAGCGTGCCGACTACACGCTGGAGGACCTGCTCCACCTGCCGGACGACGCCCCCCGCGTCGAACTCGTCGACGGAGTAATCCAGGTGACACCCTCCCCCACCCTCGGCCACCAGGACATCTCGCTCCTGCTGGCCCGCTGGCTACTCCAGCACGCGCCCACCGACCTACGGGTGTCCCAGGCGGTCGGCGTCGCCCTCAGCTCCAACACCAGTCGTCAGCCGGACGTCGTGGTACGCCGTGCCGACCTCCCTCCGGGCCAGTCCCTGTTACGAGCCGAGGACGTCGTGCTCGCGGTGGAGATCGTCTCCCCGGGTACCCGGCGGATCGACAGGTTCGCCAAACCCGGCGAGTACGCCGCCGCCGGCATCCCCTACTACTGGCGGATCGAGCAGGATCCGGTGCAGCTGTACGCGTACCGTCGCGGTGACCGGATCGGCCCAGGCGGAGAGCGGCAGTACGAGCTGGTCGCCGAGAGCGCCGAGCTGATCGAGCTCACCGAGCCGTTCGAGGTCAAACTGTCGATCGCCGAGATCACTCCCTGACCGGCGTCGTTTCCGTCCGCCGACGCCGGGTAACCGGACGGCATGGCCGAGAAGAGCGAGTTCCGCGAGGGTGACCACGTCTCCTGGGCCAGTCACAGCGGTCGGGCGTACGGCGTGGTCAAGGAGAAACTGGTCGACCGGACACACGTACGCGGGCACGCCGTGAACGCCTCCGAGGAGGAGCCGCAGTACCGGATCCGCAACGACGACTCTGGCCGGGACGTCGCCCACCGTCCGGAGGTGCTGCGCCGTGAGCCGCGCTGACGAGGGCCGCGACACCTACCGGGAGTTCACCGACGCGGTGAACATGAAACCCGGCGAGCTGTCGAAGTGGCTGGAGACCGACGAGTCGAAGCACGTCGGCTGGCGGAAGAAGGGCACCAAGGCCGGCGAGTCGGTGGGCCACGAGTCCGGCCGTCGGATCCTCGACCTGCTGCGCCGCAAGCGCGCCGAGCTCTCCGAGGCTGACTTCCGGCACATGCGCAAGGTCGTCGGCTACGTGCGCCGGCACATGGCCCAACGCCCGTCGGGAGACGTGCGGAACACCAAGTGGCGCTTCTCGCTCATGAACTGGGGGCACGACCCGCTCAAGGGGCCGCTGCCGCCGCCCGGCGGCCCGTCCCGTCGGGCTCTCGAACGCCGGGGCTCCCCACCGAAGTCCCGCCGGGGAGTGGGACGGCAACCCGCCGAGCGGCGCTCGTCCCGCCGGGCGAGTTGACCGGCGGTCGCACCTGGTCGGCACCGGATCCCGCCGGGCACACCGCCCGGCCTCGGGTCGCGGCGGGTGCAAACAACGCGTCCGGAGCGGCCGGAGGCCAGGCGGCGGTCGCCACCGTCACCGCGATCCGCGCTCGTGATGGGTGCTCCGGTGGCGCGCACCCCCGACGCCGGCGCCGGGATCAGCGCGAGCCGGCCGGCGACCAACGCCGGCCGGCTCACCGTGGTGCTGTTGCGCGGACCGTCAGTGGTCGGCGCTGTTCCAGTCCCGTCCCTCACCCACGGAGACCTCCAGCGGCACCGCCAGCGGGTACGCCGCCCCCATCTCCCGGCGGACCAGCTCCTCCAGCGCGGGCCGCTCGCCCGGGGCCACCTCGAAGACCAGCTCGTCGTGCACCTGCAGCAGCATCCGGGAACCGAGCCCGGCCTCACGCAGCGCCCCGTCGACCCGCAGCATGGCGACCTTGATGATGTCGGCCGCGGAACCCTGGATCGGCGCGTTGAGCGCCATCCGCTCGGCGATCTCCCGCCGCTGCCGGTTGTCGCTGCCCAGGTCGGGCAGGTAGCGGCGACGGCCGAGGATCGTCGAGGTGTAGCCGTCGTGCCGGGCGCGGGCCACCACCTCCTGGAGGTAGTCGCGGACCCCGCCGAAGCCGGAGAAGTAGTCCTCCATGAGGCCGCGCGCCTCCTCGGTGCTGATCCCGAGCTGCTGGGACAGGCCGAAGGCGCTCAGCCCGTACGCCAGGCCGTAGTTCATCGCCTTGATCTTGCGGCGCTGGTCGGGCGTCACCTCGCCGAGCGGCACCGCGAAGACCGACGACGCCGTGGCGGCGTGGAAGTCGGCGCCGGAGTTGAACGCCTCGATCAGGGCGTCGTCCGACGACAGGTGCGCCATGATCCGCATCTCGATCTGGCTGTAGTCGGCGGTGAGCAGGCACTCGTAGCCCTCCCCCACCACGAACGCCCGGCGGATCCGCCGCCCCTCCTCGGTACGGATCGGGATGTTCTGCAGGTTCGGCTCGGTCGAGGAGAGCCGCCCGGTCGCCGCGACGGTCTGGTTGAAGGTCGTGTGGATCCGGCCGTCGTCGGAGACCGACTTGAGCAGGCCGTCGACGGTCGACTTCAGCTTGGCCACGTCCCGGTGACGCAGCAGGTGCGCGAGGACCGGGTGCGGGTTCTGCGCGTAGAGCCACTGCAGCGCGTCGGCGTCGGTGGTGTAGCCGGTCTTGATCTTCTTGGTCTTCGGCAACCCCAGCTCGCCGAAGAGGATCTCCTGCAACTGCTTGGGTGAGCCGAGGTTGAACTCCCGCCCGACCGCCTCGTACGCGCCCTGCGCGGCGGCCTTCACCTCGGCGGCGAAGTGCGCCTCCAGCTCGGAGAGGTAGTCGGTGTCGGCGGCGATGCCGGTGCGCTCCATGCCGGCGAGCACCCGCATGAGCGGCAGCTCCACCCCGGCCATCAGCCGGGCGGACTGCTCGCCGTCGCGGGACAGCTCGGCGTCGATCGCGTCGGCCAGGTCCAGGGTGGCGCGCGCCTGGAGCATGAGGTTCTGCTCGGCCTCGCCGTCGTCGCCCAGCCCCTCCAGGGTCAGCTGGCCGGTCTCCGGGGCGTCGACCCGCAGCTCCCGGTGCAGGTAGCGCAGCGCCAGGTCGGTCAGGTCGTAGGAGCGCTGGTCGGGACGGGCCAGGTAGGCGGCGATCTGGGTGTCGCGGACGATGCCCTCCAGCGACCAGCCGTGCGCCGCGAACGCGAGCACCGCCGGCTTGCTGTCGTGCAGCACCTTCGGACGCTCGCCGTCGGCGAGCCAGCCGGCCAGCGCCGACTCGTCGGCCGCGTCGAGCCGGCTCGGGTCGAACCAGGCGGCGGCGCCGGCCGTGGTGGCCAGCGCCACGCCCGATACGGAGGCGGTGTGTCGCCGGTTCGGGCCCGTGTCGAGCTTCACCGCCATGCCGACCGGGGCGCCGGCCGGGGCGTGCGTGGCGAGCCACGCGCCGAGCGCGCCGGGCTCGGTGAGCACCTCGCCGGCCAGCTCGAAGCCGGCCTCCGCCTCCGGCTCCACCGCCTCCAGGTACTGGTAGAGCCGGTCCCGCAGGATGCGGAACTCCAGGGTGTCGAAGACCTGGTGCACGGCCTCCCGGTCCCAGCCGGGCCAGCGCGCGTCCTCGGGGCGCAGCGGAAGCTCCAGGTCGGAGACGAGGCAGTTGATGTCGTAGTTGCGGATCACGTCGGCGAGCCGCTCGCGGAGGCTGTCGCCGGCCTTGCCCTTGATCTCGTCGGCCCGGGCGACGACCCCCTCGACCCCGCCGTAGGCGTTGATCCACTTCGCGGCGGTCTTCGGACCGACGCCGGGGACTCCGGGCAGGTTGTCGCTGGTCTCGCCGACCAGGGCCGCCAGGTCGCGGTAGCGCTCCGGGGGCACGCCGTACTTCGCCTCGACGGCCGCCGGATCCATCCGGGCCAGGTCGGAGACGCCCTTACGCGGGTAGAGCACGGTGACGTTGTCGCCGATGAGCTGGAAGGCGTCCCGGTCGCCGCTGGTGATCAGCACGGACATGCCCTGGTCGCGGGCCTGGCAGGCGAGCGTGGCGATGACGTCGTCGGCCTCGTAGCCCTCCCGCTCCACCACCGGGATGCGCAGCGCCGCGAGGACCTCCTTCACGAGGCTGACCTGCCCCTTGAAGTCGGTCGGGGTCTCGCTGCGGCCGGCCTTGTACTCCGCGTACTTCTCGGTGCGGAAGGAGCGGCGGGAGACGTCGAAGGCGACGACGATGTGCGTCGGCCGCTCGTCGCGCAGCACGTTGATCAGCATGGAGGTGAAGCCGTAGACCGCGTTGGTCGGCTGCCCCGTCGTGGTGGAGAAGTTCTCGACCGGCAAGGCGAAGAAAGCCCGGTATGCCAGGGAATGTCCGTCGACGAGGAGCAGGCGCGGCGTGGTAGCTGTCACGGCAGCGACTCTAGCCCGCAGGTACGACCAAACGGCAGCGACGTGGCGGGCAGCGGCACGTGGCGGAGCGAACACACGCAGTCACCGCCGCAGGTGTGCCGGGGACGTCCGCCTCGGCCATGCGGCGGACCCGGCGGTCGGGGACGCCCGGTGGGGCGTCCCCGGCCGTCACAGCACCTTGGCCAGGAACGCCTTCGTGCGGTCGTGCTGCGGGTTCGCGATCACCTCACGCGGGTTGCCCTGCTCGACCACCACCCCGCCGTCCATGAAGACCAGCGAGTCGCCGACCTCACGGGCGAAGCCGATCTCGTGGGTGACCACGATCATCGTCATGCCGTCGCGGGCCAGGTCCTTCATGACGTCCAGCACCTCGCCGACCAGTTCCGGGTCGAGCGCGCTGGTCGGCTCGTCGAAGAGCATCAGCTTCGGCTGCATCGCCAGGGCCCGGGCGATCGCCACCCGCTGCTGCTGGCCGCCG
Organism: Micromonospora sp. 15K316; assembly: GCF_004348525.1. Lineage (GTDB taxonomy): Bacteria > Actinomycetota > Actinomycetes > Mycobacteriales > Micromonosporaceae > Micromonospora. The sequence goes on along the minus strand of NZ_SMKG01000055.1, from coordinate 7,845 downwards.
GAGAGCTGCCCCGGGTAGTTGCCCATCTTGTCGCCGAGGCCGACCCGCGCCAGCAGCGCCTCCGCCCGCTCCCGGGCCTCGGCCTTCGACTCCCGCTTGACCCGCACCGGCGCCTCGATCACGTTCTCCAGGGCCGTCATGTGCGGGAAGAGGTTGAACCGCTGGAACACCATGCCGATCGAGCGGCGCTGCGCGGCGACCTCCTTCTGGCGCAGCTCGTGCAGCTTGCCACCGTGCTCCCGGTAGCCGATCAACTCGCCGTCCACCCGGATCCGGCCGGCGTTGATCTTCTCCAGGTGGTTGATGCAGCGCAGGAAGGTCGACTTGCCGGAACCGGAGGGCCCGAGCAGGCAGCACACCTCGCCGCTGCGCACCTCGAGGTCGATGCCCTTGAGCACCTCGAGATGGCCGAACGACTTGTGCACCTGCTCGGCCTGGACCATCAGGCCCGACTCGGCGGCCGGCGCGCCCGCCTGCGCGGGAACGGTCAACTCACTCATCAGACTCCTGCCGTCCCCTGGCCGCCGCCGCCCTGCTCGGCCGCTATGGTGCGTAGCCGCAGCCGCGCCCGTCCGGCGGGGCCGTAGCCCTTGCCGAAGTGCCGCTCCAGGAAGTACTGCCCGACCAGCAGGATGCTGGTCAGGAAGAGGTACCAGAGGCAGGCGGCCACGTACATCGGGAAGATCTGGAAGGTCCGCTTTCCGACGGCGTCGAGCTGGAAGAAGAGCTCGACGCTGACCGGCACGTAGAGCAGCAGCGAGGTGTCCTTGAGCATCGCGATGGTCTCGTTGCCCGTCGGCGGGATGATCACCCGCATCGCCTGCGGCAGCACCACCCGGCGCAGCAACTGCCCGCGGCTCATGCCCAGCGCCTGCGCGGCCTCGGTCTGCCCGCCGTCCACCGACTGGATGCCCGCCCGGACGATCTCCGCCATGTACGCGGCCTCGGAGAGCGCGAGGCCCAGCAGGCCGGCCATGAAGCCGGTGAGGATGTCCCGCGAGGAGAAGCCGAAGAGCCGCAGCTGGAGGTTGTCGATACCGAACAGCTGCCCCAGCTGGGTGTCGAAAGGCACCCCGAACTCGATCCGGCTCCACAGGATGCCGATGTTGCCGAAGACCGCCAGCAGGACGAGCCGGGGCACCGCCCGGAAGAACCAGGTGTAGAGCCAGCCCACGGCGCGCAGGATCGGGTTGTCGGAGAGCCGCATGATCGCGACCAGCACGCCCAGCGCGACGCCGATCACCATCGCGACCACCGTCATCAGCACGGTGCCGCGCAGCAGACCCTCGATGATCGGCGGACGGAACATCTTGTCCACCATGAAGGACCAGTTGAAGGCCTTGTTCGTCACCAGCACGTGAACGAACATCGCGGCCAGCACGGCGAGCACGGCCACCGTGATCCACCGGCCGGGGTGCCGCACGGGCACGGCGCGGATCGGCTCCGGCCGTGCCCGTACAGTCGTCACTTCCTCGGATGCCATGACGCGTTACGGGTTGATCGCGGGGTCCGCGATCGCGCCGTCGCCCACCTTCCACTTGTCGAGCACCGTCTTGTACGACCCGTCGGCGATCAGCGCCTTGGTGGCGTCGCGGACCGCCTCGGCGAACGCCGCCTGGTCCTTGGCCACGACGTAGCCGTACGGCGCCGCCTCGTACTGCTTGTCCAGCAGGTCGAGGGCGCCGTTGGACTGGGTCACCGCGTACACGCCGACGGGGTAGTCGGCGAGCATCGCGTCGTCCTTGCCCGAGACCACGGCGGCCGTCGCGGCGTCCTGGCCGGGGAACTGCTCGACGGTGATGGCGGGCTTACCGGCGTCGGTGCACGCCTTCGAGCGCTTCTGGATGTCCTCGACCTGGACGGTGTCCTTCTGCACGGCGATCTTCTTACCGCAGGCGTTGTCCAGCGCGACGCCGGCCGGGTTCCCCGCCTTGGTCACCCACTGCGTGCCGACCTGGAAGTAGCTGACCATGTTGGCCTGCGCCTTCCGCTCGTCGTTGACGGTGAACGACGAGACGCCGACCTCGTACTTGCCGGAGTTGACGCCGGTGATGATGTCACCGAAGGGGGCGGAGACGAACTCCGCCTGCAGGCCGAGCTTCTGGGCGACCGCGCGGAACAGCTCGACGTCGAAGCCGATCACGGTCTTGCCGTCGGTGTCGAGGAACTCCGCCGGGGCGTACGTCGAGTCGGTGCCCACGACGATCTTGCCGTCCGCCTTGATCGCGGCCGGCACCTTGTCCGCCAGGGAGGAGTCCGCCGAAGCGCTGACCGAGGGGCCGGCGCCGGCCGAGTCGGAGGGCTCCTCCTCCCCACAGGCGGCGAGGGAGAGCAGCAGCGCGGCCGCCCCGGCGGCGCCGAGCACGGCCCGGCGCCGACCAGTGATGTTGAACATGACATGCACTCCTTGGGATGAGGGGTGGCGGCCGGTCAGGCGACGCCGAGGTAGGCGTCCTTGACCGACGGGTCGTGCAGCAGCTCCTGGCCGGTACCGCTCTTGACGATCCGGCCGGTCTCCAGCACGTACGCCCGGTGCGCCCGGGCCAGCGCCTGCTGCGCGTTCTGCTCCACCAGCAGGATGGTGGTGCCCTGCTCGTTGATCTCGGTGATGATGGTGAAGATCTGCTGGATGAGCATCGGAGCCAGCCCCATCGATGGCTCATCGAGCAGCAGCAGCTTCGGCCGGCTCATCAGTGCCCGCCCGACGGCCAGCATCTGCTGCTCACCGCCGGAAAGGGTACCGCCCTGCTGCTTACGCCGTTCCGCCAGGCGTGGGAACAGATTCAGCACCCGGTCGAGGTCCTGGGCGATGCCCGCCCGGTCCCGGCGGGTGTAGGCCCCCATGTCCAGATTCTCCAGCACCGTCATGCCCGGGAAGATGCCCCGGCCCTCGGGCGCCTGGCACAGTCCCCGGCGCACCCGCAGGTCCGCCCGGAGCTTGGTGATGTCCTCGCCGGCGAACCGGATCCGACCGCTGGCGACCGGCCGGATCCCGGAGATCGCGCGCATCGTGGTCGACTTGCCGGCGCCGTTGGCGCCGATCAGGGCCACGATCTCGCCCTCTTCCACGGTCAGGCTGATGCCGTGCAGCGCCTGGATCCGCCCGTACAGCAGGCTCACATCGTCGATCTCAAGCAGCATCGTCCGGCACCCCCAGGTACGCCGCGATCACCTTCGGGTCGTCCCGCACCTCGGCGGGGAGCCCCTCGGCGATCTTCTTTCCGAACTCCAGCACCACGATCCGGTCCGTGACGCCCATGACCAGTCGCATGTCGTGCTCGATCAGCAGCACGGTCACGCCGGTGTCGCGGATCTGCCGGATCAGCTGGAGCAGCTCCTCCTTCTCCGCCGGGTTGAAGCCGGCGGCCGGCTCGTCCAGGCAGAGCAGCACCGGGTCGGTGGCGAGCGCCCGGGCGATCTCCAGCCGCCGCTGCTCGCCGTAGGAGAGGTTGCGGGCGAACTCGTGCATCCGGTGCCGGATACCGACGAACTCCAGCAGGCGCTCGGCCTTCTCCCGGCCCGCGCGCTCCTCCTTCCAGTACCGCGGCAGGCGCAGCAGCGCGGAGATCACGCTGGTCTTGTGGTGCGCGTCGGCGCCCACCAGCACGTTCTCCTGCGCGGTCATCTCCGGGAAGAGGCGGATGTTCTGGAACGTCCGCGCCATGCCCGACTGGGTGATCTGGTGCCGCTTCTTACCGGCGATCTTCTCGCCCCGGAACCGGATCTCACCCTCGGTGGGCTGGTAGATGCCGGTCATCGCGTTGAAGCAGGTGGTCTTGCCGGCGCCGTTCGGGCCGATCAGACCGAGGATCTCGCCCTTGTACAGGGTGAAGTCCACCTGGTTGAGCGCGACCACGCCGCCGAAGCGCAGCGTGACGTTGTCCACCTCCAGCAGCGGCTCCCGATCGGGCACCGCCTCGACCGCCGGGGCGGTCGCCTGCGCCGGAACTGCCGGCTTCTGCTCCGTCTCACTCACCGACGGTCACCTCCTTGCGGCGGTCCTTGAACTCCGCCGCCCGTCGCCGGTTCGGGATAAGGCCCTGCGGCCGGAAGATCATCATCACCACGAGGACCAGACCGAAGAAGAGGAAGCGGTATTCGTACAGCTCCACGCCGAACAACTCGATGCCGCGGAACCGCTCGATCATGTACGCGACCAGGCCACCGCCGACGATCGCGCCGATGATGTTGCCCGAGCCACCGAAGATGACCGCGGCCAGGATGATGATCGAGTTGAGCAGCTCGAAGTTCTGCGAGTTCACGAAGTTCTGCTTGCCGGCGAAGAGCGCACCGGCCAGGCCGGCGATCGCGGCGCCGGCGGCGAACGCCCAGAGCTTGAACTTGAAGGTCGGCACACCCATCAGCTGGGCGGCGTCCTCGTCCTCCCGGATCGAGATCCAGGCCCGGCCGACCCGGCTGTGCGTCAGGTTCCGCACCCCGATCACCACCACGATGATCAGCGTGAGCACCAGCCAGTAGTACGGCCGGGCGTCGAGCACACCGAAGATCGGCTTGCCGTCGGAGTACTGGCCGGGCGGGTGCGGGATCTGGTTGAAGCCTCGCTGGCCCTTGAGGAACGGGGAACTGACCGCCGCGATCCGGATCATCTCGGCGAAGCCGAGGGTCACCAGCGCCAGGTAGTCGCCGCGCAGTCGCAGCGTCGGCGTACCGAGCATGACGCCGGAGACCATGGTCAGCGCGATCGCGATCGGCACCACCAGCAGCCAGGGCCAGAGCGTCTTGATGTCACTGCTCGGCGAGGTCAGCACCGCGACGGTGTACGCGCCGACGGCGAAGAAGCCGAAGTAGCCCAGGTCGAGCAGACCGGCGAAACCGACCACGATGTTGAGCCCGACCGCCATCAGCACGTAGATGGAGACGGTGAAGAGCACCTGGGTGAAGTTCGCGCCCGGCGTCGGGATCGGCCCCAGATACTGGTAGAACTCCTTGTTCGGCAGCGCGTAGAAGAACACGATCACCGCCGCCAGCAGCACCCAGCGCACCCAACGCGGGGCGTGGTGCCAACGCTGCGCGACCGCCTCGCGACCGTGGCGCAGCCGCGCCCCGAGCGCTTCCCGTTGCTCCGGGTTCGGCGAATTAACGGTCGTCGTCATGCCCGTGCCCTCCCCAGGGATTCGCCCAGCAGACCGGTCGGCCGGAACATCAGCAGCACCACCAGCACGGCGAACGCGGCGAAGTCCTTCCACTGCGAGCCGAACAGACCCGACGCGTAGTTCTCGATCACGCCCAGCAGCAGGCCGCCCACCAGCGCCCCGCGCAGATTGCCGATACCGCCGAGCACCGCGGCGGTGAACGCCTTGAGGCCGAGCAGGAAGCCGACGCTGTAGGTCAACGTCTGGATCCGGACGTCGTAGAGCAGACCCGCGACGCCGGCCATCGTGCCACCCGCGATGAAGACCATCAGGATGATCCGGTCCTTGTTCACGCCCATCAGCGCGGCGGTGTTGGCGTCCTGGGCCACCGCCCGGATACCGCGGCCGGTACGGCTGCGGTTGATGAACAGGTCCAGCAGAATCATCATCAACAGCGCGGCGCCGATGGTGAGCAGCTGCACCGCGTCGATCGGTACGCCGGCGATGTGGAACAGCGGCTTCGTGCTGACCAGGATCGGGGCACCCTCCGGCAGGCGTCTGGTGTAGACACCGAACGCCTCCGAGATCGCGATCGAGGCGCCGATCGCGGTGATCAGGAAGGCCAGCGGCGGCGCGTTGCGCTTACGCAGCGGCCGGTACGCCACCCGCTCGATCACGGTGGCCGTGCCGGCGGAGGCGATCGCCGCGACGATCATCGCCACCAGAAGGTAGAACAGGATCGACCCGACGCCGCTGACCTGCGAGTTCTGGTCGAGGCCGAAGCCGTTCCAGGTCCAGATCGCGGCGAACGCGCCCGCGATGAAGACCTCGGAGTGGGCGAAGTTGATGAGTCTGAGCACGCCGTAGACCAGCGTGTATCCCAGCGCGACCAGGGCGTAGATCGAGCCCTGCGTCAGGCCGGTCGTGGTGAGTTCCCCGAAGTTGGAGAAGAGGCCGTCGAAGTTCAATGAAGGGACGCTCCATCACATCTGGAGAGACAAAGGGGTGCGGCCGGGAGCGAGCTCCCGGCCGCACCCGCGATCACGAATCAATCGCTGTTGGCAGCGACCGTCGTCAGGCCTTCGGGATCTCCTGGTCCGGGACGACCTTGCCGCCCTGCACCTTGAAGGCCCAGACCTTGACCTGCGCCGGGTCCAGCTCGCCGCCCTCGACGAACTTGTAGCTGGCCGCGACACCCTCACCGCTGTAGTTCTTCACGAACTCCAGCAGCCCCTCACGGGTGGTCTTGCCGGCCTTGATGCCGGCGAGCAGGATGTTGGCCGCGTCGTAGGCGGTGTCGCTGTAGGTGCCCGGGTCGACGCCGTTGAGCGCCTTGAACTCCTCGATGAAGGTGCCACGAGCCTCGGTGGCCGGCTGGCACGGGCAGGTGAGGATGGTGCCCTCAGCCGCCGCCGCACCGGCGGAGGTGATGTACGCGCCGTCGTTGACGCCGTCACCGGCGACCATCGGCGCGGTGACCCCGGCAGCGGTGAGCTGCTTACGGATCAGGCCGGCCTCCTGGTAGTAGCCGCCGTAGAAGACCGCCTTCACGTTCGCGGCCTTGGCCTTGGTGACCACCGCGGAGAAGTCGGTCTGCTTGCCCTCACCCTGGACCTTGTCCGAGCCGACGACCGCCGAGCCGAGCACCTTCTTGACCTCGTCGGCCAGGCCGGCGCCGTACGCGGACTGGTCGTCGATCACGTAGACCCGGTCGGCCTTGATCACGTTCTTGATGTAGTTGCCGGCCGCCGGGCCCTGGCTGAGGTCGTTGCCGACCGCGCGGAAGAAGGTCTTCCAGCCCTGCTGGGCGAGGGTCGGGTTGGTGGCGGAGGCGGTGATGGTCGGCAGGCCCGCCTCGCTGAAGAGCGGACCGGCGGCCTCCGACTCACCCGAGTACGCCGGGCCGACGATGCCGAGGATCTTCGTGTCGTCGATGGCCTTCTGCGCCAGACCAGGAGCCTGGTCCGGGCTGCCCTGCGAGTCCAGCTCGACGAGCTCGACCTTGCAGTCGGCGTTCTCCTTGTTGTACTTGTCGACCGCCAGCTTGACGCCGTTGTTCTCGTTGATGCCGAGCGCCGCCGAGCTACCGGTCAGCGCGCCGAAGAACGCGATCTTGTTACCGCACTTGTCGCCGGACGCGGTCTCCTCACCGCCACTGGAGCAAGCGGCGCCGCCGGCGACGAGCGCCAGCATGGCCACTCCACCGATCACACGCGTGAGCTTCTGCCTCAAGGCCCGAACCCTCCTCCGTCCCATGGTTCGAACCACCCGCTGGCCATTGGCCCTTGCGGAGCGTACGAACCCGACCGTCGTCTCCGGTCTGGGGCCGGACGTTATCCCACCGCAGAGCGGTGACGTAAGTCCCGAGCGACTGGGTTGACCGAACCGTTACACGGCGTGGCGGATTGGAAACGATCGCTGTAAGAACATCCTCATCAGACGCCCCGTACGTTCAATTCCACGTGCTGGGACGGGATTTACTCCCCTCGTCGCCGCCGAGCCCGGAGACGGGCGTCCACCAGGCGCGCGAAGCCGCACCGTCATCGGCCATCAACAGCAGTCGCTCCCCCTGGGCCGCCACCGCCACCGCCGTCTCACCGGTGTCCGCCACCTCCACCGGCATCGTCACCGACCGCCACGAATCACCCAGGTCACCCGAATACCACAGCGCGTGACCCGCACCGGCCCCGGTCACCGCCAGCAGACCCGAACCCACGGCCGCCAAGCCGGAGACCGTGGCCACCCCCGGCCC
>NZ_SMKG01000054.1 GCF_004348525.1 Micromonospora sp. 15K316 | reverse complement strand
ATAAGAGACAGCGCCCGCCACTGTCGACCGGATCCGCGCGGTCGACGGGGTGGTCGCCGCCGACGGTGAGCTGGTCGGCACCGGCGGGATCGTCGGCTCCGACGACCGCCCCGTGCTCGGCTACGCGGTCCTGGCCGCCATCCCCACCGACCCGGCGCTGCGCTCGTACGACGTGGTCGCCGGCCGGTTGCCGGACCGCCCGGGTGAGGTGGTGCTCGACGCGCCGACGGCGACCCGGGAGGGGTTCGACCTCGGCACGCCGGTACGGATAGGCGGCAGCACCGGCGCCGCCCGCCCGTACACCCTGGTCGGCACCGTCGACGTGGCGCGCACCACCCGCGACGTCGGCGGGCCGTTCATCGGGATGGTCGGCCCGGACGCGCTGGCCGTCACCGGGATGGAGGGGTACGCCAGGATCATGGTGGCCGCCCGGCCCGGCACCGACGAGACGGCTCTGACCGACCGTCTCGCCGCGGCGGCCGGTCCGGGCGCGACGGTGAAGACCCGTCAGCAGATCCTCGACGACGCGGTCGCGGACGCGGTCCGTGACGCCCGGCAGTTCACCATGGCGCTGCTCACCTTCGCCGCGGTCGCCGTCGTGGTGGCCGGCTTCGTCATCGCGAACACCTTCACGATCGTGCTGGCCCAGCGCACCCGCCAGACGGCGCTGCTGCGGGTGGTCGGCGCCACCCGGAGGCAGGTCTTCCTGGCGGCCGTGCTGGAGTCGGCGGTGGTCGGCCTGGTCGCCTCGCTGCTCGGTGTGCTGCTCGGCGCGGGCCTCGCCGCCGGGCTGGCCGCGCTGCTGTCCCGCACGACCGCCCCGATCGGCGCCGGAATCACCCTCGCTCCGGCAACGGTGCTGGTCAGCATGCTGCTCGGCGTGCTGCTGACCGTCGGCGCGTCGCTGCTGCCGGCCTGGCACGGCACCCGTGTCGCGCCGGTCGCCGCGCTCACCGACGCCGCCGTGCAGTCCACCCGGCGGGCGGGCCGGTTCCGGCTCCTGGCCGGCGCGCTGGTGCTCATCGCGGGGATCGCCGCGCTGGTCGGCGCGGCCGACGCCGGTCAGGTGCCGCTGGTGGCGGTGGGTGGCGTGTTCGCCTTCTTCGGCATCGTCCTCTTCGGACCGGTGCTCGTCCCGGCGATCGCGAGGGTCGTCGGGTGGCCGCTGCGCCGGATGATCGGGGCGACCGCCGGGCTGGCCGTGGCCAACGCCGTACGCAACCCGCGGCGGATCGCGGCGACCAGCAACGCCCTGGTGATCGGCATCGGTCTGGTGTCGGCGTTCGTCGTCGGCGCGCACAGCACCAAGGACGGCATCGAGCGAAGCGTGGACGCCCAGGTCGGGGTCGACTACGTGGTCACCGGTGTCGGTTCGGACCTCCCCGCGGGGCTCGCCGCGGCGCTGGCGGCCCGGCCGGAGCTCGGCCTCGTGCACGAGCAGCGGGCCGCGGTGACCGGCGGGATCGAGGTGCGCGCCGCCCACCCCGCGCTGGTCGGCCGGACGCTCACCGCGACCGCCGGGGACCTGAGCCGGTTCGGCCCGGGCACGGTGCTGGTGCACCGGGAGCTGGCCGCGGCACGCGGCTGGGCCGTGGGCGACCCGGTCACCGTCAAGGGCCGGACGTTCCGGGTGGCGGCCGTGGTGGAGGACGGGAGCCGGCCCGCCCCGGGCGGTGGGGCGTCCGCGGGACACCTCGTCGACATGACCGACGCCGATTTCACCGCCGTCTTCCCCGCCGAACGCGGTTACCTGGCGGAGATCGACCCGGCCGACGGGGTGGACGCCGGACGGGCGCGAGCCGCCGTCGAGTCGGTGCTCGCCGGCTATCCGACGGTCAACCTGATGGACCAGGCCGCCTACAAGAGAATGCTCACGGGCACCGTGGACATGGCGCTCGCGCTCGTCACCGCGCTGCTCGGGCTGGCCGTGGTGATCGCCCTGGTCGGCGTCGCGAACACGCTGAGCCTCTCGGTCCTGGAGCGCACCCGGGAGAACGCCGTGCTGCGTGCCGTCGGGCTCACCCGGGGGCGGATGCGGGTCATGCTCGCCGTCGAGGCGATGCTCATGGCGATGGTCGGGGCGCTGCTGGGGCTCGGGCTCGGCACCGGGGTGAGCGCCGCCGCGATGGCGCTGCTGAACCGACTGGGCGGGGAGTTCCACGTGAAGCTGCCGGCCGGCCAGCTCGTCCTGATCCTCGGGGTCGCGGTGCTGGCGGCGTTGCTCGCCTCGGTGTTGCCCGCGCGCCGCGCGCTGGCCCGACCGGTGGTGGAGGCGCTGGCCGACCTGTGACAACGCCGGCCGGTCCCGCTGTCGCTGACGGGACCGGCCGGCGGTGCCGGTCTACAACCGCTCGACCACGTCGCCGGAGCAGCGGTTACGGGTGTCGAAGACGTAGCGGGCGTGCCGGGCCACCAGGTCGTAGTCGAACACGTCGTGGTCGGTCACCACGACCACCGCGTCCGCCTCCCGGACCTCCCGTTCGGTGAGGTCCACGACGGCCACCCCGCCGGGGATCTGGTGCGCCTCGGCGTACGGCTCGACGGCGTGCACCTCCGCGCCGAGCGCCTGCAACCGCTGGGCCACGTCGACGGCCGGGGAGTCGCGCATGTCGCCGGTGTTCCGCTTGTACGCGAGGCCGAGCAGCAGCAGCCGGGATCCGCTGATCGCGCGGCCGCGCCGGTTCAGCCCGGCCATCACCCGCTGCGTCACGTGCTCGGGCATCTCGTGGTTGACGTCGTTGGCCAGCTCGATGAAGCGGAACTGCCGGCCCAACCGTCGCTTCACCTGCCAGGAGAGGTAGCACGGATCGATCGGCAGGCAGTGCCCGCCCACCCCGGGGCCGGGTCGGAACGGCATGAAACCGAAGGGCTTGGTCTCCGCCGCCTCGATCGCCTGCCAGACGTCGATGTCCAGATGGTGCGAGAGCATGGTCAGCTCGTTGATCAGCGCGATGTTGACCTGGCGGAAGGTGTTCTCGATCAGCTTGGTCAGCTCGGCCACCCGCGTCGAGTCGACGGGCACCGTGCGCTCGACGATCCGCCGGTAGAAGCCGTCGACCCGGGCGAGGGACTCGGCGTCCACACCGGAGACCACCTTCGCGGTGTTCTCCAGGCGCCAGGTCGGGTTGCCGGGGTCGATCCGCTCCGGGCTGTAGCCCAGGTGGAAGTCGCCGGGGCTGCTCAGGCCGCTCGCCGACTCGAGCAGCGGCCGCAGCAGCTCCTCGGTGGTGCCGGGGTACGTGGTGGACTCCAGGACGACCGTGCATCCCGGCCGGACGTACGGACCGATGCCGATGCCGGCCTGCTCCACGTAGCTCAGGTCCGGCGTGCCGTCGCGCAGCGGAGTGGGCACGGTGATCACGCAGATGTCGAAACCCTCGGCGTCCGTGTACTCGGTGCTCGGCCGGTACCGCCCGGTGCTCAGCGCGCGGCCGAGCCGGTCGGTGGTGATGTCCTCCACGAACGACTCGCCGGAGGCGAGCCGCTTGATCCGGTTGCCGTCGACGTCGAGTCCGACCACGTCAAGGCCGGACTCGACGGCCCGCATGGCGAGTGGCAGACCGACGTACCCCTGGCCGATCACGACCAACTTCTCAGCGCTCACCCAAGCTCCTGGGACGAAGACGGTGGAAAAGACCTGCTTGGAGCGTAGGGCGCTGTCTGCTGTTGTAAGTCCGCTTTGGGGATATCGGGACGGTTGAGGTTCGCCGGACGTCCGGCGAACCGGCGTGGTCACCCGGCCGGGGGCCGCCTCCGGTCGGTCAACCGATCCCGCCCTGCGGCGGATCCCCGCCGCCCGGGGTGGTCGGTGCGGTGCTCGGATCTGTCGTCTGCGTCGGCGAGGCGCTGCTCGAAGGGGTACCGGTCGCCGACTCCGTCGGACTGGGGCTCGGCGACTCCGGGCTGGCCGACTCGGACGGCGACGCGCTCTGGCTCGGGCTGGCTGACGCCGGGGCGCTCGTGCGGGGAGCGCTCGTCCGCTCCGGCCGGTCCGGGTCGGTGGGCGTCACCTCGTTGCCGATCGACAGTTCGGTGTTCTGGGTCGGCGTGACCGCCGGTGTGGTCGGGGTGAGTTCCACCGCCGGAGCGTCCCCCGCGTACTTCGCCGCGCCCAGTGCGGCGGCCAGCCCGACCAGCGCGACCACCACGGCCGCGGCGGCGCCCACCAGGGCCGGTCGCCCCCGCCGGACGGGGCCGCCGGCCACCAGCGCGCCGGGCGTGAGCTCCGGCTGCGTGTCCGGGCCGGCGCCGCGCAGCGGCGTCACTGGGACCATCGCGGTCGGCCCGGCGTCGCCGGTGACGGCCGTACGCGCCGCCTCGGCCATCGCCGCGCCGCTGCTGAACCGCTCCGCCGGGTCCTTGGACAGGGCGCGCGAGACCAGCGCCCGGACCGCCTCGGGGATGTCGTGCGGCAGCTCGGGCGGCTCGTCGTCCAGGTGCCGCACGGCCACCTGGAGCGGGTTGTCCCCGGTGAACGGGGGAGCGCCGGTGAGGCAGCAGTAGGTGACGGCACCGAGCGCGTAGATGTCGGTCGCGCCGCTGACCGGTCGCCCGGCCGCCTGCTCGGGCGCCATGTAGAGCGCCGTGCCGGGCACCGCGTTCGTACTGGTGATGCTCGTGACATTGGTCGACCGGGCCACCCCGAAGTCGACCAGGACGACGGAACCGTCCTCCTGCACGAGCAGGTTGCTCGGCTTGACGTCGCGGTGCACGATGCCCCCGCGATGCGCGGCATGCAGCGCCTGCGCCGCCTGCGCGACGACCGACATCGTCTCGGCGACGCCGAGCTTCCCGGCGGCCTCGATCCGCTTGGAGAGCGGCTCGCCGTCGACGAACTCCATGACCAGGTAGTCGGCCCGGCCGCCGTCGGGAAGCTCGTCCTCGCCGCAGTCGAAGACCTGCACGATGCCGGGGTGCCGCAGGGCGGCCATGATCCGCGCCTCGGCCCGGAACCGGGCGATGAAATCGGGGTCGGAGACCAGCGACGGGAGCAGCACCTTGACCGCGACCTGCCGGCCGAGGACCTGGTCTGTGCCCCGCCAGACGTCGCCCATGCCGCCGGTGGCGACGCGTTCGTCCAGGCGGTACCGACCGCTGAGCACGACCTCCGATGACAACACGCGATTACCGTACCCAGAGCGGTCGGAGGGCACGCACAGCGCAGTCCCGCGCGCGGGGCGGGTACGGGCGCTCCGCCGGGGCCGTAGCTCCGCCGTCCCGTCGCTACGTGACGTATCGACTACGCTGCGCGCGGATTCGGTGACGTGGGCCCCTCTGGTGGCCGTGCCGGTGGCGGCGGGGAAAGGGCGGCGTCTGAGGTCGGGGAACCGTTACTCCGACACGCGGGACGAGGTAGTAGATAATTGTCACTCTTCTGTGACGTGCCGTCGGCTTGTCGCTCCGGTGGTCCGATCCTAGCGTTGGCCCGAGCTCGGGCCGCCTGACGACGCCGGTGAGATCTCGCGTCGGCACCGGGGCGCCGGGGGCGCCCCGGACGGGTCGCCCGGTCCGGCGCGGCCGGGGGAGCGAGGGTCAGCGGAGGGCTGGGAAGAGGTGCGGGAGAAGGCCCGGTCCACGAGCCGGTCGGTGCGGCGTTCGCCGGCTTCGGGGACCGACGCCATCCGCCGTTCGCAGCGTCGGCGACGGCATGACCGCTGAGCTGAGCGAGGCGGTGGCCAAGGCGCGCTCCGGTGACGAGGACGCCTTCCGCTTCCTGTACCGAAGCATCCAACCCGGACTGTTGCGCTATGTGACGGCGCTGGTGGGGGCGGACGCCGAGGACGTGGCGTCGGAGACCTGGTTGCAGATTTCGCGGGATCTGCCGAGTTTCACCGGCGGTGAGTTCCGTGCCTGGGCCATCACCATCGCTCGTAACCGGGCCATGGACCACCTGCGCCGGCAGCGTCGACGCCCGTCGCTGCCGGTGCCCGTGCAGGCGCTCAACGAGCTGGCCGGGGACGCGGACACCGCCGAGCGGGCCGGGGAGAGCCTCGGCACCGAGGCGGCGCTCGCGCTGATCGCCACCCTGCCGCCCCGGGAGGCCGAGGCCGTTCTGCTGCGGGCGGTGGTCGGCCTCGACGCCGAGACCGCGGGCCGGGTGCTCGGTCGTCGGGCGGGTGCGGTGCGTACCGCCGCGCACCGCGGCCTGCGGCGGCTCGCCGCGCTGCTGGAGCAGCGTGGCGCCGACCCGTCCCCGGCTGTGTCGGAGGCGGCGGCAGCGCCCCGCCCGCGCGGCGAGCGGCGTGCGCGCGCACCGCGTCCCGAACCGGCGGATGGTTGACGTGGGGGAGTTCGGGATGAGTGACGGTCGCGAGTCGGATCGGCTCGCCGACCAGGCGGCGGCCGACCGGTTTCTCGACGCGGTCCGGACGAGCCGACCGGCGGAGGCGGACGAGCGGCCGGATCCGCTCGCGGAGCTGCTCGCCGCCGCGGCGGCGCCGGCGCGTCCGCGCGAGCTGGCGGGGGAGCAGGCCGCGTTGGCGGCCTTCCGGGCGGCTCGGGAGGCGCCGGCGACACCTCGTGCGCCGCGGGGGCGCCGCTTCACCGCGGGTGCGGTGGCCTGGGCCGCCGGCGTGCTCGTCACCGCGACGGCGGGCGTCGCCGTCGCCGCGGTCACCCTGGAAGCGCCACCGGCGCCGCCCGTCCCGGTGAGTCCGGCGCCCGCGACCGGCCTCCCCGAGGCCGGCCCCACCGGGAGCACCTCCGCCGGCGGCACGCCCGGGGTGGCGCCGAGCACCACAGCCGGGGCCCCCTCCGGTGACGTCGGGCAGGACGACCAGGTGGTCCGGTTGTGCCAGGCGTATCTGGCCAAAAAGCCGGCCCAGCGGGAGAAGGCGCTCACCACCCCGAGGTTCCGCCCGTTGGTCGAGGCGGCCGGCGGGGTGGTCCAGGTGGAGGCGTACTGCCAGGAGCCGGCACGGGCCGGCAGGTCGGCCCCGCCGCCCGACTCCACCGACTCGGGCAACGGCCCCGGCCAGGGCAACGGCAACGGGAACGGGAACGGCCAGGGCGACGGCAACGGCCAGGGGAACGGGAACGGCCAGGGCCAGGGCAACGGGAACGGGAACGGCCAGGACAAGGGCCAGGGCAACGGCAACGGCCAGGGCAACGGGGACGGGAACGGTCAGGGCAAGGGCCAGGGCAACGACCCCGGCCAGGGCAACGGGAAAGGCCGGGCCTCCACCGCGCCGGCAGGCTGAGCACGGCAGAATCCGCCCGGCGGCCCAGCTACCGGACGGGTCCGGCCGCTCGGCCGCCGTACGGGTCCGGGCGACGGTTGGCAGTGGGATCCGGGCTTCCCGGTGACCGGGCCCCGGCTGGTCCGTGTCGACGCCGCGCGGACCACCCGCCGACCAGCCGTCGACCGGCCGGGCCGCGCCGCCGCGCGGATCGGCCGCCCGCTCCGTACCATGCCGTCGGCGGGCGCCCGCGACGGCGTGCTCGCGTGGCTGTTCGCGCCGGCCGTCCCGAGACGGTCTGCTAGACAAAGGTGGACGGGCCCGCCGCACCGGCCCACGGTGTCGGTGGGTGCCGCTACGGTGACACCCGGTCCGGATGCCGGCGCGGGAGGGGGCCGACCGATGGTGACGTCACCCGAGCTCGATCGCGGCGCGATCCTGCACGAGTCCGCCGCGGCCGCCCGCCACCTCGCCCGCATCTGCTTCAAGACCGGCCCGCCGGTCCGCACCGGCGTGGAGCTGGAATGGACCGTGCACGACGTCGCCGACCCCGCTCTCCGGGTCGACCGGGCACGGTTGCGGGCGGCGCTGGGGCGGCACAGCCCGGTGACGCTCGACGAGGCGAGCCCGGCGCAGTCGCTGCGGCGCGGCAGCGCGGTGAGCCTCGAACCGGGTGGGCAGTTGGAGCTCTCCACCCCGCCGCACACCTCGATCGGCGCGCTCGTCCGCGCCACCGAGACCGACATCGCGCAGGTGACCGGTCTGCTACGACGGGCCGGGCTGACCCTCGGCGGCACCGGCATCGACCCGTACCGGCCGCCGCGTCCCGTCCTGGAGACGCCCCGCTACCGCGCGATGCGCCGGGTGTTCGACCGGCGCGGCCGAGCCGGTCGCACGATGATGTACTGCACCGCCGGCCTGCAGATCTGCCTCGACGCGGGTGAGCCCGAGCAGGTGCCGCTGCGCTGGGCCGTGGCGCACGCCGTCGGGCCGCCGCTGCTCGCGGCCTTCGCCACCGCCGACCGCCACGCCGGACGTCCCACCGGATGGGCCTCCTCCCGGATGGCGGCCTGGCTCTCCATCGACCCGGCCCGCACCCGCCCGGTCTGGTCGCCGGCCCGCCCCGACGACGACCCGGTGACGGCTTGGACCCGCTACGTCCTCGCCGCGCCGCTGCTCTGCCTGCGCACCGCCGGGTCCGACTGGACACCTCCACCCGATGTCACCTTCGCCGACTGGCTGGCCGGGGCGCTACCACGTCCGCCGACCACCGACGACCTCGACTACCACGTGAGCACCCTCTTCCCGCCCGTACGGCCGCGCGGCTACCTCGAACTGCGCTACCTGGACGCGCAGCCGGGCCGGGACTGGGTGATCCCGCTGGCGGTGGTGGCCGCGCTCTTCGCCGATCCGGCGGCCCTGCACGCCGCGTACCTGGCCAGCGCACCGGTGGCGCACCGGTGGCACGACGCGGCCCGCGCCGGGCTCGCCGAGCGGGCGCTCGCCACCGCGGCGGCGCACCTGCTCGACCTGGCCTTGGCGGCGCTGCCCGGGCTCGACCTGCCGACCGACCTGAACGAGGAGATCCACCGAGGCGTACGACGGCGACGAGCCGCCGCGGAGAGGGGAGACCGGTGACCGACACGAGCATCGACCGGCTCGGTACGGAGCAGCTGCGCGACCGGATCGCGGCCGAGCTGGACCGCACCCGGGCACGCACCGCGCTGCTGACGGAGGTGGTCGACGACGCCGACCTGATGCGGCAGCACTCGCCGCTGATGTCCCCGCTGGTCTGGGACCTCGCGCACGTCGGCAACCAGGAGGAGTTGTGGCTGGTCCGCGACGTGGGTGGCCGGCCGCCCGTACGGCAGGACATCGACGACCTCTACGACGCGTTCAAGCAGCCGCGCAGCGACCGGCCGTCCCTGCCGCTGCTGCCCCCGGCCGAGGCGCGGGCCTACGTGACGACCGTCCGGGACAAGGTGTACGACCTGCTCGACGGGGTCCGTTTCACGGACGGGGGGCTGGTCGCCAAGGGCTTCGCGTTCGGGATGATCGTGCAGCACGAGCAGCAGCACGACGAGACGATGCTCGCCACTCATCAGCTGCGGTCCGGCCCGCCCGTGCTGCACGCCCCGCCACCGCCCGAACCGCGGGTACCGGTCGGCGGGGAGGTGCTGATCCCCGCCGGCCCGTTCACCATGGGCACCGACACCGACCCGTGGGCGCTGGACAACGAGCGCCCGGCCCACCTCGTCGACCTGCCCGCGTACACCATCGACGCGACCCCGGTGACCAACGGCCAGTACCGGCGGTTCGTCGCCGACGGGGGCTACGACGACCCGCGCTGGTGGAGCACCGCCGGCTGGGCGCACCGGGTGGCGGCCGAACTGTCCGCGCCGATGCACTGGCGGCGCGACGCCGACGGCTGGTCCTACCGCCGGTTCGGCCGGTGGGCGCCGGTGCGTGACGACGAGCCGGTGGTGCACGTCTGCTGGTACGAGGCGCAGGCGTACGCGTCGTGGGCGGGTAAACGCCTGCCCACCGAGGCGGAGTGGGAGAAGGCCGCCCGGTGGGACCCGGCGACCGGACGCTCCCGCCGGTACCCGTGGGGCGACGACGACCCGTCCTGCGGGCACGCCAACCTCGGCCAACGGCACCTGTGGCCCGCCCCGGTGGGCGCCTATCCGGACGGGGCGTCACCACTGGGTGTGCATCAGCTGATCGGGGACGTCTGGGAGTGGACCTCCACCACCTTCCGGGGGCATCCGGGGTTCACCGCGTTCCCCTACCGGGAATACTCCGAGGTGTTCTTCGGCGACGACTACCGGGTCCTGCGAGGCGGGTCGTTCGGTACCGACCGGGCGGCGTGCCGGGGTACCTTCCGCAACTGGGACTTCCCGATCCGCCGGCAGATCTTCAGCGGGTTCCGCTGCGCGCGGGACGCCCGGCCGGAGGAGTCGCGGCCGTGACGGTGGCCGGCCGGGCCGAGCCGTCGGCGGTGGGCAGGGGCCCGGCCGGGGCCTGCGGCGGAGCCGCCTGATGTGCCGCCACCTCGTCTATCTCGGCCCGCCCATCACCCTCGCGCGGTTGCTCTTCGAACCGCCCTTCTCCCTGGTCCGCCAGTCCTGGGCGCCGCGCGACATGCGTGGCGGGGGCACCATCAACGCCGACGGCTTCGGGATCGGGTGGTATCCGGGCGACGGTGAGCCGGTGCGTTACCGGCGTGCCCAGCCGATCTGGAGCGACCCGACGATCGCCCAGCTGGCCGAGGTGACCTGGGCCGGCGCGGTGCTGGCCGCCGTGCGCTCCGCCACCGTCGGCATGGCGGTGCTCGACGACGCGGCCGCCCCGTTCGCCGAGGGGCGCTGGCTGTTCAGCCACAACGGGGTGATCCGGGGTTGGCCGGACACGGTCGTGCCGCTCGCCGCCGAGTTGCCCGTACGCGACCTGCTCACCCTGGACGCGGCCACCGACTCGGCCTTGCTCTGGGCACTGGTGCGGCACCGGCTGCGCGGCGGCGCCGACGCGGTCGACGCGGTGGCCGGGACGATCCGGGCGGTGGCCGAGGCCGCCCCCGGCTCCCGGCTCAACGTGCTGCTCACCGACGGCCGCACCGCGGTGGCCAGCGTCCTCGGGCACGCGCTCTCGATACGGGAGAGCCGGGACGCGGTGCTGCTGGCCTCCGAGCCGCACGACGAAGGCCCCGGCTGGCGCGAGGTGCCCGACGGCCACCTGGTGAGCGCCGCCCCCGGCCGGGTGCGCCTGTGCCCGATCAGCTGAGCCCGCCCCGGCGTTTGTGCAGGTCCGTCCACGTGAAGGGAAGTGCCGTCAGATGAGCGCGGAGCCGCTGGAGATCCACCTTGAGGAGCAGGACCTGGCCCGGGGGCTGCGTGCGGACGTCCGCCTCGGGCTCACCGCCGACGCGAAGTGGCTGCCGCCGAAGTGGTTCTACGACGCCCGGGGCAGCGAGCTCTTCGAGGAGATCACCCGGCTGCCCGAGTACTACCCGACCCGTGCCGAACGTGCCGTGCTGGCGCGCCGGGCGCCGGCCGTGGCGGCGTTGACCGGCGCGAAGACCCTCATCGAGCTGGGTTCCGGGTCGTCCGAGAAGACCCGGCTGCTGCTGGACGCCCTCACCGACCGGGGCGGGTTGGGCACCTTCGTCCCGTTGGACGTCTCGGCCAGCGCGTTGCGCGCCTCGACCGCGCGGATCGCCGCCGACTACCCCGGCCTGCGGGTACGCGGCATCGTCGGGGACTTCACCCGGCATCTGGACCGACTGCCCACCGGTGGGCGGCGGCTGGTGCTCTTCCTCGGCGGCACGATCGGCAACCTGCTCCCCGACGAGCGGGCGGCGTTCCTCGTCGCGATGCGGGCCGCCCTGGAGGCCGGCGACTGGCTCCTGCTCGGCACGGACCTGGTCAAGGACCCGTCGATCATCGTTCCGGCGTACGACGACGCCGCCGGGGTGACCGCCGAGTTCAACCGCAACGTGCTGCGGGTGATCAACCGTGAGCTCGGGGCGGACTTCGATCCCTCGGCGTTCACCCACGTGGCGCGCTGGGACGCGGCGTGCGAGTGGATCGAGATGCGGTTGCGCGCGGACCGGGCGATGCGGGTCCGGATCCCCGACCTCGACCTCGAGGTGGCGCTCGCCGCCGGAGAGGAGCTGCGTACCGAGATCTCGGCGAAGTTCCGCCCGGAGGGCGTGGCGGCCGAGCTCGACGCCGCGGGGTTCGCCGGACGGGCGTTCTGGACCGACCCGGACGGGTTCTTCGGCGTCACGCTGGCCCGGGCGGTGTGAGCGGCGTGCGTCGCCCGTCGGCCGGAGGGTCGGCCGGATCCGCTGACCCGTGCCGCCGGTGACGGGGCCGATCGGTTAAGCTCGGTCCCGCGAAGGGGAGTAGCCCCCAATGTCGTGGTCGACATACTGGTGCCTTGCGCATCCGGCCACGCGGCCCCGCTTCCGGCGGGGCGGGCGAGACCTTCGACTCAGGCTGTGACAGCCGGGTCGAGGGCGCCCCTGTACCTCCTCCCGGCATGACCGGGAAGGATGTCATGGAGGGATTCCTCGCCGCGCTGGTGATCAGTTTCGGCGTCATCTTCGTCGCCGAGCTGGGGGACAAGAGCCAGCTGATGGCGTTGGCGTTCGCCACCCGATACAAACCGGTGCCGGTGCTCATCGGCATCACGGTCGCGACCACGGTGGTGCATCTCGCGTCGGTGGCGATCGGCGTCGGCCTCGGCTCGGTGCTGCCGACGGACTGGATCTCGTTGATCGCCGGCGTCGCGTTCCTCGGCTTCGCCGCCTGGACCCTGCGCGGCGACTCGCTGACCGAGGAGGAACGGCGTAAGGCGGAGAAGGCGACCAAGTCGGCGATCATGACGGTCGGCGTGGCGTTCTTCCTGGCCGAGCTGGGTGACAAGACGATGCTCGCCACGATCACGCTGGCGACCCAGCACGGCTGGGTCGGTACCTGGATCGGCTCCACGGTGGGCATGGTCGCCGCCGACGCCCTCGCGATCCTGGTCGGGCGGATGCTCGGTCGTCGGCTGCCGGAGAAGGCCATCCAGTACGGCGCGGCCGCGCTCTTCGCGATCTCCGGCCTCTGGCTCATCCTCGAGGCCGTCGCCGAGCTGACCTGAGCACCGACTACCCCTGCCGTCGCCGGGTAACGGCCCGGCATGGACGTGGAGGAGTTTCTGCGCCACGCCGACCAGGTGCTGGTCGGCGTGGTGGAGGTGGCCGGCGCTCTGGTCATCTTCGTCGGGGCTCTCCTCGCGGCGGTGCGGTTCGTGGTCGAGGGGCTACGGCACCGCACCGCCGCCGTGTTCACCCCCATCCGGCTCAGCCTCGGCCGGTTCCTCACGCTCGGCCTGGAGTTCCAGCTCGCGGCGGACATCCTGCGTACGGCGGTGTCGCCGACGTTCGAACAGGTCGGGCAGCTGGCCGCGATCGCCACCATCCGGACCGCGCTGAACTACTTCCTGGGGCGGGAGATCCGCAAGGAGCAGGAGCAGGTGGGCGAACGGGAGCGGAACCCGTGACGACGCTCCTGGTCGCCGTGGTGACGGGGCTGGCGCTGCTCTGCGCGGCGGTCGTGCTCGCCGGCACCGGCCGGGCGCTGCTGGCCGTACGGGTGCTGCTCGACCTGCTGACCGCCGCCGGGTTGCTGCGGCTCGCGACCGGCCGCAGCTGGAGCGCCCTGGCCGCCGCCGTGATCATCATCGTGCTGCGTCAGCTGGTCTGGGCCTCGCTCAACGTCGCCGGTCCGTGGCCCCGCCGACAATCCCCGCCCCGCTGCGAGAAGAACGATCACCACTTACGGTTGGCGGTAGAGGCGAAGCGGGAGAAACCGGGAGGGTGACCAGATGAGCAGGCACGACGAGCCCAACGAGTACGGCTTCGCCGGTGGCGCCACCGCCCCTGAGCCGCCGCCGCACGGGCGGGCGGACGAGCAGGACCGGGCCGAGGAGGTGGCCGTCCCGGGCGACGATCTGATGGAGCCGGCCGCCGAGGCGGTCTACGAGGAGACCGACGACGAGCACGAGGCCGAGGACCGGCACTGAGCCGTACCCCCGAGAACGCCCGCTCGGGCCGCGCGGCTGACTGACGTAGGTCGCCTCGATCGTTCCCGAGTTCCCTGACGTCGGGGTGCCCGGGTTATCCGGACACCCCGACGTCAATGAAGTCGAGTTCGCGATCCGTCGCTGTCGGCGGCGAGATCGAGCGACGCCGGAGCCGAGCCGGGCTCCGGCGTCTCGTCCTTTCCGCGCTTTCCTTCGCCGCCGACGTGCTGCCCGCGACGGCGATCGGCGTCCGCGTCGGCGGTGTCCGCGCGTCCCCGTCGGCGAGGAGTTCAACACCGCCTCGGCGGCACGGCGGAGTCCGGCGAGGCGGGCAGGTCCTCGCGTCGGCTGCGCCGGCGGGGCGGCACGGGGGAGCACCGGCGCTGCGTCGACACGCCGTCGTGACTCCGTTGCTCCTGGTCGCCGGGGTCGTTCCGGGCCGCTCGCGCGGGCGCGTCGGGTGACCCGTCCACTTTTCCCGGCGGCCCGGCCGATGCCGAATGGGTCATTCCCGGGTTGGTAATTCGGGCGCACGACTCGTCGCCGAAAATACATAACTCCGGACATAAGCCGTATGAGCCGCTTTAATGGTTTCACGAGTTACGGACGACCTTGGGGGTTTTCGTGAAGTTCTTTGGCGTTACCGGTCCGGCACGGAGGCGCACCTGATGGACCTGCTCCGCCAACTCCGCCACGTGCGTCGGCACTGGTGGGTCGCGCTGGTCACCGTGATGGTGGCCCTGGGCGTCAGTGCGTTCCTCACCGTCCGGGCCCAGCCCCGGTACGAGGCCTCGGTGACCTTCTTCGTCACCACGCCCAACCAGGGAGTCACCGACGCCTATCAGGGCGGCCTCTTCCTCCAGCAGCGCGTCAAGTCCTACGCCGACCTGCTGACCAGCGATCGGCTCGCGCAGACCGTGGTGGCCGAGAACCCCGTCGGCCGGACCGCCGAGGAGGTGCAGCGCAGCGTCAGTACCTCGACCGAGGCCGGCACCGTCCTGCTGCGCGCGTCGGTCACCGACACCGACCAGACCCGGGCACTGAAGGTGACCGAGACGCTCGCGGCCAAGTTCGTCGAACTCGTGCAGACGGTCGAGACGCCGCCGGAGGGCAAGGCGCCGATCAAGATCGAGGTGGTGAGCGGCCCCCGGGTCAGCTCCAGCCCCGTGTCGCCGCAGCCGGTACGCAACCTGACGCTCGGCGGGCTCATCGGCCTGGTGCTCGGTGTCGGCCTGGCCATCCTGCGCGGCGTGGCGGACGTGCGGCTGCGCGACGCGGCAGGCCTCCAGCGCACCACCGGCAGCCCGTTGCTCGGCGAGATCCCGTTCGAGGCCGGCGCCAGGTCCGCGCCGCTGATCGTCGGCGACGCCGCCACCTCGTCGCGCGCCGAGGCGATCCGCAAGCTGCGCACCAACCTGCGCTTCGTCGACGTGCACGAGCCGGCCCGGGTCATCGCGGTGACCAGTGCGCTCCAGGGGGAGGGGAAGACGACCCTCTCCTGCAACCTGGCGATCGCCCTGGCCGAGGCGGGCTGGCGGGTCCTGCTCGTCGACGCCGACCTGCGCCGTCCCAAGGTCGACGAGTACCTGGGCATCGACGCCGGTGTCGGTCTCACCGACGTGCTCGTCGGTGACGTCCAGGTGGGCGACGTCGTGCAGCGCTGGGGCGACAAGTCGCTGCTGGTGCTGCCGAGCGGCTCCGCCCCGCCCAACCCGAGCGAGCTGCTCGGCTCGAAGGCGATGGCGGACCTGCTGCTCGCCCTTCGGGAGTCCGCGGACATCGTCATCATCGACACCGCACCGCTGCTCGCGGTGACCGACGGTGTCGTCGTGGCGGTCCAGGCCGACGGTGCCCTGCTGGTGAGCCAGCAGGGGCGGACCTCGCGGACTCAGGTGGCCGCCGCGTCCCGGGCACTGCACGCGGTCTCGGTGCGACTGCTCGGCTGCGTGCTCAACATGGCCAAGATGCCGAAGGCCGAGGCGTACCAGTACGAGGCGTACCGGGTGGTCGCCGCGACGGAGTTGCCCGAGGCGCCCGCCGAGCGGCCCAAGGCCACCCGCCACGGCGACAGCGGTGGGGCGAGCGCCGTCAGCGACCACACGCAGGAACTCACCCGGCTGCCATGATGAGCGCGGCGAGGGGTCGTATGGACCGTTCGATCTCCTCGGCGCAACGGCGGAAGTCGGCGGCGGTGCCGCCGATCGGGTCCCGGAGGTCGTCGGTGCCGGGGGCGGCGGGCTGCAGCCGCCCCCGGGCCAGGGCGGCGGCCTCGACGGCGGCGCGCAGGGGGTCGCCGGTCGGGTCCTCGGGCGGCTCCGCCGCGGCGGCGAGCCGGCCGAACTGGCGCAGCGTGAACGTCCGGTGCAGCACCGACGGCGCCAACGCGGTGCAGACCGAGCGCTGGCGCCGCGTCGCCGTGAGCACCAGCGTGGCGCCGGCGAGGTGCTCGGCGTCCAGTGGACGGCTGCGGAAGTCGGTAGGGTCCGCCCCGGTCTCCGCGGCGATGTCGGCGGCGTACGGGTGCATCGGCAGTCCCGCCACCGCGTCCGTACCCGCGCTCTGCACGGTCACCGGCCGTCCGGCCAGCACCTTGCGGGCCAGGTACTCGGCCATCGGGGACCGGCACAGGTTGGCGTGGCAGACGAAGAGCACCCGGTCGGTCATCAGAACCCCTCTCGTCGGTACCGCCGCGGTCGGTGGGGCCGCGACGGGGCAGCGCCGGCGGTCGCTGCCGGACGCGGAGGGGTTGCCCGAATCGTACGCGCGTCCCGCGGCCGCCGGTCGCGCTGCCGCGCCGGGACCGACGAACCGGACGGCGGTGGCGACCGGATGAAGATCGGAATCCTGTCGTACCACTTCCCGCCGGAGCCGGCCTTCATCCCCGGCAGCCTCGCCGAGGAGCTGGCGGCGCGGGGGCACGAGGTGCGCGTCCTGACCGGCTTCCCGGACTACCCGGGTGGGCAGGTGTACCCGGGCTGGCGGCAGCGGTGGCGGCACCGGACTCGCGACGACCGACTCTCCGTACGTCGCGTGCCGAGGTACGTGGCCGCCGGCGAGGCCTCAACCGGTGCCCGGATGGCGAGCTACCTCACCTTCGCCGGTAGCGCGGCGCTGGTCGCCCCGCGCTTCCTGGCCGGCATCGACGTGCTCTACGTCTTCCAGCTCCCCGCCACCAGCTTCGCGGCCGCCACCGTGCCCCGGCTGATCGGGCGGGTCCCCACCGTGCTGCACGTCCAGGACGTCTGGCCGGAGGACGCGGCGGGCGGCGACGGGCGGTGGACCGCGCGGCTCACCGCGGCGATGACCCGCGCCTTCCGGGCCGCGGACCGGATCGCCGTCGTCGCACCGTCGATGCGGGATCTCGTGGTCGCCGCGGGCGCCGACCCGGAGCGGGTCTCGGTGGTGCTCAACTGGACCGACGAGCGGATCTTCCAGCCGGCGCGGCCCAGTGCGGAGGCGAATCGGCTGGTGCGCCGTGACGGGCGGTGCGTGGTGATGCACGCCGGCACCATCGGCGCCCGGCAGGGTCTGGAGACCGCCGTACGGGCCGCGGCGGAGCTGGACCGCTCGATGGACCTGGTCCTGGTCGGCTCCGGCGCGGACGAACCCCGGGTGCGCGGCCTCGCCGCGGAGCTGCGGGCGGAGAACATCCGGTTCGTCGAGCGGCGTTCGCCGCTGGACATGCCGGATCTCTACGCCGCCGCGGACTACCAGTTGGTCATGCTGCGGAACCTGCCCGAGCTGCGGGGGACCGTCCCCGGCAAGCTGCAGGCCGCGCTCTCCTGCGCGGCGCCCGTGGTCGTCTCGGCGGCCGGGGACACCGCCGACCTGGTGGAGCGGGCGCGGGCCGGGCTCTCCTGCCCGCCGGAGGACTGGGCGAGCCTCGCCGACCGCTTCTGGCTGGCCGCCACCATCCCCCCGTCCGCCCGGGTCGACATGGGGCGGCGGGGGCGGGAGGCGTACCTGCGCGAGATGTCGTTGCCGGCCGGCGTGGACCGGATGGAGCGGCTGCTGCGCGAGGTGGCCAAGACCCGCGTGACAACCTGACGTCACCCGAACGAACCTCGCGTATCGGCGGAGATCTGCCATAACGTCACGATTCCGGTGCGACGGGTGTTAAGAACAGCGGAGTAATGGGCCTTCTGTCCGGTTCCGGCAACGGGGAGTGTGCAGTGACGGAGAGCGAACGACCGCGGCGACGGCGCAGCCGGTCCCGACGGCGCAGGCGCGCTCGCCTGCGCCGGGTACTGCTCGCCGGGCTCGTCGTTGCGTCCCTGCTGCTGCTGACCGGCGGCTGGGTCGGCTTCCGGGGCTGGCAGGCGCGGGCCCACCTGCTCAACGCCGCGGGTCTGGCCCGGGAGCTCAGCGCCCAGGTCGTCGGCGGTGACATCGAGCGGGCCCAGCGCACCCTGGCCGCGCTCCAGGAGCAGGCCGGGGCGGCCCGCTCCGCCACCGACGATCCCGGGTGGGCGCTCGGCCGGCGTACGCCGTTCGCCGGGGACGACCTCGGCGCGGTCCGGCAGATCGCGGTGGCCGTGGACGACCTGGCCCGGCAGGCCTTCCCCGCCCTGCTCCGCGTCGACCTCGCCAACCTGGTCCCGAAGGAGGGCCGGCTCGACGTCGGCCAACTGCGGAGCGTCTCCGCCGACCTGACCGCTGTCAACCGGACCATCCAGCAGACCCGTCAGGATCTGATCCGGGTGTCCGGTGACGGCCTGGTCAGCCAGGTGCGCCAGGCCCTCACCGACCTGCGGGGCGAGATCGACCGTCTGGCCGCGATGACCGCGGCGGCCGACCAGGGCGCGCGCCTGCTGCCGGCGTTGCTCGGCGGCGACGGTCCGCGACGCTACCTGCTGGTCTCGCAGAACCTCGCCGAGCTGCGCGCCACCGGCGGCATGTTCGGTGCGTACGCCGTGATCGAGGCGAAGAACGGCCGCGTCCAGATGGGACGGCAGGGCAGCAGCTCCTCGCTGGGACAGTTCAACCCGCCGCTGCCCGTGCCGAAGGAGGTCCGCGCGCTCTGGGCCGACCTGCCGGGCATGTATCCGGCGGACGTGAACCTGACGCCGCACTTCCCCACCGCCGCGGCCCTCTATCGCGACATGTTCCGTCGCAAGACCGGTACGAAGGTCGACGGGGTGCTCGCCGTGGACCCCGTCGTGCTCTCCTACCTGCTCAAGGCGACCGGGCCGGTGATGGTCCCGGGCGGTGTGCCGCTCGCCTCCGACACGGTGGTGCGGACGCTGCTCAACGAGACGTACCAGCGTCTCGAGCCGGAGAAACAGGACAGCTTCTTCGCTGCGGCGGCGGCTGCGGTCTTCGACGCCTTCTTCACGAAGAATGTAGACCCGAGGGTGTTGTTGTCCGCATTTGACCGTGCTATCACGGAACGCCGGATATTGTTCTGGAGTGCCCGCCCGGAGGAGCAGCGACAGTTCGGCGACAGCCGGCTGGCCGGGGCCCTTCCGGAACAGGACACCGTGCCGACGGTCGGCGTGTTCCTCAACGACGGCAGCGGCGCGAAGCTCGGCTACTACCTGCGGCCGGCGGCCACCCTGACGGTCGGCGAATGTCGATCCGACGGGCGCCGCGAGCTCCGGCTGCGGGTGACGCTCCAGTCGACGGCGCCGAAGTCCGGTCTCACCGAGTCGGTTCTCGGCCTCGGGATGGCGGGTGACCCGTACACGATCCGCACGTTGGTGTCGGTCTTCACGCCGCCGGGTGGGGCGGTGGTCGACGCCCGCCTCGACGGAACCGAGACGGCTGTCGGCAGCGGCACCGAACGTCGCCGCCAGGCCGCGACCGCGAGCGTCGACGTCCGGCCCGGTACGAGTCGGACGTTGGAGGTCACCGTCCTGACCGGAAAGAACACCGGAACCGGAGAGGCCGAGCTGTGGCTCACGCCGATGGCCACCCCATGGACCACCCAAGTAGATACCGCACCAAGCTGTGACCAGTAGGAGGGAACCAACCATGCGGCTATCCCGCATCATCATGGCACTCACGGTCGGTCTGGCCGTGGTGACCGTGCCGACGGCAGCGGGGGCGGCACAGCCGCAGCCGCCGGCGCCAGGCGTCACGGACACACCACAGCCACCGCCGTACGTGCCGCAGCCGACGCTGACCGTCAACCTGCCGACGATCAACCTCGGTCAGACGGTCGTGCTCACCGGACAGGGCTTCGGCCCGAACGAGACGGTGGACATCGTGGTCACGGTGACGCCGCTCGCGGCCCCCGCCGCGAACCAGGCGCCGGCCCGCCGCAGCGACGGCACCACTGTCGCGATGGCCCCGGTCGCCTACCAGGCCGCCGCGCCGCTGAGCTTCACCGCGCGTACGGACGGGAACGGCAGGTTCACCCGGACCTACAAGCCGTCGGTGACCGGTCTGCTGACCTTCACCGCGACCGGCCGCGAGTCCGGCCGCGTCGCCAGCACCCAGCTGCGGGTGCTGGACCAGCCCCAGCCGCCGCCGCTGCCCGTCACGGGCGACAGCCTCGGCACCCCGATGAAGGTCGGTGGTGGCCTGGTCGGCGCGGGTGCGGTGCTGCTGCTCCTGACCTTCGCGTGGCGCCGCCGTCAGCGCTTCATGGGGTCGCACTGATGCAGGACCGTCCGGGCGAAGCCCGGGCATGACATGAAGCTGGCGCCCGTCGGATTCCGTCCGGCGGGCGCCGGCTCATGCCCGCCGATCGATCCGACCCCGATCGGCGCCGTCGCCGCAGTCGATCGACTCGGATGCCGGGGCGGACGCCTTCGGAGGGGCCGGGCAGGCCGTTGACGGGCGGGGGAAGACGCTCGGCGATGCGAAGGCCCGGCGTACAGTCGGGCGGTGAGACGTACGGAAACCTGGCCGGCGGAGACCCGACCACCCGGGGTGGCCGCGGCCGATCCCGGCAGCGTGCTGTTGCCCGGTCACGACGTGCCCCTGGGGCGGTACACGACGGTACGGAGACTGCTGCCGCAGCGGCAGCGGCGGATGGTCGGCGCCTGGTGCTTCGTCGACCACTTCGGGCCGGACGACGTGGCCGCGCGGCCCGGCATGGAGGTGCCGCCGCACCCGCACACCGGCCTGCAGACGGTCACCTGGCTGCTGGACGGCGAGATCGTGCACCGGGACAGCCTCGGCAGCGTCCAGCCGATCCGGCCCGGTCAGTTGAACGTGATGACCTCGGGCCACGGCATCGCGCACTCGGAGCGGTCACCCGAGGTGCACCCGCCGGTGATGCACGGCGTCCAGCTCTGGGTGGCGCTGCCGGACCCCGCGCGGGCCGGTGCGGCCGACTTCGCCCACCACGCCGACCTGCCTCGCTGGCGCGACGGCGAGCTGGAGACGACGTTGCTGGTGGGCGAGATCGCGGGGGAGCGATCGCCGGCGGTGGTGCACACGCCGCTCGTCGGGGCGCAGTTGGAGTTGACCGGCTCGGCGCCGGTCGCCGTGCCGCTGCGGCCCGAGTTCGAGTACGGGCTGCTGGTGATGTCCGGCCGGGCGGAGGTCGACGGGGTCTCCGTCGAGCCGGGGGCCCTGCTCTATCTCGGCCTGGGGCACAACCAGCTCAACCTGCGTGGCGCGGCCGGCAGCCAGCTGATGCTGCTGGGCGGCGCGCCCTTCGAGGAGCCGCTCGTCATGTGGTGGAACTTCGTCGGGCGCTCGCACGAGGAGGTGGTGGCCGCTCGCGATGACTGGGCGGCCGGCCGGCGCTTCGGGGTGGTCGCCGACGACGCGGCGCCGCCGTTGCCGGCGCCGGCGCTGCCGACCACCCGGCTCAAGGCCCGCGACCGCAGCGGCGCCGTGCGCGGCTGATCCGCTGTCGCGGCGCCCGTCGGGGCGTCGCCGAGCGGCCCCGCGCCGTCGCCGTCCACCGTCGGAGTGTGACCGGTGGCGGCGCGGGTAGTCGCAGCCATGCCGATCTCCAGCATCGAGGACAAGAAGCGACTGGTACGGCGGCTCGCCGGCAGCGGACGCGGGTTCGCCGAACAGTACGGCTTCCAGGTCACCAACAATCCGTCCAGCCTCTTCCAACTGCTCTACCTGTCGGTGCTGCTGTCCCGGCGCGGCGACTTCCGACGGGCGGTGGAGAGCGCGCGGGCCCTGCGGGACACCGGATGGGACAGCGCCGCCCGGCTGGCCCGCTCACTGCACGAGACCCGGGTCCGCGTGCTGCGCGACGCCGGTCAGCGCGGCGACGTCGACGCGCTCGCCGACACGCTCGGCGACCTCGCCCGCACCGTCGTCGACAGGTACCGGGGCGATCTGCGCCGGCTGCGTGGCAAGGCGCAGTACGACCCTCGTGCGGAGCGGAAGCTGCTCGCCGAACTGCCCGGGGTGGATGGCCAGGTCGTCGAGCTGTTCCTTCGTGAGGCGCAGGTGCTCTGGCGTGAGGTGGCTCCGGTGGCCGACCGGCGGGCGTTGGCGGCGGCCCGTCGGCTCGGGCTCGGGCGCTCCGCCGACGAGCTGGCCGGACTCGCCGGCAGCGGCGAGTCGGAGCGGTTCGCCTGGCTGGTGGGTGCGCTGGCCCGAGTGGACCTGGAGAAGCGTTACGCCGAGGTAATGAGCTGAAAGACGACGTGTGCTGGCCCACAGTCCGGGGGTTCCTGACCATTCGGCTGATGCGGGCTGTATGATGATCAAGGCAGTCAAGCCGCGCCCGGTTCGGGCGTACTGACTGACTGCCTGATGGCCGGCCCGGTTCGGGCCCTGGCCGTCCGGGCAGGTGCTGCCGGGCGCCCCAGGTCGCGGTTCGTGACCCGGGGCGCCCGCCTGCTCGTGCGCGGTCAGATGCCGCGCAGGTGCTGGGACACCCGCGGGTGCCGGTCGCGGGCCTGCGCCGCGCGCTGCGACCGGCTCAGCTCCGGCGCGGCCTCGATGCCGGCGGACCGGGCCACCTCGTTGCCGTTGGCGTAGTCCACCGGCGGCAGCGCCCGCAGCGCCTTCAGCACGTCCGGCGGCGCCCCCTCGCGCTCGGCCTCCCGGATCACCTCGTCCTTCTCGGCCGGGTAGTCCAGGCTCGACAGGTACTGCAGGACGTCGGCGTAACTCGCCATGGTGTCGGCTCCTCGGGCATCGATCCGGTCACGACCGGCGGCGGTTACCCGCCTCCCCGGCCGTCACGCCGGGACCGCGGGAAAATCACCTGGCGAGGCCGGCCGGGCGACCACCGAAGCGGCCAGGAGCGGTCGGTCGGTGAGACAGGTCGAAGACCCGCCACGCGGGTGCCCGATGGGTGAATCCGCCGCCGTTTCCCGCGCCGCTTCACGGGTACGTGGGCCTCGACGCAGCCGGCGAGGAGCAACCGATGAACTACGACACCTTCATCGACCAGGTGGCACAGCGGACGAGGGGATCCTCCGAACGCGCCGTCGCCCTGACCTCGGCCACCCTCGAGACGTTGGCCGAGCGGCTCACCGGGGGTGAGGTGCTGGACCTGGCGGCCCAGCTGCCCAAGCCGCTCCAGGTGGTGTTGAAGCCGAGCCCGCGTACCGAGGCGGCCGATCGGTTCGGCGCGGCCGAGTTCATCGCCCGGGTCGCGCTCCGCGCCGATGTCGACGAGACCGCCGCCCGCAACGGCGCGCGCGCCGTCTTCACCACCCTGCGGGAAGCGATCACCGGAGGCGAGTTCGACGACGTGATGACCCAGTTGCCGCGGGACTACCGGGAGATGGTGGAGCCGGCCATGGCGCCCGGCGCGACGCTGCGCCGCGGCGGCCTCTGAGCCGTCCGGGCGGTTCGGCGGTACGCGGTTGACCTGGGCAACCATCGACACGCGGCGACACCCCGGCTGGCGTGAGGATTGAGCCTGACCTAACCTTGAATCCGGCGAGGGGAGTACTTCCCACGAACCATTCCGGTCAGTACGGCGTGCCGGGCACGCCTCGGGTGGTTGCCCACGTTAGTGGGTGAAGGAGACCTCGAACATGGCACGGTGTTCGAGGAGGTCCCATGTCCGAGCTGTCGTACCTGTCCGCCGCGGAGCTGACGACGGTCGGCACGCCCACTCTCTGGGCGGTGACGATCGGTGGCGTGCTGGCACTGCTGGTGCTCGACTTCCTCGTCACCCGTCGCCCGCACGAGGTCTCCCTCCGCGAGGCGATCGCCTGGTCGACGTTCTACATCGCCCTGCCGCTGGCCTTCGGCGCCTGGGTCTGGAACCGCTACGGCTCCGAACTCGGCGTGCAGTACCTCACCGGTTACCTGGTGGAGAAGTCGCTCTCCGTCGACAACCTCTTCGTCTTCATGTTGCTGCTGGCCGCGTTCGCGGTGCCGGCCATCCTCGCCCAGCGGGTGCTCCTCTACGGCATCGCCGGCGCCCTGGTGCTGCGGGCGGTCTTCATCGCGCTAGGCGCGGCCGCCCTGGAGACACTCGACTTCGCCTTCCTGCTCTTCGCGATCATCCTCATCGCCACGGCCGTGAAGCTGCTCCGCGACGCTCTCACCGGGCACGAGCAGGAGGTGGACATCAACAAGATGCGTTCGGTCCGCCTGCTGCGGCGGTTCATGCCGGTCACCGACGACTACCACGGCACCCGGATGACCGTACGTGCGGCGGGGCGGCGCGCGCTCACGCCGTTCGCGCTCGTGGTGGTGGCCGTGCTCGGCACCGACGTGGTCTTCGCCGTCGACTCGGTGCCGGCCGTCTACGGCATCACCGAGGACCCGTACCTGGTCTTCGCCACCAACGCTTTCGCCCTGCTGGGCCTGCGTGCGCTCTACTTCGTCCTGCACGCCGCGCTCAGCCGGCTGGTCCACCTCAGCTACGGCCTGGCGATCATCCTGGCCTTCATCGGCGTCAAGCTCGGCCTGCACTGGGCGCACGGTGTCTGGAAGGGTGTGCCGGAGATCCCGACGCTGGCCTCGCTCGGGGTCATCATCGCGGTGCTCGCGGTCGTCACCCTCACGAGCCTCCGCGCCACCCGGTCGCAGGAATCACCGGAGCCCGAGGTCGTCGAGTCGCGCTGACCGCCGCACCGATTCGTCACACCGTACGGGGGAACCGTCCCACGCCGATCGGCGCAAGTGGTACGACTGTCTCGTGGGAATCGTGTCGCCAGGCTTTCAGGGCCGGCCCCGCTCGTCGGAGCCGGCCCTTCCTCCGGGGCAGTATCTGACCCAGGATTTTCCGGTGCTCTCCGCCGGCCCGACGCCGAAGGTGCCGTTGGACAGCTGGGAGTTCGTCATCACCACCGAGACCGGCGCCGAGTACCGCTGGTCCTGGTCGGAGCTGATGGCGCTGCCACAGGAGACCCCCAGAGTGGACATCCACTGCGTCACCCGGTGGTCCAAGCTCGGCACCACCTGGCAGGGCGTCTCGCTGGACACCCTGCTCGATGGCATCGACACCGACGCGGCGTACGTGCTGGCGCACTCCTACGGCGGTTACACCACCAACCTTCCCCTCGACGACCTGCGCGGCGGGCGCGCCTGGGTCGCGCACACCTTCGAGGGCGGGGACCTGCCGGCCGAGCACGGCGGCCCGGCCCGTCTGCTCGTGCCCCACCTCTACTTCTGGAAGTCCGCGAAGTGGGTGCGCGGCCTGCGGTTGCTCTCCGCCGACCAGCCGGGCTTCTGGGAGACCGCCGGCTACCACGACTACGGCGACCCGTGGCGCGAACAGCGGTACCAGGGTGACTGAGCGCACCGCCGCGGTCAGCGCCCCCGCTCGCGCTCCGCTCACCTGGCGGGTCGCCCGGCTGGTCGAGCGCCGGGTGGAGACCCCGACCGCGCACACCCTCGTGCTCGAGGTTCCCGGCTGGCCGGGACACCTGCCGGGCCAGCACCTCGACGTCCGGCTCACCGCGCCCGACGGGTACCAGACCGCCCGCTCGTACTCGATCGCCGGGCCGGCCGTGGACGGCCCGGGTGGGCCCCGCATCGAGCTGACCGTGCAGCGGGTGGTCGACGGCGAGGTGTCCCCGTACCTCATCGACGTCTACGGCGAGGGCGACCCGGTGGAGATACGCGGCCCGGTCGGCGGCTGGTTCGTGTGGCGCCCGGAGGAGACCGCGCCGGTCCTGCTGGTCGGGGGCGGCTCGGGGATCGTGCCGCTGATGGCGATGCTGCGCGCTCGCCGTGCGGCCGGCAGCCGGACGCCGTTCCGGTTGCTCTACTCCGTACGCACCCCGGAGGACGCCATCTACGCCGACGAACTGCAGCGGCGTGGCCGTGACGACCTCGGCCTGGACGTGGCCTACGTCTACACCCGCCGGGCGCCGGACGGCTGGCGGGGCGACCCGCACCGCATCGGGCTGGCCGACGTCAACAACCACGGGTGGCCGGCCGACCTGGAACCGCTGAACTTCGTCTGCGGCCCGACCGGGTTCGTGGAGACCGTGGCCGACCTGCTCGTCGGGTTGGGTCATCAGACGCGGCGTGTGAAGACCGAACGGTTCGGGCCGACCGGCTGACCGGCGAGGAGACACCGATGACCGACATGTCCTACCTGGACGGCAACATGCTCGACGCACCGCTGCGCGAGCTCTTCGCCGTCGACCTGAGCGGGGCCGTGGGCCGGTGCGAGAACTGCGGAGCGGTCGGCCCGATGGGCACCCTGCGCGTCTACAGCCACGCCCCGGGGCTGATCGGACGTTGCCCGAGCTGCGCCCAGGTCATGCTCCGGTTCGTCCGCTCGCCCAACTGGGCCCGGCTCGATCTGCGCGGCACGACCTTCCTCCAGGTCCCCATGCCGCTCGACCAACCGCACCCCGGCCCCATCTGATCCGGCCGGATCGCATCGAGGCGGTCGCTCGCCGCGGTCGCGGGCGAGCCCGCGACGCCGCGCGGCGCGGCGGAGAGGTCGGTCACACCGCCCCGCTCCGCGCGGGGAGAACGGTGGACGCCGCGGCCGGGACTCGCCAGAGTGATCGGCCGTGAGATACTTGCGCACCGACCGACTCGTCGGCATCCGCCGCCCCCGGCCCGCCGACGAGGCGGAGTTCGTCGCCGCGGCCCGCCGCAGCCGCGAACTGCACCGGCCCTGGCTCGCCGCCCCCGCCACGGCGGAGGAGTACGCGGCGTATCTGCGCAAGAACCGGCGACGGGAGAACGACGGGTTCCTCCTCTGCGACCGGGCCAGCGGCGCGATCGCCGGCTACGCGAACATCAGCGGCATCGTGCTGGGTGCGCTGCGCGGCGGCTATCTGGGCTACGCCGCGTTCCTGCCGTACAGCGGCACCGGGCACGCGTCCGCCGGCATCCGGCTGGTGATCGAGCACGCCTTCACGACGCTCGGCCTGCACCGGCTCGAGGCGAACATCCAGCCCGGCAACGAGCCGTCCCGGCGGCTGGCCCGCAAGCTCGGCTTCCGCCAGGAGGGTTACTCGCCCGACTACCTCTTCATCGAGGGGGCCTGGCGCGACCACGAACGCTGGGCCATCACCGCGCGGGGCTGAGCCCGCCGTACCCGGCATGGCCTGCCGGCCCACCCGCGACGGCCACGTGCTGCCTGCTCGGCGGCACCGAGCCACCGAGCCGGACGGCCCGACTGGCCCGTCCGGCTCGGCACGATGGACTCGTACGGCCGGCTCAGCGACCCGGACCGCGTGCCTCCCTCGCCTGGATGCCGAGGCGTTCGAAGCGGCCCTGCTTCTGCTCGACCCGCCGCCGCTGCCGTGCCGTGAGCTCCTTGCGCCCGCTCTGACGCAGGTAGATCGGCTGCCGCTGGTCGTTGGACATCGGCATGCTCATCACGCCGCCCCTTCCCGTCGACCGGTCTGCCGACGCCAGCCTCCCGGGCGCCCGGATGAGCCGGCCCCACCCGGAACGGGTGAGGCCGGCCCGCTCGCGGGCGTGCCCGCTCAGCTGCCGGGGCGGGGGAACGCCACCGGACTGCGCAGGCCGTCGCGGCCCACCGCACGTACACCGAAGAAGACGTTGTCCTTGGACAGGTCGATCGTCACCTGCGTGACGTCGCCGACCGGGATCACCTTCTGCCACTCCGCCGCCGTGGTCTCCCGCCAGAGCACCTCGTAGCCGGCCAGGTCGGGCTCGGTGCCGCGTTGCCAGCGCAGGGTGGTGTTGTTGGTCAGGTCGGTGGTGACGATGATCGTCCCCTTCGGCGTGCCGGGCGCCTGGGCGAGCGACCAGAGCGCGGCCCCGTTCACCCGGGCCACCCGGGTGATGTAGCCGAAGTCGCAGAACTCGGGCAGGTCGCCGTACTGCCGGCCGTCCACCACCCGCACGTCCTGGTGCTGGTGGGCGAAGTCCTCGTGCGGCTCGGTGAACCGCCCCGCCGGCCAGCCCTGCTCCAGGAACGAGATGTGGTCGCTGCCGCGCAGGTAACGGTCCCGCCGGTAGATCACCCGGACCTCCATCCCCGTGGCGCTGTTCTCGGCGACGTCCTTGACGAAGCGGGCGAGCTGCCGCGACGGTGAGTCGTTCTCCCCGCCGACGGACCGGCGGGTGTTCGTCTCGCCCGGGGTCTCCGCGGTCGGCACGCCCTCGGCGAAGAGCCGTACGGCGCGCGGGTCGCGGGTGCCGTCGTCGGCGGTGCTGCTGCCCACGATGTCGTCGCTGAACATGCCCTGCACGTCCGCCCCGGCCGCCTTGAGCTGCTGGGCCAGGTGAGCCGAGCCGTAGAGGCCCTGCTCCTCGGCGGCGACCGCGGCGAAGACGATCGTCGCCGCCGTGCGACGGGTCGCCATCAACCTGGCCAGCTCCATGACCACCGCCACGCCGGAGGCGTCGTCGTCCGCGCCCGGTGCGTCGCTGACGCCGTCCATCACGTCGGTGGCCCGGGAGTCGTAGTGGCCGGTCACCACGTAGGTCCGGTTCGGCGAGGTCTCGCCGCGCAGGGTCGCCACCACGTTGGTGATCCGGGTCGGCACCGGGATCCGCGACGCCGGCTGTTGGACGTACGACTGGAGTTCGACGGTCATCCGTCCGCCGGAGGCGGCGGCGTACTCCCGCATCCGGTCGTAGATCCAGTCCCGGGCCGCCCCGATGCCCCGCTCGGGGTCGTCCTGCGAGGAGAGGGTGTGCCGGGTCCCGAACGCGGCCAGCCGGCGGACGATCGCCTCGATCCGGCGTTGGTCGACGGCGCGGAGCAGGTCGCGCAGCTCGCGGCCGGGGGACTGCGGCCGTGCCGGGTGCCCCGGGCCGGTCGCGTCGCCGCCGCCGGAGGCGGTGGCCGGCTCGGCGAGCGCGGGTACGGCCACCGCGGCGGCGGCGGTGGCGGTGGCGGCGGAGAGGAAGGTGCGGCGGGTGGGCCTCGTGGACCGGGCGCCGCTGTCGTCAGTTCCCATCACCGCATCCTCGCCATCGACGAGGGTGCCTGTCTATATCGTCTGGCATGGATGTCGTGGCGGGTCCCGCCGCCGGACGACCCGGAGCGGGGTCGACCGGGAGCGTCCGGCCCCGGCTGACGCCACGTTTGTCCGTCCTGTCGGCGGGAACGTGATCCCAATGACGAAGCCTCGTGTGGTGATCGTGGGGGCCGGTTTCGCCGGTTACCACGCGGCGAAGACATTGAGCCGGCTGGCCGGCAGCAAGGCCGAGATCGTGCTGCTGAACTCGACCGACTACTTCCTCTACCTGCCGCTGCTGCCCGAGGTCGCGGCCGGCGTCGTGGAGCCCACCAGGGTCGCGGTGCCACTCACCGGCACCCTCGACGGGGTCCGTGTCGTCATCGGCGAGGCCGACGAGGTGGACCTGCAGAACCGCTGGGTGGGCTTCACCCAGCCGGAGGGGGATCGCAACCGGCTCGCCTACGACCGGCTGGTGCTCGCCGTGGGCAGCGTCAACAAGCTCCTGCCGATCCCCGGGGTGACCGAGTACGCGCACGGCTTCCGTGGCCTGCCCGAGGCGCTCTACCTGCACGACCACGTGATCCGGCAGATCGAGCTGGCGGAGCAGGCCGAGGATCCGGCCGAGCAGCAGGCGCGGGCGACCTTCGTGGTCGTCGGCGCCGGGTACACCGGCACGGAGGTCGCCGCCCACGGCCAGCTCTTCACCGACGCGCTGCACGCCCAGCGCCCCCGGCTCACCCAGCGCCCCCGGTGGATGCTGCTCGACGTGGCCCCGCGGGTGCTGCCGGAGCTGGACAAGCGGATGTCGGTGACCGCGCACCGGGTGCTCCAGCGTCGCGGGGTCGACGTACGGATGGGGACCTCGGTCTCCGAGGCGACCGCGGACGGGGTGAAGCTCACCGACGGCGAGTACGTGCCGACGTGCACGTTGGTCTGGTGCGTCGGGGTCCGTCCGGACCCGTTCGTCGCCGAGCTGGGCCTGCGGACCGAGCGGGGCCGGCTGGTGACCGACGAGTACCTCAACGTGCCCGGGTTCCCCGAGGTGTACGCCTGCGGCGACGCGGCGGCCGTGCCCGACGTGACCAAGCCGGGTCAGATCTGCGCCATGACGGCGCAGCACGCCCAGCGCCAGGGGAAGCTGGCGGCGCACAACATCGCGGCCTCGTACGGGCACGGGCGACGCCGGCCGTACCGGCACCACGACCTGGGCTGGGTGGTCGACCTCGGTGGCAAGGACGCGGCGGCGAACCCCTTGAAGGTCAACCTGGCGGGGCTGCCGGCGAAGGCCGTGACGCGGGGCTACCACCTGCTGGCGATGCCGGCCAACCGCACCCGGATCAGCGCGGACTGGCTGCTCGACGCGACCCTGCCCCGCCCGGCCGTGCAGCTCGGCCTGATTCCGGCGAACGCCGTGCCGCTGGAGAGCACCGCCCCGGAGGTTCCGGCCCGCCCCCGCTGACCGCGGGGTTCGAACGTACGGCTCGCGTTCGCGCGAGAGTGCCCGTCCCCGGGTGGACGGGCACTCTCGCGTGC
>NZ_SMKG01000053.1 GCF_004348525.1 Micromonospora sp. 15K316 | reverse complement strand
GCGCTGACCTGCACACCCCCCTTGTGTGGGTCATCACCCCCGAAGGAGCCTGTGACATGAACACGATCATGCGTAAGAGCGTTCTCGGTATCGCTGGTCTCGCGTTCGCCGGTGGCGTCATCGGCGGCCCCGTCGCCGCCCACGCCGCCACCCCCACCATCGACGCCAAGCCCGTCGCCGTCGTCCACACCGACAAGCCGGCCGTGGACAAGGGCAAGCTCATCCCGCACGGCACCCAGGGCACCCAGTCGCGTATCGCCCTGGACGACGAGCAGACCGCCAACGTGAAGGCGATCATCGCCGCCACGAAGAAGTCGGACATGAACGAGCGGGCCGCGGTCATCTCCATCGCGACCAGCCTGCAGGAGTCGAAGCTGCACAACCTGGGTCACCTCGGCGACGCCAACGACCACGACTCGCTGGGCCTGTTCCAGCAGCGCCCCACCTCCGGTTGGGGTACGCCGGAGCAGATCACCGACCCGCAGTACTCCACGACCGCGTTCCTGAAGGGTCTCAAGCAGGTCGACGGCTGGCAGGACATGCCGCTGACCGACGCCGCGCAGACCGTGCAGGTGTCGGCCTACCCGGACGCCTACGCCCAGTGGGAGCAGCAGGCCGCCGACCTCGTCGCCCAGTACTGGAACAGCTGACAACCACACAGCACCACAGCACGACCCGACCGCTGGCCGGCACCCACCACGGGCGCCGGCCAGCGGCACATCCAGCTCGCGGCGCGAGGCCGGACCGGGAGCGGAACAACCGCCGCTGGCCGCGAGCACATAGGAGTGGCGCGTATCAGGGTGCAGAGCAAGGCGAACCGAACCACCCCGGGCTGGCCGCCAGCAAGCGGCGAACGCCCGCAAGCAGTGAGCACCGGCGCGCGGCCCAGGCTCGCAAAGGGTCGCAGCCCTGAACACCGGACGCCGAGCACCGCCCCGGGGAGGCGTCAGCGGTGGCGGCGGGCCAGCCAACGCCGGGCCAGGACGACCGCGCTCCCCCAGATGCCGCGCCGGAAGAGCAGCACGACGAGGACGAAGATGCCGCCGGTGACCAGGCCGATCGCCTCGAAGCCGGAGAAGGAGAGCCAGTCCTCCAGCCGTACGACGAGGGCCGCGCCGAGCACCGCACCCCAGAGTGTGCCGATCCCGCCGAGCACGACGACGATGACAGCTTTGCCGGAGGTCGTCCAGTGGAGCACGTCGAGGGAGACGAAGCGGTGCCCGACGGCGAAGAGCCCGCCGCCGAGCCCGGCGATGAAGCCGGAGAGGACGAACGCGGTGAGCTTGTACCGGTGTACCGGATATCCGAGCGCCCGGGCGCGGGCCGGGTTGTCCCGGATGCCGACGAGTACCCGGCCGAAGGGCGAGTGCACGATCCGCCAGGCGGCGGCCAGGCCGAGCAGCACGATCGGCAGGATCGCGTAGTAGAAGTAGTAGTCGTCGGTCAGGTCCAGCCCGAAGAGTGCTCGGGGCACGCCCTGCAGGCCGTTCTCGCCCTGGGTGACCGACCGCCACTCGTTGGCCACGTAGTAGACCATCTGCGCGAACGCCAGGGTGACCATGGCGAAGTAGATGCCGGTCCGCTTCACCGCGAGGTAGCCGATGGGCACCGCGAGGAGGGCGGCGGCGAGCGCCCCGGCCAGTACGGCGACCGGGAACGGCAGCCCGGCGTGGATGGCGACGAGTCCGGTGACGTATGCGGAGGCGCCCCAGAAGGCGGCGTGCCCGAAGGACATCAGCCCGGTGAAGCCGAGTAGCAGGTCCACGGCGACGGCGAAGAGCGCCCAGCAGAGGATGTCCACCGCCACGGCCGGGTAGAGCCCGTTCGGCAGCCACAGCGCGGCGGCCAGTCCGACGGCGAGCAGCGCGTACCGGATCCAGCGGGGTGCGCGGGCGGCGGCCACCAGGCCGGAGCGGTGCGCCGGGCGGCCGGCCTTCTCCGGGGTGTCGACGGTGCTGGTCATGCCGGTGCCTCCTCACGGCCGAAGAGCCCGGCCGGGCGCCAGAGCAGCACGACGGCCATCACGACGAAGACGATCGTCTGGGACACGATCGGGAAGTCCGAGAGGTACGCCTCGCCCCACGCCTGGACGAGGCCGATGCCGAAGCCGGCGGCGACGGAGCCGAAGATCGAGCCGAGCCCACCGATCACCACCACGGCGAAGACCACGATGATCAGGTCGGCGCCCATCAGCGGGTTGACGGCCCGCATCGGCGCGGCGAGCACCCCGGCGAGCCCGGCGAGCGCGATGCCGAAGCCGAAGACGGGGGTGACCCAGCGTCCGACGTTGATGCCGAACGCCGGGGTGAGTTCGGGCCGCTCGGTGGCCGCGCGGACGACCATGCCGACCCGGGTCCGGGTCAGCACCCACCACACGGCCACGCAGACCAGTACGGCGAAGCCGAGGATGAAGACCCGGTACGCCGGGAAGTCGAAGAGCCCGAAGTCGACCGAGCCGCTCAGCGCCGACGGGGTGGCGTACGGGCTGGACTGCACGCCGTAGCGGGATTTCACCAGGTCCTGAAGGATCAGCGTCAGGCCGAACGTGAGCAGGAAGTTGTAGAGCGGGTCGAGCCGGGTGAGCCAGTGGATGACCGCCCGTTCCAGCGCCATGCCGAGCAGGCCGAGCCCGAGCGGCATGATCACCAGCGCCGCCCAGAACGGCACGCCTGCCTCGCTGAGCAGCACGTACGCGCCGAAGGCGCCGAGCATGTAGAACGCGCCGTGGGCGAAGTTCACCACCCGCAGCATGCCGAAGATGACGGCGAGCCCGAGGGCGAGCAGGGCGTAGAACGCCCCGCTCACCAACCCGTTGAACGTGTTCTGCAGGAAGCCGGTCACAACGCCACCTTCGTTCGCGACTGCGGGGCTCGCAAAACCGGCTCACTCCTCGCGCTCACACTGGCACCCTCGTTCGCGACTGCGGGGCTCGCAAAACCGGCTCACTCCTCGCGCTCACACTGGCACCCTCGTTCGCGACTGCGGGGATCGCAGAACCGGCTCACTCCTCGCGGTCACAGCTTGCAGTCCGGGGACGGGGCGGCGAACGCTTCCGCCGCCGGGATGGTCTCGAGCACCTTGACGTAGTCCCACGGCTCGGTGACCTCGGCCTGCGGCTTCACCTGCGCCAGGTACGCGTCGTGGATGACCCGGTGGTCCTCGGCACGGATCTTGCCGTTGCGCAGGAAGACGTCGTTGACCTCCTTGCCCTCCAGCTGCTTGACCACGGTGTCCGCGTCGTCGGTGCCGGCGGCCTGCACGGCCTCCAGGTACTGCGTGGCCGCCGAGTAGTTGGCCGCGTGGGCGAAGGAGGGCCGGGTGCCGGTCTCCTTCTGGAACCGGTCGGCGAACTCGCGGTTGGTCTGGTCGAAGTTCCAGTACCAGGCGTCGGTGTAGGTGGTGCCGGCGAGCGCGGCGGGGGTGAGCGAATGGATGTCGGTGATGAACATCAGACCGACGGCGAGGCCGACGCCCTTGTCCCGCAGCTTGAACTCGTTGTACTGCTTCACCACGTTGACCAGTTCGGCGCCGGCCTGCATGGTCCCGAGCACCTGCGGCTTCGGGTTCAGCCCGGGGGCCTTGAGCAGGTAGGTCGAGTAGTCGCCGCTGGTGTTGGGGAAGGGCGCGCCGTCCTTGCCGACGACCTGCCCGCCGGCGGCGGTGATCGCGGCGGTGAAGCTCTTCTCCATGTCCTGCCCGAAGGCGTAGTTCGGGTAGAGGATGTACCAGTTCTTGCCGACCTGCTCGGTGGTCACCTTCCCGGTGCCGTTGGCGAGCATGTACGTGTCGTACGCGTAGTGGAACGTGTACTTGTTGCAGCTCTTGCCGGTCAGCTCGGTGGTGGCGGCGCCGATGTTGAAGTAGAGCTTCTTCTTCTCCTTGGCCACGTCGGCGACCTTCAGCGCGGCCGACGAGGTCGGCACGTCGAGGATGATGTCGACGCCCTTGCGGTCGTACATCTCGGCGGCCTTGCTGTTGGCGACGTCCGGCTTGTTCTGGTGGTCGGCGGTCTCCACGGTGATCTCCTTGGTCACCGCCTGGTCGCCGTGCTTGGTCTTGAAGTCGGCGATGGCCATCTCCACGGCCTTCACCGAGTTCCGGCCGGACAGCTCGGAGTACGCCCCGGACTGGTCGTTCAGCACCCCCAGCACGATCTTGTCGCCGGTCAGCTCCTGGTCACCGCCCGACTGCGGGCCGCCGCCACCGCAGCCGGCGACCAGCACCACCGCGGCCGACGCCGCGACCACACCCACGGTCCTACGCATGCCATTCCCTCCATCCGCGCCGGGGCGCGGTCAGCAGTCGACATCAGATCCCGAGGTACGACAGGAGTTCGCGTTCCCGCGAGCGCACCTCGGAGTTCTCCATCGCCTCCACGACACGCCCCTCGGCCAGCAGGTAGTGCCGGTCGGCGACGCCGGTGGCGAAGTGCAGGTTCTGCTCGACCAGCAGCACGGTGACCCCGTGCCGCTTGGCCTCGTGCAGCAGGTCCCCGACCTGCTGCACGAGCAGCGGGGAGAGCCCCTCGGTCGGTTCGTCGCAGAGCAGCAGCCGGGCGCCCATGCGCAGCACCCGGGCCAGGGCGAGCATCTGCTGCTCGCCACCGGAGAGGGTGGTGGCCGCCGAGTCCCGCCGCTGGTGCAGGGCGGGGAACGCCTCGTACACCCGCTCCAGCGGCCACGGGTCGGGGCCGACGGTCGGCGGCAGCGTCAGGTTCTCGGCCACGCTGAGCGTGGCGTAGCTGCCCCGGTCGTCCGGCACCCAGCCGAGCCCGAGCCGCGCCCGCCGGTACGCGGGCAGCCGCCCGATGTCCCGCCCGTCCAGCTCGACGGTGCCCCGTTGCCCGGTGTGCAGCCCCATCACGCAGCGCAGCAGGGTGGACTTGCCGGCGCCGTTGCGGCCCACCAGGGTCACCACCTCGCCGGCGGCGACGTCGAGGCTGACGTCCCGCAGCACCTGCGCCTCGCCGTACCAGGCGGAGAGGTTGTCAACGCGC
The DNA here is from genome assembly GCF_004348525.1 of Micromonospora sp. 15K316. GTDB lineage: Bacteria > Actinomycetota > Actinomycetes > Mycobacteriales > Micromonosporaceae > Micromonospora. The sequence continues at coordinate 25,730 of NZ_SMKG01000053.1, read as the reverse complement.
AGCATCAGCGGCTCCCAGGTAGGCGGTGATCACCCGCTCGTCGGCGCGGACCTCGTCGTAGGGCCCCTCGACGAGGACCTTTCCGGCCTGGAGCACGGTGACGGTGTCGGCGAGGCGGCCGACCACGCTCATGTTGTGCTCGACCATCACCACGGTTCGGCCCGGGCGCACCCGGGCGATCAGCTCGACGGTGCGGTCGACGTCCTCCAGCCCCATGCCGGCGGTGGGCTCGTCCAGCAGCAGCACCTTCGGGTCCAGGGCGAGCGCGATGGCCAGTTCGAGCGCCCGCTTGCGCCCGTACGCGAGGGCCTCGGCGGGGGCGTGGGCGAGGTCGGCGAGCCCGACCATGTCGAGCAGTTCGGCGGCGCGGTCCTGGTAGCGGGACATCAGCTTCGCCGACCGCCAGAACCGCCAGCCGAGCCCGCTGGGCGACTGCAACGCCAGCTCGACGTGCTCCTGCGCGGTGAGTTGCGGGAAGAGGCTGGTGATCTGGAACGAGCGGGCGACCCCGAGGCGGGCCACCTGCTCCGGGGGCAGCCCGGTGACGTCCCGCCCGGCCAGTTCGATGCGCCCGGCGGTGGGGCGCAGGAAGCCGGTGAGCAGGTTGAACAGAGTCGTCTTGCCGGCGCCGTTCGGGCCGACGAGCGCGTGGACGCTCTCCGGCGCGACGTCGAGGTCGACGCCGTCGACCGCCCGGAAGCCCCGGAAGTCGCGGGTCAGCCCGCGAGCCGACAGGAGCGCTTGCCCGGCCATCGCCATGTCCTCCGCCGTCTGAAGGCGACGACCTGATGGGTGACAGGGGTCACATGGCCGTCGCGTTCAGGAAACGTACGGCCGTGCACACAAGTCGAGCTATGTCGATCCCCCACACATTCCCGGACATCGAACCGGCTCCATCCACCACATCGCGCCACCGACGCCACCGGTCCGACGCCTCCGTCCGGGTGACTCAGCCACATCGATGCGTGGCCACATGTGCGGGATCCACCCGGATCGGAGTCGCGCTCGGGCGGGCCCTGGGCACGCCACCCGGCGAGCCGGGACGCCGGGGCCGGGTGGTGGCGGCGGTCAGCTCAGCAGAGCCTCCAGGGCCAGATCGACGTCCTGCTCGGTCGAGTAGAGGTGGAAGGAGGCGCGGACCCGGCCGGCGCGCACCGCGGCGCGTACGCCCGCCCGGGCCAGCTTCGCCTGCGCGTCCGGCACCTCGACGGTCACGATGGCGCTCTCCCCCGGCGGCCGGCCGAGCCCGGTGAGCAGCCGGTTGGCGAGCGCCACGTCGTGCGCCCGGATCGCCGGCAGGCCGACGTCGAGGAGCAGGTCGAGCGCGGGCGCCAGCCCGACCCAGCTGAACCAGGCCGGGGAGATGTCGAACCGGCGGGCGTCGTCGGCCAGCCGCAGCGGGGGCCCGTAGTAGGAGGCGTGCGGGTCGTCGCCCGCGTACCAGCCGGCGGCGTCGGGCCGCAGCCGCTCGCGCAGCGCCGGGGCCAGGTAGGCCAGCGCCACCCCGCGCGGCCCCATCAGCCACTTGTACGCCGCGGCCACCACCACGTCGGCCCGGGTGCCGTCGAAGGGCAGCCAGCCGGCGGCCTGGGTGGCGTCCACCGCGACCAGCGCGCCGTGCGCCCGGGCCGCCGTCACGATCTCGTCGTACGCGGCGATCGCGCCGTCGGCGGACTGCACGAGGCTGAACGCGACCAGGTCGGTGTCGGCGTCGATCGCGTCCACCAGCCCGGCGAGCGGCACCGTGCGGACGTGCACGCCACGCTGCGCCTGCACGAGCCAGGGGAAGAGGTTGGAGGTGAACTCCACCTCGGGCACCACCACTGTCGCTCCGGCGGGCAGCGCCGCCGCCACCGGCGCGAGCAGTTGGGAGGCGCTGGCCCCGATGGCCACGTCGTGCGCCGACGCGCCCCCGATCAGCCGGGCGAAGGCGGCGCGGGACCTGTCGACGGACTCACCCCACCCCTCCCAGGAGGTACGTCCCACCCGCCAGTCGGCGAGGGCGTCCTGCAGGGCGGTCCACGCCGGCTCGGGGGGCAGCCCGTAGCTGGCGGTGTTCAGCCAGCCGGGCTCCGGCTGCCACAGCTTCTGCGCGGTGTCGAGTTCCATGTGGCCGACGCTAACCGCGTGGGCCGTCACGGTGGATGGCCAAAGCGCGGCCGGCGGCCTGCCCCGGCACGTCGGGCACCGAGTCGGCCGGTGGTCGGCGGCCTGCCCCGGCACGTCGAGCGCCGGGCGGCCGGCGTCCGCGCGGCCGGCGGCCGGCCAGTGGTCGAGTGTGGCGGGCGGACGGCGGGCGGGCTCGTGCAGCGGGCGGACGGCCGCACGCGGCAAGCAGCCCACCGGCCGCGCGCGACGGGTGGCCGGTCAGGCTCGCGCGGCGGCCCGGATCGCGGTGGCGACCCCGTCGAGGATCAGGTCGAGCCCGAAGTCGAAGTCGGCCTGTTCGGGGTCGTCGGCCGGCGGCTGTTCGAAGAGACCGGAGGTGAAGAGCGCGGCCACCTCGGGGAAGCGCTCGGCGTCGACGAGGCGCGCCAGCGCGCGTCCGTACTCCTGCTCGACCTGGGGCTGGTCGAGGCCGCTGCCCCGCCGCCCCTCGGCCATGTCGACGTTGAGCTGTGAGGCGCCGCGCACGTATCCGGAGAGCAGGGTCAGGATGCCGACCTTCGCTCCCCAGTCGAGCGCGGTGTCGCGCAGGGCGTGCAGGCAGGTGTTCATCCAGCTGATCGCGTTGGGGCCGCTGGGTGGGCCGCTGATCGGCAGGTGGGGCAGCCAGGCGTGTCGGGCGTGCACCGCCCGGAGGGCGTACGCCCAGTCGCGCAGGCCGGCTCGCCAGCCGCCGGGGCCGGCCGGGAGTTCCGGGGCGGGGCCGGTGGCCTCGTCGCCCATCAGCACGAGCAGCTCCTCCTTCGAGCCGACGTACCGGTAGAGCGACATCGACGTGACGCCCAGCTCATTGGCGATCTTGCCGAGTGTGACGCCCCCGAGTCCGTCGCGGTCGGCCAGGGCGACGGCGGCCCGGACGACGCGGTCGACGTCCAGTGCGGCCGGTCGGCCGAGTCGGGACTCCGCCGGCAGTCGCCACAGCCGGGCCAGCCCGACGGGTACCTCGTCGCCCATGGCCGGCAGCCACCTCCGCATCCGCGTCCGATCCGAGTCCCCATCATCGCCCAGCGCGGGCCCGGACCAACGCGACGGCGCGCTTTTGTTTACGCCATATAGTTTAGGTCGTATGGTTAGTGCTTCCAGCCGGACGAGGGAGAGACGATGACTGTCGACGTGGAGGCGCGCACCGAGGGGCGGGCGGCGACGCCGGTCTCGGGCGGGAGACGGATACTGGCGCCGGACCTGGCCCGCGGCGCCATGCTGCTGCTCATCGCGCTGGCCAACGCGACGGGGGTGTTCCTGGCCTCGGCCCCGGGCGTGGATCCGACGCCACACGGGCCCGAGCGGGTCTGGAACGTCTTCCTCTTCCTCTTCGTGCACGCCCGCGCGCTGCCGCTCTTCGCCCTGATGTTCGGCTACGGGCTCGTCCAGTTCGCCCGCCGGCAGGACGAGGCCGGACGCCCGCCGGGGAAGGTGCGCACTCTGCTGCTGCGCCGCAACGCCTGGCTCTTCGCCTTCGGCCTCGCGCACGGCGTGCTGCTCTACTCCGGTGACGTGCTCGGCGCGTACGGCCTCATCGGGATCGTGTTCACCCTGCTCCTGCTCCGGCGCGGTGATCGGGTCCACCGCCTCGCCCCCGCGTACCTGGTCTTCGCCGCCCTCTACGTGCTCGGCCTCGCCGCGTTGGTGCTGCGCGGCCTGCTGGCCGGGGCCGACGGCACGGCCGGGGTGCCGACCACCGACTTCCCGTCGGTGACGGAGACCAGCTACTCCGCGTCGCTGGCCGCCCGCCTGGTCGAGTGGCCGGCGGCCGTGCTCAGCATGCTCCCGATGATCCTCTTCATCTGGATCGGCGCCTGGGCGGCCCGCCGCCGGCTGCTCGACGAGCCGGCGAAGCACCGCCGCGTGCTGCGCCGCGGCGCCGCGGTCGGGCTCACCGTCGCCGTCCTGGGCGGGCTGCCGATGGGCCTGCTCGCCGGCGACTTCCTGCCTGTCGACGCCGACACCGCCGGGTACGTCAAGATGCTCTACGAGGCGGCCGGGTTCTTCGGCGGCATCGGCTACGGCTGCCTCTTCGGCCTGCTCGCCCTCCGGGTGTCGACCCGGTCGGCGACCTCGCGGCGGCAGCTGCCCGTCACCGCCCTCGCCGCGCTGGGCCGGCGTTCACTCAGCGGCTACCTCGTGCAGTCGGTCGCCTGGCTGGTGCTGGCCTCGCCGTACGCCCTCGCGCTCGGCGACCGGCTGGGCAGCCCCACCTTCGTCGCCGCCGGCTGCGCGCTGCTCGTCTGGCTGGTCACGCTGGCCGGCGCGTACCTGATGCACCGGCGAGGCCGACGCGGCCCCGCCGAGGTCCTGCTCCGCCGCCTCGCCTACGGCCGACGGGGCTGACGAGGACGGCCAGGATCGATCATGGGTTTGCGGCGAGCGCCGCATACCCATGATCGGCATCAGCGGGCGCCGAGGCGGTCAGCTCACGTTCGCCGGGCCGAGGACGCTCTTCAGGTCGGCCATCAGGGCGGTGGTCGCCGCCACCCGGAACGGTCCGAGCCGCAGGGTGGTGGTCTTGCTGCCGTTGAGGAGCTTGACGTGCACCTCGGCGTCGCCGGGGTGCAGCACCAACGTCTCCTTGAGCCGTTCCACCAGGGGTGGCGTGCACCGGGTCACCGGGATGGTGAGGGTGACGGGTTTGTTCGTCGCGGTGGTGCTGACGTCCGGCATCGACATGTCCATCGCCATGATGCGCGGCGTGTCGTCACGCCGGTCGACCCGCCCCTTCACCACCACGATCGCGTCCTCGGCGATGTACTGGCCGATCACCTCGTAGGTGTTCGGGAAGAAGAGCGCCTCCACCCCACCCGCGAGGTCCTCCAGCGTGGCCGAGGCCCACGCCCGGCCCTGCTTGGTGACCCGACGCTGCACGCCGGAGAGGATCCCGGCGAGGGTGACGACCGCTCCGTCCGGCACCGCGCCCTCCTCGGCGAGCGCGGTGATGGTGGTGTCCGCGGCCGCGTTGAGGATGTGCTCCAGGCCGAAGAGGGGGTGGTCGGAGACGTAGAGGCCGAGCATCTCCCGCTCGAAGGCGAGCTTGTCGCGCTTGTCCCACTCGCTCTCGCCGATCACCGGCATGACGGTGGCGCTGGTGGTGGTCGCCACGTCGCCGAAGCCCGCCCCGAACAGGTCGTACTGGCCGGTGGCCTCCTTGCGCTTGACGTCGGCGTACGCGTCGATCGCGTCCGCGTGCACCTGGAGCAGCCCCTTGCGGCTGTGCCCGAGCGAGTCGAACGCACCGGCCTTGATCAGCGATTCGATGGTCTTCTTGTTGCAGGCGACCGCGTCCACCTTCGACAGGAAGTCGTAGAAGTCGGTGTAGGCGCTCTTCTCGTCGCGGCACCGCATGATCGAGGCGACCACGTTCGCGCCGACGTTGCGCACCGCGGCCAGGCCGAAGCGGATGTCCTTGCCGACCGGCGTGAACGGGCCGGCGGAGGTGTTCACGTCCGGGGGCAGCACCTGGATCCGCATCCGCCGGCACTCGGAGAGGTAGAGCGCCATCTTGTCCTTGTCGTCGCCGACGGAGGTCAGCAGCGCCGCCATGTACTCGGCCGGGTAGTGCGCCTTGAGGTACGCGGTCCAGTACGACACCAGCCCGTAGGCGGCGGAGTGCGCCTTGTTGAAGGCGTAGCCGGCGAACGGGACGAGCACGTCCCACACCGCCTGGATCGCCTCGTCGGAGTAGCGGCGCGCGCGGCAGCCGTCGCGGAACGGCACGAACTCCTTGTCGAGGATCTCCTTCTTCTTCTTACCCATCGCCCGGCGCAGCAGGTCGGCCTGGCCGAGGCTGTAGCCGGCGAGGATCTGCGCGGCGCGCTGCACCTGCTCCTGGTAGACGATGAGGCCGTAGGTGGGGGCGAGGATCTCGCGCAGCGGCTCCTCCAGCTCCGGGTGGATCGGGGTGATCTCCTGGAGGCCGTTCTTGCGCAGCGCGTAGTTGGTGTGCGAGTCGACGCCCATCGGGCCGGGCCGGTAGAGCGCCAGCACGGCCGAGATGTCCTCGAAGTTGTCCGGCTTCATCAGCCGCAGCAGCGAGCGCATCGGCCCGCCGTCGAGCTGGAAGACGCCCAGCGTGTCGCCTCGGGCCAGCAGCTCGTAGGCGGCCTTGTCGTCCAGCGGCAGGGCCAGCAGGTCCAGCTCCTTGCCGTGGTTGAGCTGGATGTTCTTCACCGCGTCGTCGATGATCGTGAGGTTGCGCAGGCCGAGGAAGTCCATCTTCAACAGCCCGAGCGACTCGCACGTCGGGTAGTCGAACTGGGTGATGATGACCCCGTCGGAGTCCCGGCGCATCAGCGGGATGTGCTCGATGATCGGCTCGGCGGACATGATGACGCCGGCGGCGTGCACGCCGGTCTGCCGGATCAGCCCCTCGATGCCCTTCGCGGTGTCGATGACCTTCTTGACGTCCGGGTCGGACTCGTAGAGGCCGCGGATCTCACCGGCCTCGGCGTAGCGGGGGTGCTTCGGGTCGAAGATGCCGGTGAGCGGGATGTCCTTGCCCATCACCGCCGGGGGCATCGCCTTGGTGATCCGGTCGCCGACGGCGTACGGGTAGCCGAGCACCCGGGCCGAGTCCTTGATCGCGGCCTTCGCCTTGATCGTGCCGAAGGTGGCGATCTGCGCGACCTTGTCCTCGCCCCACTTGTCGGTGACGTACTTGATCACCTCACCGCGGCGACGCTCGTCGAAGTCGATGTCGACATCCGGCATCGAGACCCGCTCGGGGTTGAGGAACCGCTCGAAGATCAGCCCGTGCGGGATCGGGTCCAGGTCGGTGATGCCCAGCGCGTACGCCACCAGCGAGCCGGCGGCCGAGCCACGGCCCGGGCCCACCGCGATGCCCTGGCTCTTCGCCCACTGGATGAAGTCGGCGACCACGAGGAAGTACGACGGGAAGCCCATCTGGTTGATGACGCCCAGCTCGTACTCGGCCTGCTTGAGGTGCCCCTCCGGGATGCCGTTCGGGTAGCGGCGGTGCAGGCCGGCGAAGGTCTCCTTACGGAACCAGGACTCCTCGGTCTCCCCCTCCGGCACCGGGAAACGCGGCATCAGGTTGTGGAACTCGAACATCCCGGCCGGGTCGACCTTCTCGGCCACCAGCAGGGTGTTGCGGCAGCCCTCCAGCCAGAGTTCCGAGTTGTTGACCGCGCGCATCTGGTCGGCCGACTTGATGTAGTAGCCGCCGCCCTCGAGGCGGAACCGGTTGGGGTCGTCGATGTTGCTGGCGGTCTGCACGCAGAGCAGCACGTCGTGCGCCTCGGCCTGCGACTCCGTGGTGTAGTGCGAGTCGTTGGTGATCACCGGCGGGATGTCGAGCTTCCGGCCGACCTCGATCAGCCCGTCGCGGACCCGCTTCTCGATGTCCAGGCCGTGGTCCATCAGCTCCAGGAAGTAGTTCTCCTTGCCGAAGATGTCCTGGTACGCGCCGGCGACCTTGAGCGCCTCGTCGAACTGCCCGAGCCGCAGCCGGGTCTGGACGGCGCCGGAGGGGCAGCCGGTGGTGGCCATGATCCCCTCGGCGTACTCGGCGATCAGCTCCATGTCCATCCGGGGCCACTTGACGTAGTGCCCCTCCATCGAGGCGCGCGAGTTGAGCTTGAAGAGGTTGTGCAGCCCCGTCTTGTTCTGCGCCCACATGGTCATGTGGGTGATCGCGCCGTTACCGGAGACGTCGTCGCTCTTCTGCTCCGGGCGACCCCACTTGACCCGCTGCTTGTGGAAGCGCGACTCCGGCGCGACGTACGCCTCGACGCCGAGGATCGGCTTGACCCCGGCGGCCATCGCCTGCTTGTAGAAGTCGTTGGCGCCGTGCATGTTGCCGTGGTCGGTCATCGCCACCGCCGGCATCCCCTGGCGGCTGACCTCGGCGAACAGGTCCTTGAGCCGGGCCGCTCCGTCGAGCATCGAGTACTCGGTGTGTACGTGCAGATGCGCGAACGAATCGCCCATGCGAGGCGCCCCCCAGCTGTGGATCTTGGCGGTCGGAGCCGACCGGGAACCACCCTACCGAGGTCAACTCCGCGGCTCCACCGTCCGCGCCGGGGCCCGTGGCCCGCGTCTCCTTTCCCTGCTCGCCGCAGCCGCACACCCACCACGTGTGCGGCCGGTAGCAGCGGGTAATGGTCGCCGGCGCGCCGGGCCTCGACACAGGGACCAGCCTGCGTACTTCACGGTGATCGCCGAGGTGTGCTGTTCGCGGCGCGTAGATGTGCGGAAGCGCCTGCCCCGCAAGGGAAACCCGTAGTCGCGGCATCACCAAATTCTCTTCGAGGTGGCCACTTCCGAGATGCAGCTCAGTGCGCGGCCGAACGGAGATGAGCGTGCAACCGACATGGCTCGTGATGCTCTCATGGGCGGCGCTCTCCGTGGGATTCGCCAGCACCGCCGCTATCGTCGTCGACCACCTTGTTCTCCGATATCGTCAGCCGTCCAGGGTAATGGAAATAGTCTGGCCGACCACCGCGCTCTACTTTGGCCCAGCGGCCGTGCTGACCTACCACAAATGGGGTCGACCCCAGTCTCGCCGGTGGCTGGAGCGGTACGGCAACCCGCCCAAGAGGTCGCGACACGCGGCCGGAGTGATCGAGACGTTTCACTGCGCGACACACTGCACGCTGGGCGCCATCATCGCGACGGTTACCGTCTTCAGCCTTGACCTCGAAATATTCGGTAGCACACGGTGGCCCGAATTCGTCGGGGACTATCTGGGCGCAGTGGCGATAGGAATCGTATTCCGATACGCCACCGAGACTCGCACGGGTGGCCGACGAGCGCGGGCCGCGATGCGGAAGTTCTTCGCCGGCGACCTGCTGAGCGTGTCCGTCTTCGAGTTCGCGCTGATAGCCTGGCTGGCACTGGCGGAACATTTTGTTTTCCACGAGACCCTCCGGCCCAACGGTCCGGTGTTCTGGCTCATGGTCCAGATCGGGTTGCTCATCGGCCTCCTGGCCGCCTGGCCGCCTACCTTGTGGCTGATCCGCCGCGGCGTCAAACCCGACGTGCTCGGCATGCCCGCGTAGGTGGCTGCGCCGGCGCGTGCGGCAGCGATGCTCGGGCCGGGTCCCGCCGTGGCCGGGCGCCGCCATCACGGGCACACCACGCCGCACATCATCGGCCAGAGCACATCGTTGTCAGCCACACGACGTTGCATGGCTGGACATTAGTGTGTGCCACACACTATCGTGTGATGCATGGGCAGCGACGAGACACTGCGAACCCACCTCCAGGAGCTACGCCGGGGCACGGTCGTGGTGGCGAGCCTGATCGCCCTGCGCCACCCCGACTACGGCTACGCACTGCTGCAACGGCTCACCGGCCACGGCTTCCCGGTGGACGCCAACACCCTCTACCCGCTGCTGCGCCGCCTCGAGGAACAGGGGCTGCTGACCAGCGAGTGGAACACCGAGGAGAGCCGGCCGCGCAAGTTCTACCGCACCAGCGACGAGGGCGAGTCGGTGCTCCGCCGACTCCTCGACGACCTCGCCGCCGTACAGACCTCTCTCACCGGGCTGATCGAAGGAGTAGGACGATGAGCACCCTGACCGACCGCTACCTCGCCGCCACCCTGCGCACAGTGCCGGCCGCGCGGCGTGAGGAGATCGCGACCGAGCTGCGCGGCTCGATCGAGGACATGATCGACGGCCGCCGCGCCGAAGGGCGGGACGCCGAGGCCGCCGAGCGGGAGGTGCTCACCGAACTGGGCAACCCCGCGAAGCTCGCCGCCCGCTACGCCGACCGGCGGTTGCAGCTCATCGGTCCGACCTACTACCTGGCCTGGGAGCGGCTGATGAAGCTGCTGCTCAGCTTCGTCCCGGCGCTGGTCGGGCTCGTCGTCGGCCTGGCGGAGGGGACCGACGGCAACGGCGGTGACGCGATCGGCAAGGCGGTCGTCGCCGCGCTCCAGACCACCGTCAACATCGGCTTCTGGGTCACCCTGGTCTTCGCGGTGCTGGAGCGCACCAACGCCAAGCTCGACCTGCCGGAGTGGACAGTCGACCAGCTGCCCGAGGACCACACGAACCGGCAGATCGGCCTGGTCGACCTGGCCGCCTCGGTCGGCTGGCTGGTGCTGGTCATCGCCTACCTGCCGATCCAGCACTTCCGCTCGTTCGTGCCCGACACCGACGGCGGCAACCTGCCGATCCTCGACCCGGCGCTCTGGAGCTTCTGGCTGCCCTTCCTGATGGTGGTGCTGGTCGCCAGCATCGGCCTGGAGTTCGCCAAGTACCGCGCGGGCCGCTGGACGTGGCCGCTGGTCGGGGTCAACGCCGCCCTGAACGTGGCGTTCTCCGCCCCGCTGATCTGGCTGATCTCGACCGACCGGCTGCTCAACCCGGACTTCGTGAACCGGTGGGAGTGGCTCGCCCAGCCGGAGAACCTGAACAACGTCGCCACGTTCGTCATCGTCGGCACGGTCCTGATCGCCGGCTGGGACATCATCGACAGCGCGATCAAGGCGTACCGCAACCGGCACTGACGCGCTCCGGCGCGTCGCGGCCCGGCACTCACGGGGGTGCCGGGCCGCGGCGTGTCCAGCGCTAGTCGGGGGCGCGCAGCGCGCCGGTGGTGGCAGCGGCGAGGAAGCCGGTCCAGGCCGCGGGGCCGAAGGCCAGCACCGCCCCATCCCGGTCCTTGCTGTCGCGTACGGCCACCACGCCGGCCAGGTTCGTCGCCACCTCGACACAGGTGGACCCGCCGTTGTCGCTGCGGGTGGACTTGCGCCAGACCGCACCGGTCAGGTCCATGACTCCGCCACCTCCACGATGAATTCCCGGGAGGCCCGGCGGGGCAGCGCCTCACCCCGCAGGCTCTCCCACCTGCGTTGAAGGCTATCAACGTCATCCGCGCGGTCGCTCACGTGCGCACGCAGCGGAGTGTCGACGTGCGCGACCTCGGCGCCCTCCGGGGTGCGCGCCAGAATGAACGCTCCGGCCAGGCCCGCGTGCATGCCGGCGTCGGCGGGCACCACGAGCAGGTCGACGCGCGGAAGCTCGGTCACCCGGACCAGATGCGCCAACTGCTCCGCCATCACGGCCGGGTCGCCGATGCGCCGCCGCAGCACCGCCTCGTCGACGACGAAGACGACCTCCGGCGGCGACTCCCGGGTCAGCACCGCCTGGCGGGACAGCCGGGAGGTCACCCGCTGCTCCACCTCGGCCTCGCGCAGCATGCCGCCGCCCGTCAGCACCGCGCGGGCGTACGCCTCGGTCTGCAACAGGCCGGGGATCAGCGACGGCTCGAACCAGCGGATCAGCGTCGCCTCCGCCTCGACGGCGATCCACTCGCGCAGCCACGGCGGTGCGGCGTCGGCCCGGACGAGGGTGAGCAGCCGTTCGAAGAAGCCCCGGGACTCCAGGGCCGCGTCGACCCGGGCCACGAAGTCCTGCGACGGGGTCCGGTGGCCGATCTCCACCATGCCGATCAGCGACGACGAGTAGTTCACCCGCTGGGCCAGCTCCTCCTGGCTCAACCCGCGGTCCCGGCGGGCGCGGCGCAGCTCGCCGCCGAGGAACTCCAGCGTGGACAGCGGCTCGTCGCCCATCACACCTCCACCACAACCCGGCCACCGGTCACCACCACGCGCCACCGGCCGCTGCGTCGACCCCACCACCGGCCGGTGACCTCTCGACGCCTTCCGACCGTAGTCGGCCAGCCAGCAGAGTGTGAACAGGCACGACGTGGAGGAGGCCGACATGGGCGGTGAGACGTGGTCCGTACCCGCAGCGCGGCGGTGACCGCCGCGCGCCGGCACGTCGCCGCGCGGCCGGCGTGGCGCTGCCGGGTCTGCGCGGCCCCGTGGCCGTGCCAACCGGCGAAGCTGGCGCTGCGCGTCGAGTACGCGCACGACCCGGTCGGGCTCTCCGTCTACCTGTGCGTGCTGCTGCACGACGCCGCCGCCGACTGGCTGCGCCTCAACCCCCGCCCGCCGGACCCGGCGGAGCTGTTCAGCCGGTTCATCGCCTGGACGCGACCGGTCGGGGCGGACGTCGAGCGGGGCCGGGTGGAGGTGCTGCTCACCCGGGTGGCCGCGGTGACCCGCACACCGGCGGCTCACCCACGCCGACCCGTACGCCCCGGACGGACACCCGGGCGACGAAGACCGATGGGATGACATCCTTGGCCAGGTGAGCACCCCCACGCCCGACGACGGTTGGCGCCGCCCCGGCCCCACCCCGCACCAGCAGCGGCTCGACCTCTACGCCGGGCTCGCCCTGACCGTGCTGGCGCTGTTCAGCCTCACGCTGACCCGCAGCACCGGGGCGTTCCTGCTGGGCCCGCCGCCCTCCGTGCCGGAACAGATCCTCTGGACCGTGGCGGTGCCGCTGCCGCTGATCTGGCGGCGGCGATACCCCGCCAGCATGCTCGTCGTCGTCTCCGTCATGTTCATCGCCGCGCAGGCACGCTCCGCCCCGGAGGCGCAGCTCGCCTCGTGGGCGCTCTTCGCCGCGATCTACTCGCTCGGCGCGTGGGGCCCCGACCGGAGGCGGTCCCGGCGACTGCGGATCGGCGTGATCGCCACCATGTTCGCCTGGCTCGGCGTCTACTACGCGGTCACCGTCGGCAGCATCCCGCCCGACGCGTTCGCCCAGGCGGTCGGGCCGGTACCCCCGGTCCTCGCCGCCATGGTGAGCGGCGTGCTGGTCAACGGGCTCTACTTCGGCTTCGCGTACTTCTTCGGGGAGACCGCGTGGCTGGCCGCCCGCCGGCAGCACGAGCTGGCCGAGCAGGCGGCGGAGCTGCGCCGTACGCAGGTCGAGGCGCGCGGGCAGGCGGTCATCGGTGAGCGGGTCCGCATCGCCCGCGAACTGCACGACGTGGTCGCCCACCACGTGTCGGTGATGGGCGTGCAGGCCTCGGCGGCGCGCCGGGTCTTCGACCGGGACGCGACAAAGGCCCGCGCCGCGCTGACCGCGATCGAGGAGACCGCCCGCACCGCCGTCGACGAGCTGCGCCGGATGCTCGGCGTGCTGCGCGCGAGCGAGGGCCCGCCGGCGCACGTCGAGGCGCCGGCCGGCGTCGACCGGGTCGCCGAGGTGGTGGAGCGGGCCCGCGACGCCGGCCTGCGGGCGACCTTCGCGGTGTACGGGGAGGCGGTGCCGCTGCCGGAGTCGGTGTCGCAGGCGGTCTACCGGGTCGTCCAGGAGGCGGTCACCAACGTGCTCAAACACGCCACCGGAGCCGGGGTGCTCGACGTGCGGCTGCGGTACCTGGCCAAGGAGGTGGAGGTCGACGTGACCGACGACGGGCGGCCCGGCCGACCGCCCAACCCGGACGGGCTGGGCCTGATCGGCATGCGCGAACGGGTCGCCACGCACGGCGGGGTGCTGGAGGCCGGGGAACGGGTCGGCGGCGGCTGGCGGGTACGCGCCCGTTTCCCGCTCGCGGTGGCCGTGGCGGAGCCGGCATGAGCGCCGTGACCGGGGTCGCCGGCGCGGACCGGCCGATCCGCGTGCTCCTCGCCGACGACCAGCACCTGGTGCGTACCGGCTTCCGGGTCATCCTCGAGGTGGAGGACGACATCGAGGTCGTCGGCGAGGCCGCCGACGGCGAGCGTGCGGTCGGCATGACCCGGGCGCTGAACCCCGACGTGGTGCTCATGGACGTGGAGATGCCCGGGGTGGACGGACTGGAGGCGACCCGGCGGATCACCGCCCCGGACGCCCCGGTCGGGCCGGCGGTGCTGATCCTCACCACGTTCGACCGGGACGACTACCTCTTCGCCGCGCTGAGCGCCGGGGCGAGCGGTTTCCTGCTCAAGAACGGCACCCCGGAGTCGCTGATCGAGGCGATCCGGGTGGTGGCCCGCGGCGACGGGCTGCTCGCGCCGGAGCTCACCCGGCGGGTGATCGCCACCTTCGCCCGGCCCGGTGCGGTGGCCGGCGGGGCGTCGGCGGCCGGCGGCGCGGCGGCGCTTGACGAGTTGACGCCGCGCGAGCAGCAGGTGCTGGTGCTGATCGCGCGGGGCGCCAGCAACGCGGAGATCGCCGTCGACCTGGGCCTCGGCGAGGCCACGGTGAAGACGCACGTGAGCCGGGTGCTCGCGAAGCTCGGCCTGCGCGACCGGGTGCAGGCGGTGGTCTTCGCGTACGAGCACGGGGTGGTTCGCCCCGGCGGTTGACAGTCATCCGCCGCCAGACGGACGCCGGCTCTCCGTCCGCCGACTGACGGCGGGCGGCGACCGGCGATCTAGCGTGTTGGCCGTGACCAGTGTGCTTCGCCTCGACGGCGTCGATCGCAGCTTCGGCGACCGGCAGGCACTCAAGAACGTCTCCTTCGACGTGGTGGCCGGCCGGATGACCGGCTTCGTCGGCGGCAACGGCGCCGGCAAGACCACCACCATGCGGATCATCCTCGGGGTGCTCGCCGCCGACGCCGGCCGGGTGACCTGGCGGGGTGCGCCGCTGGCCCCGGAGGTACGGCGGCGTTTCGGCTACATGCCGGAGGAGCGCGGCCTGTACCCCAAGATGAGCGTCCGGGAGCAGGTGGTCTACCTGGGCCGCCTGCACGGCATGACCCTGGCGGCCGCCGAGCGCGCCACGGAGGCGCTGCTGGAGCGGGTGGGCCTCGCCGAGCGCGGCGGCGACCAGTTGGAGACGCTCTCGCTCGGCAACCAGCAGCGCGCGCAGATCGCCGCCGCGCTGGTGCACGATCCCGAGGTGCTCGTGCTCGACGAACCCTTCTCCGGCCTCGACCCGATGGCCGTGGACACGGTCGTGGGTGTGCTGCGCGAACGTGCCGCGGCCGGCACCCCGGTGCTCTTCTCCAGTCACCAGCTCGACGTCGTGGAACGGCTCTGCGACGACCTCGTGATCATCGCGGACGGGGTGATCCGGGCGGCGGGCGGCCGGGAGGAGCTGCGCAGGACGTACACCTCGCCCCGTTTCGAGCTGGTGGTGGAGACCGACGCCGGCTGGCTGCGTGACCAACCCGGCGTCACCCTGGTCGACCTGGACGGCGCCCGCGCCGTCTTCGACCTGGCCGCCGGCGCCGACGAGCAGCCGGTGCTGCACGCCGCGTTGGCGCGCGGCCCGGTGCGTTCGTTCCGGCCGGTCAGCCCCTCCCTCACCGAGATCTTCCGAGAGGTCGCCCAGTGAACACCGTGCAGGCCACCCGCCTGGTCGCCGCCCGGGAGATCCGGGTCAAGCTGCGCGACAAGACCTTCCTGTTCAGCACCCTGTTCTTCCTGCTGATCGCCGCAGCGGCGACCATCCTGCCGCCGCTGCTCTCCGGCGGACCGTCCACGGTGGCCGTCACCGAACAGTCGGCCGGCCCGCTGCGGGCCGCCGGGCTGGAGGTGCGGACGGTGCCCGACGACCGCGCCGCCGAGCAGGCCGTCCGCGACGACGAGGTGGACGCGGCGGTCGTCTCCGGCCCGGCGGTGCTCGCCATGGACGAGGCCCCCGACGACGTGGTGGCCGCGCTCAGCAGCCAGCCGCAGGTGCGGCTGCTTGATCCCGACGCGCTCGATCCGGTGGCGGCGTTCCTGGTGCCGTTCGTCTTCGCGTTCATCTTCTACGTCACGTCGCAGGTCTTCGGCGTGCAGATCGCGCAGAGCATCATCGAGGAGAAGCAGACTCGGATCGTGGAGATCCTGGCGGCCGCGGTGCCGGTGCGGGCGTTGCTGGCCGGCAAGATGGTCGCCGGCACCGTGCTGGCGCTCGGGCAGATCGTGCTGGTCGCCCTCGTCGCGGTCGCCGGCATGGCCTTCGGTGACGGCGGGGGCCTGCTCCCCCTGCTCGGACCGGCGATCGGCTGGTTCGTGCCGTTCTTCCTCGTCGGCTTCGTGCTGGTGGCGGCCATGTGGGCGGCGGCCGGGGCACTGGTCAACCGGCTGGAGGACATCGGCGGCGTCTCCACGCCGGTGCAGCTCGCGGTGATGCTGCCGTTCTTCGCGGTGATCTTCCTGAACGACAACGCGACGGCCATGCGGGTGCTGTCCTACGTGCCGTTCTCCGCGCCGACGGCGATGCCGCTGCGGCTCTTCACCGGGGACGCCGCTCTCTGGGAGCCGGTGCTGGCGCTGATCCTGCTGCTGGTCACGGCCGTCGCGTTCCTGCTCGCCGGGGCCCGCGTCTACCAGGGCGCGCTGCTGCGCACCAACGGCCGCACCTCGATCCGGACGGCCTGGCGGACCCGGGAGAGCGTGGGCTGACTCCGACGGTGATCGGGTCGCCGATGTGGTGGGGTCCGGGCCACCACGTCGGCGACCCGGCGTCTCAGCAGGGGACGGTCTCCCAGCCGACGGGCAGGCGGGGCACCGGCCAGGACGGGTCGGGCGTCCACTCCGCCCACCCCTCGTCCCACCAGCGCCGCCCGGCGTCCAGCAGCGCGGCTATCCGGTCGCCCTCGGCGCGGATCGCCTCGGCCATCCCCGGGTAGCGCCCCTCGACGAGGCGCTGCGCGAACATCTCCACGTCCTTCCAGACGTACCGGTCGGCGTCGGCGCCCCACCACAGGTCCAGCTCGTGGTCGAGGGTGTCCACCCCGACGGGCGTACGCCGGAACGGGTCCTGGAGGTTGAAGTACCAGCCGGCGAAGGCGCGCTCCGGCCCCGACCAGAAGACGTCCACCGAGTGCGCCTCGCCGGGGCGGTGCAGCATCAGCTTGCCGTGCCCGGTCCAGGCCCGGTGTCCGGCCGTCTGCCACGGGTGCCGGCCGGCCGGGAACGTGCCCGTCTCGGGGAACCCGAACTCGGCCCCGGGCGGCAGGTAGAGGGCGAGCAACTCCGGTGTGTCCTGGACGCAGATCGTCGGGACGGCGAACCAGACCTCGCCGAGCAGCACTTCGCGCCGGACGACCAGGTCGCCCGGCGCGAATCGCCGCGCTGTCACGGCCGGCTCAGCCGACCGCCGCCATGATCTCGTCGCTG
The DNA here is from genome assembly GCF_004348525.1 of Micromonospora sp. 15K316. Classification (GTDB taxonomy): domain Bacteria; phylum Actinomycetota; class Actinomycetes; order Mycobacteriales; family Micromonosporaceae; genus Micromonospora. The sequence continues at coordinate 8,704 of NZ_SMKG01000053.1, read as the reverse complement.
ACGTCGAAGTTCGCGTAGACGTTCTGCACGTCGTCGCAGTCCTCCAGCACGTCGATCAGCTTGAAGATCTTGCGAGCGCCCTCCTCGTCGAGCGGGACGTTGACGCTCGGGATCAGCGAGGACTCGGCCGACTCGTACTCGATGCCGGCGTCCTGCAGCGCCGTCCGCACCGCGATCAGGTCGGTCGGCTCGGAGACCACCTCGAACGCCTCACCGAGGTCGTTGACCTCCTCCGCACCGGCGTCGAGGACGGCCATCATCACGTCGTCCTCGGTGGTTCCCGCCTTCGGGACGATCACGACGCCCTTGCGGGAGAACATGTACGACACCGAGCCGGCGTCGGCGAACGAGCCGCCGTTGCGGGTCAGCGCGGTGCGCACCTCGGTCGCCGCGCGGTTGCGGTTGTCGGTCAGGCACTCGATCAGCAGCGCCACGCCGTTGGGGCCGTACCCCTCATACATGATCGTCTGGTAGTCGGCGCCGCCGGCCTCCAGGCCGGAGCCGCGCTTGACGGCGCGATCGATGTTGTCGTTGGGGACCGAGTTCTTCTTCGCCTTCTGGATGGCGTCGTAGAGGGTCGGGTTACCGGCGGGGTCACCGCCGCCGGTCCGGGCCGCCACCTCGACGTTCTTGATCAGCTTGGCGAACATCTTGCCGCGCTTGGCGTCGATGACGGCCTTCTTGTGCTTGGTGGTCGCCCACTTTGAGTGGCCGGACATCTGCTACCTCCGTGTGTCGTTCCACGCCTGCGTCGACTGCCACGCCGATCAAGTGCCGCATCCGGCGATCCGGCGGCCGGTCGGCTCCCCGCGGGAAACGCCACGCGGGCGGATGGCCCTGCCGGACCGCGGCAATCCTACCGAGAGTGCGCCCCACCTTGTCACACCCGGTCAGCACCGTCGGGCGGCGCCGGGCGGTCCGGGGCACAGAAGACACAACACCCGGCGGCCGGAATCCATGCCCCGCCGGCGGAACCGGCCGTGACCTCCGGCCCCCTGATGATCGACTCCGGCTCCTTGACGTCGGGGTGTCCGGGCGGGCGAGACACCCCGAGATCCCGGTGAGCCGAGTTGGTCAGGCGCGCACCAGGTCGACGAAGTAGCGGTGCAGCCGCACGTCCCCGGTCAGCTCGGGATGGAACGAGGTGGCCAGCAGGTTGCCCTGCCGCACCGCGACGATCCGCCCGGCCGAGGGGCCGTCGGCGACCCGGCCGAGCACCTGCACGCCCTCGCCGACCCGCTCGACCCACGGCGCCCGGATGAAGACCGCGTGGAACGGCTCCGCCGCGACACCGGTGATCGACACCGGCGCCTCGAACGAGTCGACCTGCCGGCCGAACGCGTTGCGGCGGACGGTCATCGAGATGCCGTCGAACCCACGCTGGTCGGGGCGGCCGTCCAGCACCTCGGTGGCGAGCATGATCATGCCGGCGCAGGAGCCGTAGACCGGCATTCCGTCGGCGATCCGCTTGTCGATCGGCTCGCGCAGCTCGAAGACGTCCGCCAGTCTGCTCATGGTGGTGGACTCGCCGCCCGGGATGACCAGCCCGTCGACGGCCTCCAGTTCCCGGGTACGGCGTACCGGGACGGCCCGCGCGCCCGCCGCGGCCAGCGCCGCGACGTGCTCGCGTACGTCGCCCTGGAGGGCGAGCACCCCGATGACGGGTGTCCCGCTCATCGCACCGCTCCTTCCGAGGTCCCTGTGCGCGGGGCCCCCCGCACCGGCGAGGGGCCCGTTCCCGTCGTCACCAACCGCGCTCGGCCAGGCGGTGCGGCTGCGGGATCTCGTCGACGTTGATGCCGACCATCGCCTCGCCGAGGCCCCGGGAGACCTTCGCCAGCACGTCGGGGTCGTCGTGGAAGGTCGTCGCCTTCACGATCGCGGCCGCCCGCTGGGCCGGGTTGCCGGACTTGAAGATGCCCGAGCCGACGAAGACGCCCTCGGCGCCGAGCTGCATCATCATGGCGGCATCGGCCGGGGTGGCGATCCCACCGGCGGTGAAGAGCACCACCGGCAGCTTCCCGGTCTCGGCGACCTCCTTGACCAGCTCGTACGGCGCCTGGAGCTCCTTGGCCGCGACGTAGAGCTCGTCGGCCGGCAGGGAGCTCAGCCGGCGGATCTCCTGGCGGATCTTGCGCATGTGGGTGGTGGCGTTCGAGACGTCACCGGTGCCCGCCTCGCCCTTCGAGCGGATCATCGCGGCGCCCTCGGTGATCCGGCGCAGCGCCTCACCCAGGTTGGTCGCGCCGCAGACGAAGGGGACGGTGAACGACCACTTGTCGATGTGGTTGCTGTAGTCGGCCGGGGTCAGCACCTCGGACTCGTCGACGTAGTCGACGCCGAGCGCCTGGAGGATCCGCGCCTCCACGAAGTGACCGATGCGGGCCTTCGCCATGACCGGGATCGAGACGGCGTTGATGATCCCCTCGATCATGTCGGGGTCGCTCATCCGGGCCACGCCGCCCTGGGCACGGATGTCCGCCGGCACCCGCTCGAGCGCCATCACCGCGACCGCGCCGGCGTCCTCGGCGATCTTGGCCTGCTCGGCGTCGACCACGTCCATGATCACGCCGCCCTTGAGCATCTCGGCCATGCCCCGCTTGACGCGGGCGGTGCCGACGACGGGGCTGCCGCCGGTGTTCTGGGAGGTGTTTTCGGGCACGGGTTATCGCTCCTCGGACGTGCTCGGGGGGTGACAGCGGAAAGGCTACGCCCGGGTCAACGCCGCTCCGACAGCCAATCAGACCCACGGTGGCCTGCCCTGTGTCCGCCGTCACCCCGGCCGGGGACGCCCCGCCCGTCCACGCCGTGGCAGGTCGAAACCGGGCAGATCACCGACGCGGTGACTGCGGTGCCGATACGGGCGGTCCCGGACGGTCAGCCGGTGGGGACGTCCGCCTGGACGGTCAGGGTCGGATCGTCGATGTCGAAGTACCGCGGCCACTCCCGGCCGCGCCCCATCCGCAACAGGCGCACCAGCGTACGGCCGCGCGCCGCCCGCGCGTCACGGACCAGATCGGTGTGCACCTGACGGGCCAGGGCGAGGCGACGACTCGCCGCGACCACCGCCTCGCAGTCCGGGTCCACGGGGTCGAGCTGGACCGCGCGCAGCTGCCGCGTCAGGTCGTTCTCGGCCGCCTCCCGCTCGTCCGGGTGCGCGTCGAGCGCGATGCGCGCCGCCGCGTAGAGCTCGACGCCGTAACGCCGCTCGGCCAGCACCGCGGCGGCCGCCGCTCGGCGCAACAGGTGGGCGTCGAGCGCCCGGGCCGCCAACTGTGCGCGGGCGTGCAGCCGCTCGACCCGACCGGCGGTCCAGACCAGATACGTCGAGACGAGCCCGACGAGCACGATCGCGCCCACCGCCCACCACATGCCCGGCATCGTAGTGCTGCTCCGTTCCCGTCCCGCCGGGCCCGGTCGGCCGCGGCGATCTGATCACGTTCCCGGGCGCCGGCTCAGCCCGGTCCCACCCACTCCTCGTCGATGACCCGACCGTCGGTGGCCTCGATCGCCGCCGCGTACACCTCGAGCACCCGCCGGGCCACCACGGGCCAGTCGTAGTTCGCCACCACCTGGTCACCGCACTCGGTGAGGGTGGCCCGCGCCGCCGCGTCGTCCAACAGCTCGACCAGCGCGTCGCGCAGCGCCACCGGGTCGCCGGTGGGGAAGAGCCGGCCCGCCCGACCGCCGTCGAGCACCCGGCGGAAGGCGTCGAGGTCACTGGCGACCACCGTGGTGCCGGCGGCCAGCGCCTCCGTGAGGATCATGCCGAACGACTCGCCGCCGGTGTTCGGCGCCACGTAGAGGTGGACGCTGCGCAGCATGCGCGCCTTGTCCTCCTCGGACACCAGGCCCAGGAAGGTCACCCGGTCGCGCAGCTGGGCCGGGAACTGGTCGAACAGGTCGTCCGGGTCACCCGGGCCGGCCACCAGCAACCGCAGCCCGGGGCGGCTCGGAGCCAGGTCGAGGAAGGCGTCACGCAGCACGGGGAAGCCCTTGCGCGGCTCGGTGAACCGACCCAGGAAACCGAGCGTCCCGCCGGTGCCCGGCCCGCACTCCCCCGGCCACCCGGGAAGCGGCTCGGCGTGGGCGAACTTGGCGACCGCCACCCCGTTCGGGATCTCCACAGCCCCGCCGTCCATGTGCTCGACCTGGACCTTGCGGGCCAGCGCGCTGACCGCGATCCGGGCGGTGATGCGTTCCAGCACGATCTGGAGCACGCCCTGCGCGGCGGCCAGCGCCCGGGACCGGGTCATCGCCGTGTGGAAGGTGGCCACCACCGGGCCCCGGGCGGAGAGGACCGCGAGCAACGACAGGCTCAACGTCAGCGGCTCGTGGACGTGCAGCACGTCGAAGTCGCCCCGGGTGATCCAGCGCCGCACCCGGGCGGTGGAGACCGGACCGAACGCGATCCGCGCCACCGAGCCGTTGTACGGCAGGGGGACCGCCCGCCCGGCCGGCACGACGTACGACGGCAGGGGCGAGTCCTCGTCGGCCGGGGCGAGCACGCTGACCTCGTGACCGAGGGCGATCAGCGCCTCGGCGAGGTCCATGACGTGGTTCTGCACCCCGCCCGGAACGTCGAAGGAGTACGGGCACACGATGCCGATCCGCACGTCAGCGCCCTCTGTCCGCGCCCACCGGCCTCGGCTGGTCGAGCCACAACCGTTGCAGCATGTGCCAGTCCTCGGGGTGCCGGGCGATGCCCGCCGCGAAGCTGTCGGCGATGCGCTGGGTGAGCGTACGGGCGCGCTGGTCGAGCGGCCCCTCCTCCGGGGCGGGCACGGGCAGCGGCCCCTCCAGGGCGGCGCACGCCCGCTCCGGCTCGAACCAGAGGGAGGCCACGTAGAGCGGCGCGCCGGTGCGCAGCGCCAGCAGGGCCGGCCCGGCGGGCATCCGGGTACGGCCGCCGAAGAAGTCCACCTCCACCCCGCGCGCGGAGAGGTCCCGGTCGGCCAGCAGCGGCACCACCGCCCCGGCGCGCAGCCGGTCGACCAGCACGTCGAACGCGGGCCGCTCGCCGCCGTGGGTGGGCAGGATCTCCATGCCGAGGCTCCTGCGGAAAGCGAAGAACCGCTCGTAGACGCCTTCCGGTTTGAGCCGCTCCATGACCGTGGTGATCGGCCAGCCGTTGGCAGCCACCCAGGCGCCCGCGGCGTCCCAGTTGCCGGCGTGCGGCAGCGCGACCACCGCACCGGTGCCGGCCGCCACGTCCGCCGCGAGCTTCTCCGCGCCGTCCAGCTGGAAGGTGGCCAGAATCTGCTCGCGGCTCAGCGACGGCAGCCGGAACGCCTCCAGCCAGTAGCGGGCGTACGACCGCAGGCCCCGCCGGACCAGCTCGTCGAGCTCGGCCTCGGGCAGCTCGGGCCCGACCACCCGGCGCAGGTTCGCGCGTAGTCGGGCCGTACCCCCGCCGCCCTTGCGGAACGCGCGGTCCGCGCCGGCCCGGAACGCCGCGGCCACCACGGGCCGCGGCAGCGCGCGAACGACCCGCCAGCCGGCGACGTACCCGAGCTCGGTGAGATTCACCCGTTCGCACCCGGTGTGGGAAGCTGCCGCGCCTGCCGGTACACGTGCCGCATCCGCTGCCCGACCGTGAAGATCGACACGGCGGCGAGCAGCCAGAGCGCGATCTGCAGCGCCATCGGCACGCCGAACCCGGTGAGCAGACCGCCGACCCCGACGATCAGCAGCCGCTCGGTGCGCTCGGCGATGCCCACGTTGCTGGTCATGCCGAGCCCCTCGGCCCGGGCCTTGACGTACGAGACGACGCTGCCGGCCGCGAGGCAGAGCAGCGCGGCGGCCACCCCGGCGTGGTCCCCCTCGGTGGCCAGCCAGTACGCGACCGCGCCGAAGACGGCGCTGTCGGCGATCCGGTCCATGCTCGAGTCGAGGAAGGCGCCGAACCGGGTCGAGCCGCCGCTCATCCGGGCCATCGTGCCGTCGAGGAGGTCGGTGAGCGCGAAGACCGTGACGATCAGCGCGCCGGCGACCAGGTCACCACGGGCGCCGAAACCGAGCGCGCCGACCAGCACGCCGATGGTTCCGGTCACGGTGACCGCGTTGGGGGTGACGCCCGCCCGGAGCAGGCCGCGTGCGAGCGGCTCGACGACGCGGGTCATCCCCGCGCGGGCCGACACTTGGAAGATCTTCGCCATGGCGGTCCCACGATAACGGTCCACCCAGGTGCGGCGATACGGCCGGTCAGCGCGGCGGCGCGGCGAGGCTTGTGCCCGCCCGGGAACGGGTGTCTGATCGGGGCAGGAAGGTGACCCAGGTCACCTGATCGCCCGTCCGAGTCCCGCTGTGCAGCAGTCCACCGGAGGATATCGCCGCGCACCCGCCCCGGGCCGCTGTCCCGTCACGCGCGGCGGTTCGCCACCACCACCGGCTGAGGGAGGTGCGCCCCATGGCGCAGAAGAGTCAGGAGAAGGGTGTCACCGGCGTCGCGCCGGTGGTGTCCGAGCCCGGCAGGATTCGCAACGTCGTGCTCGTCGGGCACTCCGGCGTCGGCAAGACGACCCTGGTCGAGGCGCTGCTGCGAGCCAGCGGCACGATCGGTCGCGCCGGCACGGTCACCGACGGCACCACCGTCTGCGACCACGACCCCGCGGCCGTACGCCAGCAGCGGTCGGTGAGCCTGTCCTGCGCGCCACTGCTGCACGAGGGCGTCAAGGTGAACCTGCTGGACACCCCCGGCTACGCCGACTTCGTGGGCGAGCTGCGCGCCGGCCTGCGGGCCGCCGACGCCGCGCTCTTCGTCGTCTCCGCGGTCGACGGGATGGACGCGGCCACCGCCGCGCTCTGGGAGGAGTGCGCCGCGGTGGAGATGCCCCGGGCGGTCGCGGTCTCCCGGCTGGACCACCCCCGGGCCGACTTCGACGAGGCGGTGGCGCTCTGCCAGCGCGTCTTCGGCGACAACGTGCTCCCGCTCTACCTGCCGATGCTCGGCGACGACGGGGTGTCGACCGTCGGCCTGCTCAGCCTGATCACCCGCCGGGTCTTCGACTACACCGGCGGGCTGCCCGCCGAGATCCGGCAGCCCGACCCGGAGCACCTGCCGGCCATCGTCGAGCCCCGCGACGAGCTGATCGAGGGGATCATCGCGGAGAGCGAGGACGAGTCGCTCATGGACCGCTACCTCGAGGGCGAGGAGATCGGCACCGACGTGCTCATCGACGACCTGGAGAAGGCCGTCGCGCGGGGTCACTTCTATCCCGTGGTGCCGGTGTGCGCGGAGACGGGCGTCGGGCTGGACACGCTGCTGGAGGTGCTCACCGCCGCCTTCCCGTCGCCGCTGGAACACGAGCTGCCCGTGGTGACCGGTGTCGACGGCGCACCGCGTCCACCGCTCACCTGCGACCCGGACGGGCCGCTGGTCGCCGAGGTCGTCAAGACGACTATCGACCGGCACGTCGGGCGGGTGTCGCTGGTGCGGGTCTTCTCGGGCACGCTGCGGCCCGAGCAGACCGTGCACGTCTCCGGGCACGGCCTGGCCGAGCGTGGGCACCCCGACCACGACGCCGACGAGCGGGTCGGGCACGTCTTCACTCCGCTCGGCGCCGCCCTGCGCGAGGTGACCGCCTGCGTCGCCGGGGACATCTGCGCGATCACCAAGTCGGGCAGCGCGGAGACCGGCGACACCATCTCCGCCAAGGAGAACCCGCTGCTCATCGCGCCCTGGGAGATGCCCGAGCCGCTGCTGCCGGTGGCCGTCGTGGCGAAGAGCCGGGCCGACGAGGACGCCCTGGCCCGCAACCTGTCCCGGCTGATCGCCGGGGACCCGACGCTGCGGCTGGAGCGCAACGCGGAGACCCACCAGCTCGTGCTCTGGTGCATGGGTGAGGCGCACGCCGACGTGCTGCTCGACCGGCTGCGCGCCGGCGGCGTCGAGCTGGACACCGAGCCGGTGCGGGTGGCGCTGCGGGAGACCTTCGGCGGCCCGGCCCGGGGGCACGGCCGGCACGTCAAGCAGTCCGGCGGCCACGGCCAGTACGCCGTCTGCGACATCGAGGTGGAGCCGCTGCCACGCGGCGCGGGCTTCGAGTTCGTGGACCGGGTGGTCGGCGGTGCGGTGCCGCACAACTACATCCCGTCGGTGGAGAAGGGCGTCCGGGCCCAGATGGAGCGGGGTGTGGTCGCCGGTTACCCGATGGTGGACCTGCGGGTGACGCTCTTCGACGGCAAGGCGCACAGCGTGGACTCCTCCGACGCCGCGTTCCAGACCGCCGGTGCGCTGGCTCTGCGGGACGCCGCGGAGAAGGGCCAGCCGACCCTGCTGGAACCGATCGACGAGGTGACCATCCGGGTCCCGGACTCCTCGGTCGGCGCGGTGATGGGTGACCTCTCCGGCCGGCGCGGCCGGGTGCTCGGCACCGAGTCGGATCCGGAGAGCGAGGGACGGACCCTGGTCCGCGCCGAGGTACCCGCCACCGAACTGCTCCGCTACGCCGTGGAGCTGCGGTCGATGACGGCCGGCACGGGCACCTTCCGGCGCCGCTTCGTCCGCCACGACCCGATGCCCGCCCACCTGGCCGACCAGGTCCGCAAGGAACACCCCACCCCGTAACCCGGCGCCCGCGCCCGCGTTCCCCGCGGCGGCGCCTCGGCCCCGGAAAGAGTGGCTTTCCCAGCGGAGACAGCCACTCTTTCCGCGAACGAGTGGCCGGACGCGCCGCAGAGGAACGCGGTCAGGGCTGGGTGG
>NZ_SMKG01000052.1 GCF_004348525.1 Micromonospora sp. 15K316 | reverse complement strand
TATAAGAGACAGGACGGGGCCCCACCGTCCCCGCCCCGGATCGGGGCATATCGGTAACTGGCCACCGATCGGCCCGGACTCCGGCCGCCGGCGATGATCGGTCGGGCTGGCTGGGCTCGTTCATCGATCGGGCCCGGTCGGCCCGTGCGCTACCGTCTTACCGACCGTTCCGCAGCGAAGCCGGTGCGAACCCGGTGCTGTCCCGCAACTGTGAAGCCCCGCCGCGGCGGGGACGAGCCAGGTCGCCTGCGGATCGGTCGCGAACCGCGCTCTCGAGGAAGGGCGCTCGCGGACGGGCGCTCGGCCCCTGTCGGCGAAGCACCACGCTCCTCGACCGACAGGAGGACCGATGTCCAGACGTACCCCTCGGCTGCTCGCCGCGACCCTCGCGGTCGCCGCGCTCGCCCTCGGCGCCTGCGCCGAGAAGGCCGACGACGCCCCCGCCGCCGGTGGCGGCGGCCAGCCCGCCGCCGCCTTCCCGGCCACGGTCGGTGCCGTCACCCTCGACCAGCGCCCCGAGAAGATCATTTCGCTCTCGCCGAGCATCACCGAGATGCTCTTCGCCATCGGCGCCGGCCCGCAGGTGACCGCCGTCGACGACAACTCCGACTACCCGGCGGGCGTGCCGAAGAGCGACCTCTCCGGCTTCCAGCCGAACGCGGAGGCGATCGCCGGACGCAGCCCCGACCTGGTCGTGATCTCCGACGACCGGAACAAGATCGTCGACCAGCTCGGCAAGCTCAAGATCCCGGTGCTGGTGACTCCCGCGGCGACCACCCTGGACGACACGTACCGCCAGATCACCGACCTGGGCACGCTCACCGGGCACCCCACCGAGGCGGCCGACCTGACCCAGCGGATGCGCGACGACATCGCCAAGCTGGTGAAGGACCTGCCGCAGCGGTCGGAGAAGCTCACCTTCTACCACGAGCTCGGTACGGAGCTCTACAGCGCGACCAGCAAGACCTTCATCGGTTCGCTCTACGCCATGGCCGGGCTGGAGAACATCGCCGACTCCGCCGACGCCGACGGGAAGAACGGCGGGTACCCGCAGCTCTCCCAGGAGATCATCGTCAAGGCGGACCCGGACTTCGTCTTCCTCGCGGACACGAAGTGCTGCCAGCAGAGCGCCGACACGATCAAGGCGCGCCCCGGCTGGTCCGGGATCACCGCGGTGAAGAACAACCAGGTGGTCGCGCTGGACGACAACATCGCGTCCCGGTGGGGACCGCGAGTGGTCGACCTGCTGCGGGCCATCGTGGACGCGGTCGCCAAGGTGCCCGCGTGACCGAGGGTCGACGATGACCAGGGTCGCACCCGTGGCCCCCGGCGCGTCGCCCGTCCGGCCGGCCGAGACGGCGACCCCGTCCCGGCCGGCCGGCCTGCGACCGCGCTGGCTCGTCGCCGGCGTGGTCGCGGTGCTCGTCGCCCTGGTGGCCGGGGTGTCGCTCGGCCCGGTCACCATCCCGCCGGGCAGCGTCGCCGCCGAACTGCTCAACCTGCTGCCCGGGGTGCACCTGGAGAGCGGGCTCAACGAGCGGGAGATCGCCATCGTGACCGAGCTGCGGCTGCCCCGTGTGGTGCTCGGCCTGCTCGTCGGCGGGATGCTCGCCCTGGCCGGCGGCTGCTACCAGGGCGTGTTCCGCAACCCGCTGGCCGACCCGTACCTGCTCGGCGTGGCCGCCGGAGCCGGCGTGGCGGTGACCGCGGTGATCGCCCTCGGCGGTGCCGGCACGGAGGGCACGCTCACCGGGCTGCCGCTGACCATCCCGCTCGCCGCGTTCATCGGCTCGCTGAGCGCGGTGGCGCTGACCTACCTGCTCGGGGCGGCGGGTGGCCGCAGCCGCTCCCCGGCGATGCTGATCCTGGCCGGGGTGGCGGTCTCCGCGTTCCTCTCCGCCGGGCAGACCTACCTGCTCCAGCGGAACGCCGACAGCATCCAGGCGGTCTACTCCTGGCTGCTCGGCCGGCTCGCCACCGCCGGCTGGCACGACGTCCTGCTGGTCCTGCCGTACGCCGTGCTCACCGCCGTCGTGGTGCTGCTGCACGGCCGCGAGTTGGACGTGCTGTCGGTCGGTGACGACGAGGCGAGCAGCCTCGGCCTGCACCCGCAGCGCTCCCGCTACCTGCTGATCGCCGCGGCTTCGCTCGGCACCGCGGCGGCGGTCTCCGCGACCGGCCTGATCGGCTTCGTCGGCATCATCGTGCCGCACACCGTGCGGCTGCTCGCCGGGTCGAGCTACCGGGTGATCCTGCCGCTCTCGCTCCTCTTCGGCGCCGCGTTCCTGGCGCTCACCGATGTGGCGGCGCGCACCGTCGCCGCTCCCGCCGAGATCCCGATCGGCGTGGTCACCGCCCTGCTCGGTGGCCCGTTCTTCGTCCTGATCCTGCGTACCGCCCGGCGGGTGCTGACGTGAGCGCCGCATCGGCGGTCGAGGTGCGTGACCTGCACGTCACCATGGACCGCACGCCGATCCTCGCCGGCATCGACCTGACCGTCACCGTCGGCGAGTGGGTCACGGTGATCGGCCCGAACGGCGCCGGCAAGTCGACCCTGTTGCGCGCCGTCGGCGGCCTGCTGGCCGCGCCGGGCGCCGTCCGCCTCTTCGGTACGCCCATCGAGTCGCTGCGTCGGCGGGACCGGGCAAGGGTGGTGGCCACGGTGGCGCAGTCCCCGGTGGTGCCGCCGGGCATGCCGGTGCTGGACTACGTGCTGCTCGGCCGCACCCCGTACATCCCCCCGCTGGGGCGGGAGTCGGCCGCCGACCTGGCCGCCGTGCACGAGGTGCTCTCCCGGCTGGACCTGACCGGCTTCGTACGGCGCGAACTGGCGACCCTCTCCGGCGGGGAGCGGCAGCGGGTCTTCCTGGCTCGGGCGCTCGCCCAGGGGGCGACGTTGCTGCTGCTCGACGAGCCGACCAGCGCGCTCGACATCGGCCACCAGCAGGAGGTGCTGGACCTCGTCGACCAGCTGCGCCGCGAGCACGAGCTGACAGTGGTCGCCACCATGCACGACCTCTCGATCGCCGGCGAGTACGCCGACCGGATGGTGCTGCTCGCCGAGGGGCGGGTGGCCGCCGCCGGGACGCCCCGCGAGGTGCTCACCGAACGGTTGCTCGCGGAGCACTACCGGGCCAGCGTCCGGGTCGTCGACGGCGAGCACGGCCCGCTGATCGTCCCCGTGCGCCGCCGCTGACCCCCTTCCCTCGGCGGGCCACTTTCACGGAACGAGTGGCTGTTCCACCCGGAATGGCCACTCGTCCGGTGGAAGTGTCGACGCTCGCGGTGGGCGGGGCGGGGGTCAGGGGGCGCCGATGTCGATGATCGAGAAGAGGGCGCCCTGGGGATCGCGGAGCGCCGCGAACCGGCCCGTCGGGATGTCCCGGGGCGGCACCAGGATGGTTCCGCCGAGCGCGGCGGCGCGGGCCGCGGTGGCGTCGGCGTCGGCGACCGCGAAGTAGACAGTCCAGTACGCCGGCAGGTCGTCCGGGAAGTCGTCGGCGAGCGGCGGCATCATCCCGGCCACGATCTGCGCGCCGAGCCGCCAGCCCGTGTAGGTCATCGAGCCGACCAGTTGGTCGTCCGGCTGCCAGCCGAAGACCAGCTCGTAGAAGACCTTGGCCCCCTCCGGGTCGGGGGTGACCAGTTCGTTCCAGGCCATCGCGCCCGGGACGTTGAAGACCTCGCCACCGGGCATCGCCATCGGCTGCCAGACGCTGAACGACGCGCCGGCCGGGTCGGCGAAGACCGCCATCCGCCCCCGGTCGAAGACCTCGAACGGTGGCACCACCACCTGCCCGCCGGCCCGTTCGACCCGGCCGGCGACCAGATCGGCGTCGTCGGTGGCCATGTACGTCGACCAGATCGGCACCTGGTCGGGGATGGCCGGTGGGCCGGCCCCGGCGACGGCCTGCCCGCGCAGCTGGAAGACCGTGTAACCGCCCGCCTCCGGCTCGGCCGCCACCCGCCCGGTCCAGCCGAACAGCTCGGGATAGAACCGCCGGGCGTCGGCCAGGTCCGGGGTGGCCAGGTCGGCCCAGCAGGGCGTACCCGGCGCGACGGTGTTCACGGTGCCCCCTCTCGGCTCGGGGCGACACGACCCGCCCCTGCCGGAATCCTGGCACCGCCCCGCCGCCGCATGGGGCCAAAACGGACTAATCGTCAGCTGAACCGGCGACCCTCGTCCCGCCGGTACGCCCAGACGGCGAGCGAACCCAGCACCACCACCCAGAAGCCCAGCATGGCCAGTGACAGCGGACGCATCGGGTAGTCGCCGACGGTCGCCCACATCAGCTCGGCCGCGCCCCGGGTGGGCAGGTACGGCGCGATCACCTCGATGAACCCCGGCGCCTCGCCCGGGGAGGAGAGCAGTCCCCCACCGAAGGCGAGCGGGAAGAAGACGATCTGCGCGACCACGATCGCCGCCTTGCTCGGCAGCGAGTAGCCGATGGCGAGCCCCATCAGCGTGAACGGCACCGACACCACGGCGACGGTGCCGATGGCCAGCAGGAACGCCAGCGGCGTGATCCGCGCGGCGGTCAGCGTCGCGCTGATCACCAGCACCGGGATCAGCGAGAGGTAGGTGAGCGCCAGCCCGGCCAGCACCCGTCCGGCGAGCCGGGGCCCCGGCCCCGCGGGCAGGGTCCGGGTGTACGGATTCCAGGGCTGGTCGCGGTCCTCGGCGACGCCGATTCCGTACTGGAAGATGTTGGCGCTCATCACCGAGAAGGTGACCATCGACGCGGTGGCGTAGGTGGCGCCGATCGGGTCCTTGCCCGCGAACGGCACCACGAAGAAGAGCATCGCGGCGGCGGGGAAGAACGCGCTGCCGATCAGGGCGATCGGGATCCGGACGATCTCCAGCAGCTGGTAGCGGGTGTGAACCAGGGTGAGTTGCACGGCTTCCCTCTCCTGCGTCGGCGGCGGCTCAGCGGCCCGAGGCGGCGGTGACAGGCGGCTCGTCACGCGGTCGTTCCTCGGCCGTGATGGCGAGGAACGCCTCCTCCAGCGAGGTGGGGCGGACCTCCAGGTCGGTGAAGGCGACCCCGGCGGCGACCAGGTCCCGGACCAGCTGGTCGGCGTCGGTGGTGAGCAGGTGGTGCCGGCCCTCGATCAGCTCGCTGCGCACCACGCCGGGCAGCGCCGGCAGATCGTCGGCGACGAAACCGACCCGGCGTACGCCGACCACGGAGCGGACCGCGTCCACGCTGTCGTCGGCGAGCACCCGGCCGTGGCCGATCACCACCACCCGCTCGGCCAGCTCCTCCACCTCCTCCAGGTAGTGGCTGCTCAGCAACACCGTCCCGCCCTCGGCGTGGAACGCGCGGATGGCGTCCCAGAGGGTGCGGCGCGCCTCGACGTCGAGGCCGGTGGTCGGCTCGTCGAGCAGCACCAGCCGGGGCCGGCCGACGAAGGCCAACGCCACCGCGAGCCGTCGGCGCTGCCCGCCGGAGAGGCCACCGGTCTGCCGCCGGAGCTGGTCGGTCAGCCCGAAGCGGTCGAGCAGCTCGTCGCGGGGCACCGGATCGGGGTAGTGGGCGGCCACGAAGTCCACCACCTCACCGACGCGCAGGGTGCCGGGCAGGCCGGTCTCCTGCGGCGTCATGCCGAGCTGCCGGCGGGACGCCGGATCGCGCGGGTCGCCGCCGAAGAGCTCGATCCGGCCGGAGGTGGGACGGCGCAGGCCGACGACCAGGTTCATCAGGGTGCTCTTGCCGGCCCCGTTCGGCCCGAGCAGGCCGACCATCTCGCCGGCGTGGACGGTCAGGTCGACCCGGTCGAGGGCCAGCACGTCGCCGTAGCGGCGGGTGACCTGGTCGGCGCGCGCCAGGATCATGCGGTGCTCCTTCGCGGTCCGGTGAGGCTGCCGGCTCTCTGTCTACTCGCCCCGCGCCACTCACGCTGCCCCGCCGCCGGCGTGTCCGGCGACCCGTTCGCCCCGCACCGCAGCGACAGCAGCACCCAGGGCTGCCCGATCCCCCAGAACCAGTTGCCGATCGCCTCGATGGTGCGCCGGCCGGTGCCGGGCGACCGTCCGCCGGCACCGGCCGGGCGAGACGTGGCCGGGCGGCTCAGCCGGCCAGGGCGGCCGGCAGCGGGTCCCGGTGCAGCACGGCCAGCCGGGACACCGCCCGGGTCAGCACCACGTAGAGCCGGTGCAGGCCGCGTGGCTCGGCGGCCACGATCGCGGCCGGCTCGACGACCACCACGTGGTCGTACTCCAGACCCTTGACCAGGGTCGCCGGCACCACGATGACCCGGGCCGTGGCCGCCACGTCGTCGGCGGTGCTGGTCTCGATCCCCGCGTCGGTGAGGGCCGAGCGCAGCCCCGCCACCGCGTCGTCCGCCGCGATGACACCGACCGAACCGTCGTGCGCCAGCGCCGCCCGCACCTCGGCCACCGTCGCCTCGGTCAGGTCCGTCACCGTGCGCACGTCGAGACCACCGTCGCGGCGCAGCGACTCGGCCGGGGGCACGTTCACGGCGAGCGCCGGGAGCAGCCGGTTCGCGAGGGCGACCACGGCGGCCGGCACCCGGAAGCCGACAGTCAGCGGCACCACGGCCGCGTCCGGCTTACCCAGGTGGGCGAGAGTCTCCCGCCAGTCGGTGGCGGCCCAGGGGGCGGTGCCCTGGGCCAGGTCGCCGAGGAGCGTGATCGACCCGTGCTCGCTGCGTCGCGCGATGGCCCGGCACTGCATGGGGGAGAGGTCCTGCGCCTCGTCGATGACGACGTGACCGAAGCCGGCCGGCCGCTCGATCAGCCCCGCCGCCTCGTCCACGAGGACCGCGTCGGCCGCCGTCCACCGGGTCGCCTTGGCGGTACGCGGCGGCTTCGCCCAGGTCAGCCGCGCCTGCTCGGCCTCGGTGAGCAGACCGTCCGCCGCGGCGGCGAGCGCCGCCGGGTCGGAGAAGAGGGTGTGCACCAGACCCTCGGGGGTGACCGCCGGCCAGGCGGCGTCGAGGAAGGCGGACACCGGTCGTGACTTCGCCATCCGGCGCAGCCAGGCGTCGCTGGGCGACTCGGCGCGGCGGGCCTCGGACTGCCGTTGCAGCAGGCTCACCACCCGCGCCCGGACCCGCTCGCGGCCGACCCCGTACGGCAGGCCCTCCCGGCGGGTCTCCTCGATCACCCGGTGCAGCGGTTCCAGTCCGATCCGCCAGCGGAACGAGCCGTCGGACACCATGATCGGTTCGGTCGGCTCGCCGATGTGGGCTTCGAGCGCGCGGCGCAGCAGCTCCGCCATCCGTACGTCGTGCTTGAGCGTCGCCGTGGCGGGGTCCTCGACCGCGCGTACCGGCACGCGGGCGACGAGATCCTCCACGGTGGACTGTTCGACCTCCACCTCGCCGAGGGCCGGCAGCACCGCCGCGATGTAGGACAGGAACGCCCGGTTCGGTCCGACGATCAGCACGCCGGAGCGGTTCAGCCGTTCCCGGTGCAGGTAGAGCAGGTAGGCGGCCCGGTGCAGGCCGACCGCCGTCTTGCCGGTGCCGGGGGCGCCCTGCACGCAGATCGAGTCGGCGAGGTCCGCCCGGACCAGCTCGTCCTGCTCGGGCTGGATGGTGGCGACGATGTCCCGCATCGGCCCGACGCGGGGGCGCTCGATCTCGGCGGTCAGGATCCGGCTCGCGGTGCCGAGCTCCTCGCCCCGGTCCAGGTGCTCGTCCTCGAAGCTGGTGAGTACGCCGGTGCTGAAGCCGAACCGGCGGCGGACGGCGACTCCCTGCGGGTCGCGGGCGCTGGCCCGGTAGAAGGCCCGGCAGACCGGGGCGCGCCAGTCGAGCACCATCGGTTCGCCCAGCTCGTCGGTGACGTGCCGCCGGCCGACGTGGTAGACCCCGACGACCTCGTCGTCGGGGTCGGTGTCCCCGCCGGACCGGCGCTCGGCGTCGCCGCCGAAGTCCAGCCGGCCGAAGAAGAGCGGCGTGGTCGGATCGTCGGCCAGCTCCTTCACCCGCCGGGCCATGTGCCGGCCCAACTGCTCGGCGGTGTACGAGTCGCCGGCGACCTTGTCGCCGGTGGCGAAGAGAGCCTCCGCGCGCTCGCGCATCTGGCGCAGCGCCGCCCGGGAGCTCTCCAGGTGGGCTCGTTCCGAGGCGAGTTCGTCGTCGAGATCCGTGGGGTCGGGCGAGGTGTGGGCAGCAAGGGTCATCCGAGGCGACCTTCCGGTGCGTTCGTGTGATCGGTGACCTGGGCCGCCCGGCGCTCCGTCGAGGCGGTGTCGGCTGTGCCCGCAGGCAGGATGCGCGCGTCGACGCGCGCGGTCGTCCACCCTACGCCTCGAAGTGTTCGGGCGGCGACGGATTTTCCGGGCCCTTCCGCCGGGCGCTCCCCGGGCGGGCCTCGGCCTCCCTTCCGTCGCTGCCGCCTCGCGCGGGGTGGGTGACCGGGCGGGGAGTTGGCCGGGATCATGGGGGGCATGACCGAGCCGCCCGCCGAGCGACGTGGGGTGAGGATCAGTGACCCGCAGGTGATGCGGGCACTGGCACATCCGGCCCGTCTCGCGATCATGGAACAGCTGAGTGCGCTCCCGGAGGGTGCGACCGCCACGGAGTGCGCCGATATCGTCGGCTTGTCGCCGAGTGCCACCAGCTACCACCTGCGGGAACTGGCCAAGGCCGGTCTCGTCGAGCCGGCGCCGAGCCGTGGTGACGCGCGGGAGCGGATCTGGCGGACCGTCAGCCCCAGCTGGACGGTGGACGCCGGTCGGGACGCCGAGCCGGAGGCGGTGGCGGCCCAGACCGCGGTCGTCGAGGCGTTCCTCGCCGTCGAGCTGAAGCGCAGCCGCGACTGGTTGCGGCGCGCGCCGGCCGAGCCGCCCGAGTGGTACGACGTCGCCCGGCTCTCCGAGAGTCAGCTCCTGGTCACCGCGGCGGAGCTCGCCGAGCTGAACGATGCGGTGGATCGGCTGCTGGAGCCGTACCGCAAGCGGACCCGTACCGATCCGCCGTCCGACGCCCGGACCGTCTCGATCTACTACAAGGCGCTGCCCCTGGAGTGAGGAGGGGTTGCCCGGAGCAGTTGTGAAGGATTATTTTCGAAATATGTCCTTCACAACTGCTCCGTCGCGCTGGTCGGACGTCTGGCTCGCCACCGGTGCTCGCGCCGTCTCCAGCTGCGGGGACTTCCTCGCCGCGAGCGCCCTGACCCTCGCCCTGCAGAGCGCCGGAGCCGGTGGCCTTGCCGTCTCCGGCCTGCTGCTCGCCGCGACCCTGCCGCTGGTGGTGCTGGCCCCGCTGACCGGACGGCTCGCCGACCGGGTGGACAGCCGCACGCTGCTGGTCATCGCCGGGTTGGTCCAGGCGGGCATCTGTCTCGCTCTGGCGCACGCCGAGCGACCCGCTCTGATGATCGTCCTGGCCGGGCTGCTCGCCGTCGGTCTGGCCGTGACCCAGCCGGTGCTCGCCGCCCTGGTCCCGGCGATGGTGCGACCGGCCGACCTGCCCCGCGCCAGCGCACTTCAGCAGTCCGCGGGGACGCTCGGCGTGCTCGCCGGACCCGCGCTCGCCGGCGTCCTGGTGGGCGGCTTCGGCACCCGGCTCCCACTGCTGCTCGACGCGGTCAGCTACCTCGCCCTGGTGGCGGCCGGGCTGCTCATCCGTACCCGGCGGGGCGGCCGTCGGGGACCGGGGAAGGTGCCGGCCGGTGGCCCGACCGAGCCACGCGCCTGGCGCCTGCGCCGCGACCCGCTGCTGCTCGCCACGGTCGTCGGGGTGGCCGGAGTGGTCGGCGCGGTCGGTGCCATCAACGTGGTGGAGGTCTTCTTCATCCGGGAGACCCTGCACAGCAGCACGACGATCTACGGGTTGGTCACCGGCGCGTGGACGCTGGGCGTGCTGGCCGGTTCGTGGATCTTCGTACGGGCCGTCGGGCGGCTCCACCGCGACGGGGCGCTGGCCGGTGCCGCGCTGGCCCTGCTCGGCGGGTGCTGCCTGATGGTGCTGGTCTCGGCGGCCGTACCGAGCGCGCTGCTGCTGGTGCCGATCTGGCTCGTGGGCGGGATCTTCAACGGCGGCAACAACGTCTTCGGCACCGTGCTGATGGCCCGCCGGGTGCCCGAGGTGGTCCGGGGACGTGCGTTCGCGAGCTACGTCGGAGCGGTCCAGGGCGCGTCCATGGTGGGCTACCTGGCCGGCGGCGTCCTGCTCGAACTGCTCGACCCCCGACCGCTGGTGGCCGCTGCCGGGGTCGCCGGGCTGGTCGCGGTCTCGGTGCTGGCCGTACCCCTGTCCCGGGCGGATCGGAGGGTGGGCGCGCCGGAGCGGCCGGTCCGGGCGGCGGACCCCGCGGGAACGGACGCGGGGATCGCGGTCACTCCGGTGCCGGGTCGCTGAGCCGCACCCCGGCGGCAGCGATACGGTCGAGCCATGGCTGAGCGCATCGCCCGTCCACGGGTCGGACACATCCAGTTCCTCAACTGCCTGCCGATCTACTGGGGGCTGATGCGCTCCGGTGCGCTGATCGACGTGGACCTGCAGAAGGACACACCGGACCGGCTGAACGAGGCGCTGGTCGCCGGCGACCTGGACATCGGGCCGATCTCACAGCTCGAATACCTGCGGCACGCCGACGAGCTGCTGCTCCTGCCGGGCCTCGCCGTCGGCAGCGACGGGCCGGTGCTCTCGGTGCACATCGTCTCCACCCGGCCGCTCACCGAGCTGGACGGCGCCCGGGTCGCGCTCGGGTCGACCTCGCGCACCGGCGTACTGCTCGCGCAGCTGCTGCTCGGCGAGCGGTACGGGGTGCGCCCCGAGTACTTCCGGTGCCCGCCCGACCTGACGCAGATGCTGCTGGAGGCGGACGCCGCCGTGGTCATCGGCGACGTGGCGCTGCGCGCGCTCTACGAGGCGCCCCGCCGTGGGCTGGAGGTCACCGATCTCGGGCAGGCGTGGCGGGAGTGGACCGGGCTGCCGATGGTCTTCGCCGTCTGGGCGGCACGTCGCGACTTCGCGGCCGCCCATCCCGGTCGGGTCAAGGAGGTGCACGAGGCGTTCCTGCGCTCCCGCGACATCAGCCTCGCGGAGCTCGACCAGGTCGCCGAGGCCGGTGCCCGGTGGGAGCCGTTCGACGCGGAGACCCTGGCCACGTACTTCCGGACGCTGGACTTCTCGCTGGGTGAGCGCCAGGTCGCCGGTCTGCGGGAGTTCGCCCGGCGGGCCGCGGCGCTCGGCGAGGCGCCCGCGCTGCCGCCGAACGGCCCCGACTTCTTCGCCGCCTGATCGACAGGGACGTCCGGAGGTCGGGGCGATCCGCAGCGCCGGATGCCCCGACCTCCGCAGCGGACGAGTCGGTCGGACGCCCGCCGGACCGGTCGGACGGTGTCAGACCCCGGGGCGGAGCAGCGCCTCGGTGATCTTCTGGCAGTTCTTCATGCCGTAGTCGTAACCCATGTCGATCGGGTAGCGGACCATCACGCCCATCGTCCAGGTGTCCCCGATGGCCAGGCAGTTGATGTGCATCTCCTGCTCCTGGGTCCGGTCGATCCACCCGTTCTTGATGGCGATCTGCTTGCGCTCGGCGGCCGGGAACGCCTTCCGGATGCCGAAGTCGCCCGCGCCCCGCACCTGGCGCATCTCGTTGAGCAGCCAGTCCGTCCACTCGGGCCCGGCGGCCTTGCCCTCGGCGATGCAGTTGCCGAGGCGGGCGACGTCCCGAGGGGAGAGGGCCGTGCGGCTCCAGCCGCCGTCGGGGGCGACGCTGCTGTCCGTGAGGCCGCACATCGAGATCGCCCGCTTGATCGAGGCGGCGCGCCCGACGTTGTCGTAGAACTGCTCGGCGCGGGTGTTGTCGCTGTCCCGAATGACCAGAGTGGCGTCGGCGAGCTTGGCGTCACTCGGCGTCTGACCCTTCTCGTCGGCGCGGCGCAGGTAGTCGGCGACGATCCAGGACTTGATCAGCGACGCGGTGGTGCTCGTCTCGTCCATGTCCTTCGAGCCGATGACCTCTCCGGTCCGCCGGTCCAGGACGGCCCAGCCGTACCAGCCCTCGATGTCGAGGTCGAGCTCCTTGGCCTCGAACGGCAGCGGCGGCAGGGACGGGCTCGGCTCCGCCGAGGGGCGGTCGCTACGGCCGGCCGCGCCGTCCACGTGTGCGCCGTCGCCCGCGCCCGTGCCCCACGCCGGAGCGGCCTGGGACTCGAACGGTGAGCCGGGCACCAGACGCAGCGACACGAGCACCAGCCCGATGAGGACCACCGCGATGGCGAGCAGCCGCAGCGGGGACGCCTCGCGGCTGGGCCGATCGTCGGCCATCAGAGCTTCCCGGCCGGCTGTTGCGGCACCTTCAGCACCGCGCCGGGCTGCGGGGTCACCAGCTGGGTGGCGACGCTGGCGCAGGTCTTGGCCCCGTAGGAGAGGCTGCGACCGGCCGGGTAGCGCATCATGACGGCGAGACTCCACTTGTCGGTGACGGCGAGGCAGTTGACGTGCCAGTTGCCGTCGTAGCCGAGCCGGGTCCAGCCGTTCTTGATGCTGACCGGCCCCTGTGCCTTGATCGACGCCGGCAGGCCGTCGACGATCCCCCACTTGCCGCCGCCGTACGTCTCGTGCTGGTCGGAGACGCTGCCGCTGACCTTGCTCATCTCGTCCAGCACCCACTTGGTCCACTTGGGCCCGGCCGCCTTGCCGTCGGCGATGCAGTCGCCGAGCCGGACGGCGTCCCGCGGGGACATCCGGGTGAAGCTCCAGAAGCCCTCGTACTTCTTCACGTTGCCGCGCTTGGTGTCGGTGAGGCCGCAGGTCTTGATCGCCCGCTGGATCACCGGGTTCGGCGCGCCGTTGGCTGACGGGCGGTACGAGCCGCCGGCGGCGAAGTAGACCTTGTCGGCCGCGCCGTCGTCGCTCTTCCGGATGGCGGCGCTCGCCATCTTCAGCATGTCGGCCGGCGGCTTTCTGTCGCCGAGCTGGCGCAGGTAGTCGCTGACGATCCAGGCCTTGATCATCGACTCGGTCGAGTTGGTCGAGGCCATGTTCTTCGCCCCGGAGATCTCGCCGGTCTTCCGGTCCATGAGGGCCCACGAGAAGAAGTCACCGTCGAAGTCCACGGAGACCGGACCGGCGGCCAGGGTGGGCGGTGGTGGTGGGGTGGGCGCGGGCGCGGCGACGTCCGCTCCGCCGCTGCCGCCGCTGCTGCTGCCGCCGCCGTCCCCGCTCGAGAGACGGGCGTATGCGGTCGGAACGAGCAGGGCGCTACCGAGGACGACTGCTGCGACGGCGAGCACCATTGTCACGCGGGAACGCATGAGTGGGTGAACTCCAGATGTCGGGGCCGGGGGGACCGGCTTTCTGTCCGGACGGACCGGCTGACCGCCCAGGTCGGGAAGGTCCACGACCTGTGGGGACGGCGATCGTCGCCGGCCGATCGGTGTGACGTCGAAAGTCTACGTCCGCAACTGGGAAGTGCCAGTGTCTGCGCCTGGCAAGTTGCGGTGAAGGCGGGATATCAAACCGTTATGTGGCTTCTGGGAGTGTTCATCTTTGTTTCGAAGGGCACGCTATCCCGACTGTCCGTAAAAGTTCCGTAAGCGTCTCCCGGTCGGAGCGGCGATCCGATTCGAAAGTCGTCCTCGGATTCCTGTTACACCCCCTGGTGTCTTCGGTCGGGAGCTGTAACACTTGTCGTCATGTATGGCAACGACTTCGGCGCCCCGGAGGAGGCATCCGGTGGCGGCCTGCTCGGAGAGGTCGAGGCGGCCGAGGCCGCACTGCGGGAGGCCGCGGCCCGGCAGCGGCGGCGCGTGCCCGCGTCCGACGACGACCTGGCGGGGTTCTTCGCCGAGATCGTCGAGGCCGACCAGAAGATCGAGCCACGCGACTGGATGCCGGAGGCGTACCGCAAGACGCTGATCCGGCAGATCGCCCAGCACGCGCACTCGGAGATCATCGGCATGCAGCCGGAAGGAAACTGGATCAGCCGGGCGCCGTCGCTCAAGCGCAAGGCGATCCTGCTCGCCAAGGTCCAGGACGAGGCCGGGCACGGTCTCTACCTCTACGCCGCCGCCGAGACCCTCGGGATCAGCCGCGACGAGCTGGTCGACCTGCTCCTCAACGGCCGGCAGAAGTACAGCTCGATCTTCAACTACCCCACCCTCACCTGGGCCGACGTCGGTGCCATCGGCTGGCTGGTCGACGGCGCGGCGATCGTCAACCAGGTGCCGCTGTGCCGCTGCTCCTACGGGCCGTACGCCCGGGCGATGATCCGCATCTGCAAGGAGGAGTCGTTCCACCAGCGGCAGGGCTACGAGATCCTGCACACGCTGGCCCACGGCACCCCCGCGCAGAAGGCGATGGCCCAGGACGCGCTGGACCGCTGGTGGTACCCGTCACTGGCGATGTTCGGCCCGCCGGACGGTGAGTCGACCCACTCCACGCAGTCGATGGCCTGGAAGATCAAGCGCTTCTCGAACGACGAGCTGCGCCAACGCTTCGTCGACATGTGCGTGCAGCAGGCCGAGATCCTCGGCCTGACCATCCCCGACCCCGACCTGCGCTGGAACGACGAGCGGCAGGCGTACGACTTCACCCAGCCCGACTACGACGAGCTGATGCGGGTCATCAAGGGTGACGGGCCGTGCAACCGGCAGCGGATGGCGCACCGCCGGCAGGCCCACGCCGACGGTGCCTGGGTACGCGAGGCCGCCGCGGCGTACGCCGCCAAGCGGGCGGTGGAGAAGAAGGAGAAGGTGGCAGCGTGACCGATCCGTCGCCGCTGTGGGAGGTCTTCGTCCGGGCCCGGCGGGGGTTGTCCCACACCCACGTCGGCAGCCTGCACGCCCCCGACGCGGAGCTGGCCCTGCGCAACGCCCGGGATCTCTACACCCGGCGGCAGGAGGGCGTGTCGATCTGGGTGGTGCCGGCGAGCGCGATCACCGCGTCGAGCCCGGACGAGAAGGACGCCTTCTTCGACCCCGCGGCCGACAAGGTCTACCGCCACCCCACCTTCTACGAGGTGCCGGACGGGGTGGCGCACCTGTGAGCGAGCAGAGCGAGCGAACCAGTCGGCTCAGCAGCGGGGCCCTTCACGCCGGCGCCGAGCGAAGCGAGGTGGCGGCGTGAACGGGCCGTTCGAGTTCACCCTCCGGCTCGGCGACGACGCATTGATCGCGGCACAGCGGCTCGCCGAGTGGACCACCCGCGCCCCGGAGATGGAGGAGGACATCGCGCTGGCGAACATCGCCCTCGACCAGCTCGGCGCGGCCCGGCTCCTGCTGACGTACGCGGGCGAGCTGGAGGGCGCCGGCCGGGACGAGGACGCCCTCGCCTACCTGCGCGACGACCGGGAGTTCCGCAACTGCCTCCTGGTCGAGCTGCCCAACGACGACTTCGCGGTCACCATGGCGAAGCTGCTCCTCCTCTCGGCGTACCAACTCCCGCTCTACACCGCGCTCGCCGAGTGCGCCGACGAGCGGCTGGCCGCCATCGGGTCCAAGACGCGCAAGGAGTCGGCGTACCACCTGGACCACGCCGCGCTCTGGGTGAAGCGGCTCGGTGACGGCACCGAGGAGTCGCACCGCCGGATGCAGGCGGCGGTCGAGCAGGTGTGGCCGTACGCGGCGGAGCTCTTCGCCCCCGACCCGGGCGCGCCGGTCGACCCGGCCGCCCTGCGGGCGGAGTTCGACGCCACCGTGACGGCGGTGCTGGCCGAGGCCACGCTCACCCGACCCGAGTCGGGCTGGGCGCCGGCCGGCGGGCGGGACGGCGTGCACACCGAGCACCTGTCGTACCTGCTCGCCGAGATGCAGGTGCTGCACCGCGCCCACCCGGGGGCGAAGTGGTGAGCAGCCCCGCGGTCGCGAACGGAGGGTGGCACCGGTGAATCCGCGGGAGGCCGCAGCCGCGGTGGTGGACCCGGAGATCCGGGTGCTCACCATCGACGAGCTGGGCATCCTGCGGTCGGTCGACGAGGATCCGTCGACCGGCCGGGTGGTCGTCACCATCACCCCCACGTACACGGGCTGCCCGGCGATGGACGTGATCCGCGCCGACATCCGCCGCGCGCTCACCGCGGCCGGCCATCCGGACGCCGAGGTGCGCACCGTCCACTCCCCGGCGTGGAGCACCGACTGGATTTCCGAGTCCGGCCGGGCGAAGCTGGCCGCCGCCGGGATCGCGCCGCCGCAGCCGGTGCGCCGGCCCGGCGTCGTGCCGCTCACCCTCACGCTGCGCTGCCCCCGCTGCGGGTCGCCGGAGACCGAGCAGCTCAGCCGCTTCGGCTCCACCGCGTGCAAGGCGCTCTGGCGGTGCCGCTCCTGCTCCGAACCCTTCGACCACCTGAAGGCGCTGTGACTGTCACCATCACCCGGCCGGTCCGTCGCCGGCCCGTCTTCCACCCGCTCCCGGTCGCCGCCGTCGACCGGCTCGCCGACGACGCCGTGGCGATCACCTTCGCCGTGCCCGAGGAGTTGCGGGAGACGTTCACGTTCCGTGCCGGGCAGCACCTGACCGTCCGGCGTACCGCCGCGGACGGCGCCGACGTGCGCCGGTCGTACTCGATCTGCTCGACCCCCGAGGACCTGGCCCGGCACGGCCGGCTGCGGATCGGTGTGCGGGAGGTGCCCGGCGGCGCCTTCTCCACCTTCGCCTGCGGCGAGCTGCAACTCGGCGAGACCGTCGAGGTGCTGCCCCCGCTCGGCCACTTCACGTCGGCGTTCGACCCGGGACGTGTCCGCCACTACGGCGCGGTGGTCGCCGGCTCCGGCATCACCCCGGTGCTCGCGCTGGTCGCGACGGCGCTCGCCGTGGAGCCGGCCAGCACCTTCACCCTGGTGTACGGCAACCGGCGGTCGAACACCGTGATGTTCGCCGAGGAGCTGGCCGACCTGAAGGACCGGTATCCCAGCCGGCTGCACCTGGTGCACGTGCTCTCCCGGGAGCAGGGTGAGTCGCCGCTGCTCTCCGGCCGGATCGACGCCGACCGGATGGGCCGGTTGCTGGAGACGATCGTGCCGGCCGAGCACATCGAGGAGTGGTTCCTCTGCGGCCCGTACGGCATGGTGGTCGACGTCCGGGAGACGCTCGGCGCGCGTGGCGTGCCGGAGTCGGCGGTGCACACGGAGCTGTTCCACGTCGACGCGCCGCCGGAGCCGCCGCGCCGCCCCGCCGACGAGGCCGGCGCCGGCACGGAGGTGACGATCGTGCTGGACGGCCGCTCGTCGAGCCTCACCATGCGGCGCGACGAGCGGGTGCTGGACGCCGCGCTGAAGGTCCGCGGCGAGCTGCCGTACGCCTGCAAGGGCGGGGTCTGCTCGACCTGCAAAGCGAAGGTGGTGGAGGGCGAGGTCGAGATGGCCCGCAACTACGCCCTGGAGCCGGACGAGATCGCTGCGGGCTACGTGCTGACCTGCCAGTCGAGCCCGGTCACCGACAAGCTCGTCGTCGACTACGACGCGTGAGGGGTGGCCACAGTCCGACGTCGTCGGCCCGGCGACGTAGGCTCGGGGGCGTGACGGTGAGCCGGGAGATCGACGACATCCTGCAGCGCGGCGCGGACGGCGGGCGGATCACGCCCGAGGAGGCTCTGCTTCTCTACACCGACGCGCCCTTCCACGCCCTCGGCGAGGCGGCCGACGCGGTGCGCCGACGGCGCTACCCGGACAACATCGTCACGTACCTGATCGACCGCAACATCAACTACACGAACGTCTGCGTGACGGCGTGCAAGTTCTGTGCCTTCTACCGCGCGCCCAAGCACAGCGAGGGCTGGAGCCACTCGACGGAGGAGATCCTGCGTCGCTGCGGCGAGGCGGTCGACCTGGGCGCCACCCAGGTCATGCTCCAGGGTGGGCACCACCCGGAGTACGGCGTGGAGTACTACGAGGAGCTCTTCTCCGCGGTCAAGCAGGCCTACCCCCAGCTGGCGATCCACTCCATCGGCCCGAGCGAGATCCTGCACATGGCCAAGGTCTCCGGGGTGAGCCTGGACGAGGCGATCGCCCGGATCAAGGCGGCCGGGCTCGACTCGATCGCGGGCGCGGGCGCGGAGATGCTGCCCGAGCGGCCCCGTAAGGCCATCGCTCCGCTGAAGGAGTCCGGCGAGCGCTGGCTGGAGGTCATGGAGCTGGCGCACCGGCAGGGCCTCGAATCGACCGCGACGATGATGATGGGCACCGGCGAGACCAACGCCGAGCGGATCGAGCACCTGCGGATGATCCGTGACGTGCAGGACCGCACCGGCGGCTTCCGTGCCTTCATCCCGTGGACGTACCAGCCGGAGAACAACCACCTGAAGGGGCGCACCCAGGCGACCCGGCTGGAGTACCTGCGCCTGGTCGCGGTAGCCCGGCTCTTCTTCGAGACGGTGCCACACCTGCAGGCCTCCTGGCTGACCACCGGCAAGGACGTCGGCCAGCTCGCGCTGCACATGGGGGTGGACGACCTCGGCTCGATCATGCTGGAGGAGAACGTCATCTCCTCAGCCGGCGCGCGGCACCGGTCCAACCTGCACGAGCTGATCGAGATGATCCGTACGGCCGGCCGGATCCCGGCGCAGCGGGACACCCTCTACCACCGGCTCGCCGTGCACTGGACGCCGGAGGACGACCCGACCGACGATCGGGTGGTCTCGCACTTCTCCTCGATCGCCCTCCCGGGTGGTGGCGTCGGCAAGTCCCTGCCGCTGGTTCAGGCCACCTGACGCGCCTTGCGGTCGATCCGCCCGGTGACGGTGACGGCGGCGGCCGGCCTGCCGGTGAGGTGACCGGCCCGCAGACGCGACCGATCGGGGCGTCCGGCTGTTTGGCGGCGTCGTGCTTGTCCTGGTCGCCCGCCGACGTCGGGTGGTGGCGGTGACTCCGCAGGACGAGCAGCCGACGAGCTGAGACCGATCACCGAGCGGTCAGGAGGACCGTTCAGACGACGCGAGCGGTGCGGGCGTGATGGGTGATCGTCCCGCCCGCACCGTTCATCCGAACGTGGACGGACGGATGAATTCGCATCTCCAGCGCTGGCGTGCCACTTCGCCGTTCGATAACGTCCGCTCGGGTTCATGAAGCCACTTCTTTTTCCTTTCCTCATCCCCCGGGGGACCGATGAAACCGTTCCACCGATCCGCCCTCGCGCGCATCAGCACCGTGGCCATGGTCGTGGCCGGCAGCCTGGCCGCCGTGACCACCCCGGCACACGCCGCCGACAAGCCGGACCTCGTTGTCGCTCAAATCAGCACCGAGCTGGCCAAGGGTGTGCAGGAGGCCAAGGCCAAGCCGTTCAAGTTCACCGTGACGAACATCGGGAAGGCCCCGGCGAAGTCGGTCGTCTTCCGGGCGAACGTCATCGGCCTCAACGCGAAGCGGGTGGGCTTCGTGGTGCCCGACGGCTGCAAGGTCTTCGCGGAGCTTCTCTACGAGTGCCGCCTGCCCGACCTGCCCCCGGGTGCCAGTGAGGACTTCGGAGTACCGCTGTTCAGCACGGGTGGCCGGGGCAACGGGGGCATTCTCTCTGTCGGCGCCTTCTCGACGGATTCGGCTGGCCAGGACGACGGCCAGGTCCTCGATGTGCCCGTTCGGGTGACGAAGCCTGGATACGACCTGACCTCGTGGGTGCAGGACGTGCAGGCGAACGTCGTGGTCAACGGCGCGGTCCAGGACGAGCCGGACCTGAAGCCGGTACCGCGCGGCGAGACGGTGCCGCTGGACTGGGCCGTCTACAACCACGGCAGCCGCAAGGTGACGGGCATCTCGTACGGGTTGACGGTGCCGGCGGGCGTCAGCTTCGTGCAGAAGCCGGAGGGCTGCATCGAGCAGGAGATCGTCGGCAAGGCCCAGCTGCTCTGCGACGACCCGGGCGTGATCCTCAAGCCGGGGGAGTACTACACGGCCGACGTCCGGGTGAAGGTCGGCGAGGATGTGACCGAGCCGGTGCTCAAGGAGGGCGACCTCTTCGCGATCAGCCTGGACACAGTCGATGGACCTGCGGTCGAGCAGCCGCGGGTCGCCACGGCGCAGCAGCGCAAGGCCTTCACCGAGGTGGACATTCTCGACAACCACACCACCTTCGAGGCGTTCGTGGATCTGTCCGCGCAGCCCACGCCGACCCCGACGCCCACCGTCACGCCGACCGGCGAGCCGACGGCGACCCCCACTCCGAGCGGCACGGCCACCACCACTCCGGCACCGGGCGGTGGCGGTGGTGGTGACGGCGGCCTGCCGGTGACCGGTGTGCAGGTCAGCCTGATCGGTGGCATCGGCGGGGCGATCCTGCTGGCCGGTGGCGCGCTGCTGCTGATGTCCCGGCGGCGCCGGGTCGTGCTGGTGGCGCCGGGCGACGAGACGTCGACCGACTGACCCGTACCGCGGACAGGGGGCGGGGTGGCGCACGGCACTCCGCCCCCTTCGCGTACGCCGAACCCACCGGCCGCCCGGCGGAGGGTGGCTGGCAGAGTGGAGGGGTGAGCACCCCACACGGCCGGCGCGCCAGCCTGGACAAGCAGCCGCACGAGGTCGCCGCGATGTTCGACGGCGTGGCGGCGCGTTACGACCTGACGAACACCGTCCTCTCCTTCGGGCAGGACCGGTCCTGGCGGCGGGCCACCCGGGCCGCGCTCGGGCTGCGTCCCGGCGAGCGGGTGCTCGACGTGGGCGCCGGCACCGGGGTCTCCACCGAGGAGTTGGCCCAGTCCGGGGCGTACGCGGTCGGTGCGGATCTCTCGCTCGGCATGCTCCACGCCGGCAAGCGCAGCCGGCCCAGTGTGCCGCTGCTCGCCGGGGACGCGCTGCGGCTGCCGTTCGCCGACGCGAGCTTCGACGCGGTCACCATCTCCTTCGCGCTGCGCAACGTCGCCGACACCGATGCCGCGCTGCGTGAGCTGGCCCGGGTCACCCGGCCCGGTGGCCGGCTGGTGGTGTGCGAGTTCAGCACCCCGGTCAACCCGGCGTTCCGCACCGTCTACCTCTCTTACCTGATGCGCTCGCTGCCGGCGGTGGCCCGCACGGTCTCCAGCAACCCCGACGCGTACGTCTACCTGGCCGAGTCGATCCGGGCCTGGCCCGACCAGCCGGCACTCGCCGCGAGGGTCGGCGCGGCGGGTTGGCGGAAGGTGGCCTGGCGCAACCTGACCGGCGGGATCGTCGCTCTGCACCGGGCCGTCCGCGAGTGATCTCGCCGCGCCCCACGCGCCGACGGATTTTCGTGAACATCCGTTTTTAGTCCACTTTGCGCCGTATGCTCGCCCCCATGACGGGACCAGAGCCGACGGACCGGGTGGACGCCACCGACGACGACGCGGCCGAACTCATCGCGCAGCTGCGGGAGTTGGCCGGCGCCGATCCGGCGGACGTCCGTCAGGTGGTGGCCGAGGTGCTCGCCGCGCTCGACCGCGCGGCCGGCGGCGCGCTGCGCGACCACCTTCCCGAGACGATCCGCGTCGACGCGGGCCTCGACGCCCCCAGTCGGGCCTGACACCGAGCGCTCTCGATGCGCTCTTAGGTGTCACATCCGTAACTTAGGCCCCCCTGGTCACGCGCGGATGAGACGTCGGTCATAGACTCCCAGCGGTTGGCTTGTGAAGCATTTCACGAGCAGGCGGGAGGAGGCGCGGATGTCCGCGGTGGAGCATGACGCCGACGTGATCGTCGTGGGCGCCGGTCCCGGTGGCTCGGCCACGGCGTACCACCTGGCCCAGCACGGGGTGCGGGTGTTGCTGCTGGAGAAGACCGAGTTCCCTCGGGAGAAGGTCTGCGGCGACGGGTTGACCCCGCGCGCGGTGCGCCAGCTGCTCCGGATGGGCGTCGACACGTCGCCCCAGGCGGGGTGGCTGCACAACCGGGGGCTGCGGGTGATCGGCGGAGGCATCCGGCTGGAGCTGGACTGGCCCGACCTCGCGAGCTTCCCCAACTACGGCCTGGTCCGCACCCGGCTGGACTTCGACCAGCTCCTCGCCGAGCGGGCCGTCGCCGCGGGCGCCACGCTGCGCACGGGCACCAACGTCATCGGCCCGGTGCTCGACGCCGACGACCGGGTGATCGGCGTGCAGGCCGAGGTCGGGCCGGAGAAGACCCCCACCAGCTTCCACGCTCCGCTCGTGGTCGCGGCCGACGGCGTCTCCGGCCGCTTCCCGCTCGCGCTCGGGCTGGCCAAGCGCGAGGACCGGCCGATCGGGGTGGCGGTGCGTCGCTACTACCGCTCACCCGCCAAGCACGACGACGACTACCTGGAGTCCTGGCTCGAACTGCGGAGCAAGGAGAGCGGCGACAACCTGCTGCCCGGCTACGGCTGGATCTTCGGCCTCGGCGACGGCCGGGTGAACGTGGGGCTCGGCGTGCTCAACTCCTCCTCCGCGTTCGGCAAGACCAACTACCGTCGCCTGCTCACCGACTGGCTGGCGAACACCCCCGAGGACTGGGGAATGACCGACGAGGCCAATGCGGACGGTCCGATCCTCGGCGCCGCGCTGCCGATGGGCTTCAACCGCGTCCCGCACTACACCCGCGGGGTGCTGCTGGTCGGTGACTCCGGCGGCATGGTGAACCCGTTCAACGGCGAGGGCATCGCGTACGCCATGGAGTCCGGTGAACTGGCCGCGGAGGTCGTCGTGCAGGCGCTGGCCCGACCGGCCGGCGCCGAGCGCGAGCGGGCGTTGCAGGCGTACCCGGCCGAGCTGAAGGCCCGCTTCGGCGGCTACTACCGGCTCGGCGGGGTCTTCGTGAAGCTCATCGGCCGCCCCGAGATCATGCGGCTCGCGACGAAGCACGGCATGCCGCATCCGACGCTGATGCGCTTCGTGCTCAAGCTGCTGGCCAACCTGACCGACCCGCGCGGCGGGGACGCGATGGACCGGGTCATCAACGCGATGACCCGGGTGGCGCCGGCGGTATGACATAGACCGCCGGTGACCTGCGAAGGAACCGGACCGGTCGGACAGACCCGCCCCCCGGCGGCGAACACTTCGGGGGACGTGAATAGTGTGATTCTCGTCAACGAGGGCAGGGAAGGACGAGCAGGAGAAGAAGATGTCGCTCTCGCCTTACGCACCCATCATCGGGCTGTTCGCCCTCGCCGCGGCGTTCGCGCTGTTCTCCGTGGCCGCCGCCCGCTTCGCCGGCCCCCGGCGTTACAACAAGGCCAAACTCGAGGCGTACGAGTGCGGCATCGAGCCCAGCCCGCAGCCGGTGGGCGGCGGGCGTTTCCCGATCAAGTTCTACCTGACGGCGATGCTCTTCATCGTCTTCGACATCGAGATCATCTTCCTCTACCCCTGGGCGGTCTCCTTCGACGCCCTGCCGATCTTCGGCTTCGTGGAGATGGTCCTGTTCATCGTCGCGGTCTTCGTCGCGTACGCCTACGTGTGGCGGCGCGGCGGCCTGGACTGGGACTGAGGAAGGAACGTCAGATGGGCATCGAGGAGAAGCTCCCCGCCGGCATCCTGCTGACCTCGGTGGAGAAGCTCGTCAACTGGTCCCGGAAGTCGTCCGTCTGGGGCGCCACGTTCGGTCTCGCCTGCTGCGCCATCGAGATGATGGCGGCCGGCGGCCCGCACTACGACATGGGCCGCTGGGGCATGGAGGTCTTCCGCGCCTCGCCCCGCCAGGCGGA
This sequence comes from Micromonospora sp. 15K316, assembly GCF_004348525.1. Classification (GTDB taxonomy): domain Bacteria; phylum Actinomycetota; class Actinomycetes; order Mycobacteriales; family Micromonosporaceae; genus Micromonospora. The sequence goes on along the minus strand of NZ_SMKG01000052.1, from coordinate 7,299 downwards.
CCTGATGATCGTGGCCGGTCGGGTCAGTCAGAAGATGGCCCCGGTGCTGCGCCAGATCTACGACCAGATGGCGGAGCCGCGCTGGGTGCTCTCCATGGGCGTCTGCGCCAGCAGCGGCGGCATGTTCAACAACTACGCGATCGTGCAGGGCGTCGACCACGTGGTGCCCGTCGACATGTACCTGCCCGGCTGCCCGCCCCGGCCGGAGATGCTCATCGACGCGATCCTCAAGCTCCGCGAGAAGATCATGCACGAGCCGCTGGGCCCGAACGGCCGCAAGATGCTCGAGGCGCGCACGGAGCGCGGCGACGTCCCGGTCGTCCCCTACGGCTCGATGCCGTCGTCGTACCGCAGCGACAAGACCCGCCGTGCCGAGTGGACGAAGGCCGTCCGGGAGGGCCGCGAGGAGCAGCTGCGGATCGAGAACTGGATGCAGGCCCAGAACCATCTTCAGCAGTACGGGGGCATGAAGAAGTGACCTCACCTCACGACAAGCCGAACGACGGCGGCGTGCCCGTACCGGTGACCCCCGCCGGGGCCACCAGCGGCGCCCCCGCCGAGCACCCGCCGTCCAGCCCGGCCGGGCGCGGCATGTTCGGTAACCAGGGCTCCGGCGACGTCTCCGGCTTCGGCGGCCTGGTCCGCCCGCGCCGTCCCATTGCCGGCGCGTCACGGCCGTTCGGGAGCTACTTCGACGAGGTCCACGACGCGCTGGAGGAGGCCTACCCGGGCTTCGCCGACGCGATCGAGAAGGTCGTGGTCGACCGGGGCGAGCTGACCCTGCACGTCCGGCCCGAGCGGATCGCCGAGGTCTGCCAGGTGATGCGGGACGACCTGGCGCTCCGCTTCGAGCTCTGCTCGTCGGTGTCCGGCGTGGACTACCTCGGCGCCGACGAGCGTCGACTGCACGTGGTCTACCAGCTCACCTCGATGACGTACCGCCGCCGGGTCCGGCTGGAGGCGGCCGTGCCCGCCGAGGACCCGCACCTGCCCAGTGTCACCGCGGTCTACCCGACGGCGGACTGGCAGGAACGCGAGGCCTACGACATGTTCGGGATCGTCTTCGACGGTCACCCCAACCTGACCCGGATCCTCATGCCGGACGACTGGGAGGGGCACCCGCAGCGCAAGGACTACCCGCTCGGCGGCGTGCCGGTCGAGTACAAGGGCGCGGAGATCCCACCGCCGGACAAGCGGAGGTCGTACCAGTGACGGGCGCGGAAATCCGCAGCACCACCAGCGGCCCGGACAAGCGGAGGTCGTACCAGTGACGGGCGCCGAGATTCGCGGTACCACCAGCGGCCCGGACAAGCGGAGGTCGTACCAGTGACCACTTCGAACTACGCGACCGAGCGGGAGACCACCGAGGGCAAGGTCTTCACCGTCACCGGTGGGGACTGGGACTCGGTCGTCTCCGGCACCGACCCGATCAACGACGAGCGGATCGTCGTCAACATGGGCCCGCAGCACCCGTCCACGCACGGCGTGCTGCGGCTGGTGCTGGAGCTGGAGGGCGAGACGGTCCGGGAGGCCCGCTCGGTCATCGGCTACCTGCACACCGGGATCGAGAAGAACCTCGAGTACCGCACCTGGGTCCAGGGCAGCACCTTCGTGACCCGGATGGACTACCTCGCCCCGCTCTTCAACGAGACGGCGTACTCGCTCGCGGTGGAGAAGCTGCTCGGCATCACCGACGACGTCACCGAGCGGGCCAACACCATCCGGGTGCTCATGATGGAGCTCAACCGGATCTCCTCGCACCTGGTCTGGCTCGCCACCACGGGCATGGAGCTCGGCGCGATCTCGATCATGCTGTACGGCTTCCGGGAGAGGGAGTACATCCTCGAGATCTTCGAGCTCATCACCGGCCTGCGGATGAACCACGCGTACGTCCGCCCCGGCGGTGTGGCGCAGGACGTGCCGGACGACGCGATCATCAAGATCCGTGAACTCCTCAAGCTGCTGCCGAAGCGGCTCAAGGAGTACGAGGACCTCCTCTCCGGTCAGCCGATCTGGACCGAGCGTACGAAGAACGTGGCGGTACTCGACGTGACCGCGTGCCTGGCGCTCGGCGTGACCGGGCCGGTGCTGCGCTCCGCCGGTCTCGCCTGGGACCTGCGCAAGACCATGCCGTACTGCGGCTACGAGACGTACGAGTTCGACGTCCCGACGCACGCCGACGGCGACGTGTGGGGGCGTTACCAGGTGCGCCTGGCCGAGATCCGCGAGTCGATGAAGATCGTCGAGCAGGCGGTGGACCGGCTGGCCAAGCCGGGCCCGGTGATGGTCGCCGACCGGAAGATCGCCTGGCCGGCTCAGCTGGCCATCGGCGTCGACGGCATGGGCAACTCGCTGGAGCACGTCGCCAAGATCATGGGTCAGTCGATGGAGTCGCTGATCCACCACTTCAAGCTGGTCACCGAGGGCTTCCGCGTCCCGCCCGGCCAGGTGTACGTCGGCATCGAGTCGCCCCGCGGCGAGCTGGGCGTGCACGCGGTCTCCGACGGCGGGACCCGGCCCTACCGGGTGCACTACCGGGAGCCGAGCTTCGTCAACCTGCAGGCGCTCCCGGCGATGGCCGAGGGTGGCCTGATCGCCGACGTGATCGCCGGTGGCGCCTCGCTGGACCCCGTCATGGGAGGTTGTGACCGGTGAGCGCGAGGAGTGAGCTTGCGAGCCCCGCAGTCGCGAACGAAGGGCGGCTCTGATGACTGTCTTCACCGAACAGACCCGCGAGCGGGCGAGGGAGATCATCTCCCGCTACCCGGCGGACCGGTCCCGCTCGGCGCTGCTGCCGCTGCTGCACCTGGTGCAGGCCGAGGAGGGTTACGTCTCCCCGGCCGGGGTGGAGTTCTGCGCCGAGGTGCTGGGTCTGAACAAGGCCCAGGTCGGGGCGGTGGCCACCTTCTACACGATGTACAAGCGCAAGCCGACAGGTGACTACCTGGTCAGCGTCTGCACCAACACGATGTGCAACGTGCTCGGCGGCCAGGAGGTCTACGACACCCTCGCCGAGCACCTCGGTGTCGGGCACGACGAGACCACCACCGACGGGAAAATCACCCTGGAGCACGCGGAGTGCCTGGCCGCGTGCGACTACGGCCCGGTCATGACCGTCAACTACGACTTCTTCGACAACGTCGACCCGCAGGCCGCGGTCGGTGTGGTGGACGAGTTGCGGGCCGGCGGCCGGCCGATGCCGACCCGGGGCGGCCGGCTCTGCACCCTCAAGGAGATGGCCGTCCAGCTCGCCGGGTTCGCCGACGAGCGGGCGGAGGCGGTCGCCGACGGCGGTCCGGGCGAGTCGAGCCTGCGCGGGCTCCGCCTCGCCGAGCAGCACGGCATCTCGGTCCCGGGCTTCGACCCGAACACGCCGATCCGGAGCAAGGCCGAGGCCGACCGGGCTGCCGCCGAGGCGAAGACCAAGGCCGAGGCCGCGGAGAAGGCGAAGGCCGACGCGGCAGCGAAGTCGGCCCCCGCCGCGGTCAAGGGCGGCGACGGCGCGTCCGCCCCCACCGGGGTCGAGCCGGCCCGGCCGGAGCAGGCGACCGGCAGCAACGCGCCGGACGTGAAGGCGCCGGACGACAAGTCGCCGCAGGTGCGTGTCGCCGAGACGCGGCAGCCGGACGCGGCCACGGCCGTACCCGACGCGCCCGGCACGAAGGTGCCGTCGGACTCCGTGCCACCGGCACCGCGTGACGCGCAGGAGGCGGAGGCCGCCGGTGTGGCGGCCAACCCGCCGGCCGGTGACGGCAAGCCCGCCGGCGACGACGCCGGGGCGCAGGAGCGAAATCTCAAGGAAGCGGAGGCCGGGAACGGCGCGGACCCGGCGGTCGCGAGCGAAACGGGGGTCCAGAAGTGACCACTCCTCGGCTGGAGACGCTGGCCAAGCTCACCCCGGTCCTCACCAAGCGCTGGCTCTCGCCGGACGCCTGGCGGATCGGCACCTACGAGAAGCTGGACGGCTACGCGGCGCTGCGCAAGGCGCTCAAGGCCCACCCGGACGACCTGATCCAGCTGGTCAAGGACTCCGGGCTGCGGGGTCGCGGCGGGGCCGGATTCCCCACGGGTCTCAAGTGGGGGTTCATCCCGCAGGGCGACGGCAAGCCGCACTACCTCGTGGTCAACGCCGACGAGGGCGAACCGGGCACCTGCAAGGACCTCCCGCTGATGACGCACGACCCGCACTCGCTGGTCGAGGGCGTGATCATCGCCTCGTACGCGATCCGGGCCAACCGCGCGTACATCTACATCCGGGGTGAGGCGGTGCACGCCGCGCGGCGGCTGCGCAACGCGGTGCGGGAGGCGTACGCCAAGGGCTACCTCGGCCGGAACATCCTCGGCTCCGGCTTCGACCTGGAGCTGGTGGTGCACTCGGGCGCCGGGGCGTACATCTGCGGTGAGGAGACCGCGTTGCTGGACTCGCTGGAGGGCTTCCGCGGCCAGCCCCGGCTCCGCCCGCCGTTCCCGGCGACCCACGGCCTCTACGCGAGCCCGACCGTCGTCAACAACGTCGGCACCATCGCGAGCGTGCCGTACATCGTGCTGGGCGGCGCCGCCTGGTGGAAGACGATGGGCACGGAGAAGTCCTCCGGGCCGATGATCTACTCGCTCTCCGGCCGGGTCGCCAACCCGGGTCAGTTCGAGTGCTCGCTCGGCGTCACGCTGCGGGAGCTGCTCGAACTGGCCGGCGGGATGCAGCCCGGGCACAACCTGAGGTTCTGGACCCCGGGCGGGTCGTCGACCCCGCTGCTCACCGCCGAGCACCTGGACGTGCCGCTGGACTTCGAGTCGGTGGCGGCGGCGGGCTCGATCCTCGGCACCACTGCCACGCAGATCTTCTCGGACCAGGACTGCCCGGTCTACGCGACCTACCGGTGGCTGGAGTTCTACCACCACGAGTCGTGCGGCAAGTGCACCCCGTGCCGGGAGGGCAACTACTGGATGGTCCGGGTGTACCGGCGGATCCTCTCCGGCCAGGGCACCCACGAGGACCTGGACACCCTGCTCGACACCTGCGACAACATCCTCGGCCGCTCGTTCTGCGGCCTGGGTGACGGCGCGACCAGCTCGGTGACCTCCTCCCTGCAGTACTTCAAGCAGGACTACCTCGACTACATCGAGGGGCGCACCGCGCCGAAGCTGTCCGACAAGCAGCTAGTGGGGGCGCACTGATGCGAGCGCGAGGAGTGAGCGAAGCGAGCCCCGCAGTCGCGAGCGAAAGGCCGGCACATGACTGACGTCGTCAAGGCCCCGGAAACCGTCACGCTCACCATCGACGGGGTCGAGGTCACCGCTCCGAAGGGTGCGCTGCTGATCCGGGTCGCCGAGCAGCTGGGCACCGAGATCCCCCGGTTCTGCGACCACCCGCTGCTGGCCCCGGCCGGCGCGTGCCGGCAGTGCCTGGTCGAGGTGGAGGGGCAGCGCAAGCCGGTCGCCTCCTGCACCCAGACCGTCGCCGACGGCATGGTGGTCCGCACCCAGCTCAGCTCCCCGGTCGCCAAGAAGGCGCAGGAGGGGGTCATGGAGCTGCTGCTGCTCAACCACCCGCTCGACTGCCCGATGTGCGACAAGGGCGGCGAGTGCCCGCTGCAGAACCAGGCCATGTCCACCGGGCGCAGCGACTCCCGGTTCCACGAGCACAAGCGGGAGTATCCGAAGCCGCTGCCGATCAGCAGCCAGGTGCTGCTGGACCGGGAGCGCTGCGTGCTCTGCCAGCGGTGCACCCGCTTCTCCGAGGAGATCGCCGGCGACAAGTTCATCGACCTGATGAACCGGTCGTCCGCCGAGGAGATCAACATCTACCGGGACGACGCGTACGGCGAGGAGGGCGACGCCGGTGACGTCCCCTTCAACTCGTACTTCTCCGGCAACACCGTGCAGATCTGCCCGGTCGGCGCGCTGACCGGCGCCCAGTACCGGTTCCGGGCCCGCCCGTTCGACCTGGTCTCCAGCCCGAGCGTCTGCGAGCACTGCTCGGCCGGCTGCTCGCAGCGCACCGATTGGCGGCGGGGCAAGGTGCTGCGCCGGCTGGCCGGCGACGACCCGGCGGTGAACGAGGAGTGGAACTGCGACAAGGGCCGGTGGGGCTTCCAGTACACCCGGGCGCAGGACCGGCTCACCAACCCGCTGGTCCGCGACGAGCGCACCGGTGAGCTGCGGGAGGCGTCCTGGAGCGAGGCGCTGACCGTCGCCGCCGAGGGGCTGCGGGCGGCCCGGGACTCCGGGCAGGGCGCCGCGGTGCTCACCGGCGGCCGGCTGACCGTCGAGGACGCCTACGCGTACGCGAAGTTCGCCCGGGTCGCGCTCAACACCAACGACGTCGACTTCCGGGCCCGGCCGGTCTCCCGCGAGGAGGCCGACTTCCTGGCCAGCTCGGTCGCCGGCGTCACCGATGTGACCTACGCCGACGTCGAGCAGGCGCCGGCGGTGGTGCTGGTCGGGATCGAGCCGGAGGAGGAGTGCCCGATCCTCTTCCTGCGGCTGCGCAAGGCGTACGCCAAGCGTGGCCTCCGGGTGTACGCGATCGCCCCGTTCGCCACCCGCGGCCTGGAGAAGCTCGGTGCCAAGTTGGCCCGAGTGGTGCCGGGCGAGGAGGCGAGCGTGCTCGCCGAGCACGCCACGGTCACCGAGGCGCTGAGCGCCGAGGGCGCGATCCTGATCGTGGGCGAGCGGCTCGCCGAGGTGCCGGGCGGCCTCTCCGCCGCCGCGGACGTGGCCCGGCGTACGGGTGCCAAGCTGGCCTGGGTGCCGCGGCGCGCGGGTGACCGTGGCGCGGTCGACGCCGGCTGCCTGCCGAACCTGCTCCCCGGCGGTCGCCTGGTCACCGAGCCGGCCGCCCGCGCCGAGCTGGGCGAGGCGTGGGACATCGCGGCGGGGGTCATCCCGAGCCAGGCCGGTCGGGACACCGACGGCATCCTCACGGCGGCCGCGAACGGTCAGCTCGGCGCCCTGGTGGTGGCCGGCGTCGACCCGGCCGACCTGGCCGACCCGCGCCTCGCCGAGCAGGCTCTGGAGCAGGTGCCGTTCCTGGTGAGCCTGGAACTGCGGGCCAGCGCGGTGACCCGCCGGGCCGACGTGGTCTTCCCGGTCGCTCCGGTGGACGAGAAGGCGGGCAGCTTCATCGACTGGGAGGGCCGCCTGCGGACCTTCGAGGCGGTGCTGCAGACGGCCGCGATGACCGACGGCCGGGTGCTGGACGCGCTCGCCGCGCAGCTCGACGTGCGGCTCGGCACCGGAGACGTGCTCAGCATCCGCCGCGAGCTGGGCTCGCTGCCGCCCACCCGGACCACCCGGCCC
>NZ_SMKG01000051.1 GCF_004348525.1 Micromonospora sp. 15K316 | reverse complement strand
CCGCCCCTCTCCGCGCCCCCGTCCTCCGTCGAGCGGCGCCCGAGGGCGCCGTGCTCGCCGCGATCGCGCTGCTCGTCCTCGCCGGCGCCGCCCACCTGTTACCGGCCGCCGCGGTGGTCGCGCTCGCCGGTGGTGCCGGCGCCACGCTCGCCGGGGTACGGCTCACCCGGCTCGCCGTCCGCCTCCCCGATCGGCAGCCGCGACCGGCTGTCGCGTTCACCGCCGAGGGCGGCTCGACGGGGAGCGTGCCCGGCAGCGCGACAGCGCCCCGCCGCCCCGCCGTCCTGCTGCTCGACGCCGCCGTGGTGGCCGCCGGGCTCACCGCGGCGGTGCTGCCGTTGCTGGGCCCGGAGCGTCGGGGGACGAGTGTCGCCGGTCTGATCGTGGTCGCGCTGCTCGGCCTGCTCGGCCTGCGTGGCCTGCGCGAGGGCGCGCGGCCACCGGCCCGGGTCCGGCTGCGCCGGCTCACCGACGCGGGCGCCCCGGCGGCCGGGCTGGCCCTCGCCGGCTGGCTGCTGCTGCCCCGGGCGACCGCGCCGGCCCCGGATCGGCTCGCCGCGTCGGTGTTGCTCGGCGTACTCGGCGTCGCCGGACTCACCGCGCTGACCGGCGCGCACCGCCGTCCCGGCGCGGCGACCTGCCGGGGCGGGCTGACCCTCATCCTGCTCGGGCTGCTGGCGTCGGCCCTCGCGGACCCGGGGGCGTCGGCGTGGCCGCTGCTGCTGGCCGTACCACCGCTGCTGGTGGGGATGCTGCTCGTCGCCGCCGGTGCGGCCGGGGCGGTCGCCGCCCTGCCCGCGGCCGTCTCCCCGGCCCCGGCCTGGCTCCGGGCGGTGGTGCCGGCGGTGGTGCTGCTGCCGGCCGTGGGGCGGCACCTCGACGCGGGCCTGCCGACCGACCACGCCACCGTGTTGCTGGCCCTCGCGGCGGTGCCGCCGCTCGTGCTCCGCGAGCTGCTCCGCGCGGGGGAGGTGCGCCCGGGACGGGACCGCGGTGAGCGGGCCGGGCCCGCCACGGCGCCGGCCGGCGATTCACCGCCGCGGACCGCGGCCGTCCCGGCGACCGTGGTGGCCGCCCCGGCGCCGCCGCCGCTGGACGGGCTCGCCGACGGACCCGCCCTGGGGCGGGCCCTCACCGTGCTGGCCGGGAACCCGGCGCCCGCCGGAGCGCTGCTCGTGGTGGAGCTGCACCTGCCCGACGGCGACGCGCCGTCGGCGCCGCGGGCCGGTGTGCTCGCCGAGGCGGTACGGCGGGCCCGCGCGGTGGTCGACCGCCGGGACCTGCTGGCGCAGGTCGGCGACGCCGGGTTCGCGGTCGTCACCGAGGCGGGACCGATGCGGGCGTACGCGCTGGGCGACCGCCTGCTCGCCGCGCTCACCCAGCCCTACCAGCTCGGCGGCGCGGTGCTCCGGGTGCCGGCGAGCATCGGCCTGGCCGAGGTCACCACCGGATCGCCGCAGGACGTGCTGCGGCAGGCCGATCTGGCCCGGCGGCGGGCGGTCCAGCTCGGCCGGGACCGGGTCGAGTGGTACGACGCCTTCCTGGAGGAGCAGCTGGTCCGCCGGCTCGACCTGGAGCGGGAGCTGCCCGGTGCGGTCGCCCGGGGCGAGCTGGACCTGGTCTACCAGCCGGTGCTGCGGCTGGGTGACCGGCAGCCCGTCGGCACCGAGGCGTTCCTGCGCTGGCGTAGCCCGGTGCTCGGCACGGTGCTCCCCGACGAGCTGTTCCCTGTCGCCCGGGACCTCGACATCGTCGGTGAGCTGGAGTGGTGGGTGCTGGATCGGGCGTGCCGGCAGCTCGCCGAGTGGTCCGCGAACAGCCGGCAGCTCTGGATGTCGGTCAACGTGACCACGGGCGAGTTGACCACGCCCGACTACGTGCAGCGCACGGCGGCGGTGCTGGCCGCGTACGGCGTGCCGCCCGAGCAACTGGTCGTCGAGGTGGCCGAGCCGTGCATCGGGGACGAACTGTCGACCGTGGTCGCCCGGCTGGCGGGGCTGCGGTCGCTCGGCGTGCGTACCGCCCTGGACCATTTCCGCGCCGAGCACGCCTCCCTGGCCCAGCTGCGGCGGCTGCCGATCGACCTGTTGAAGGTCGGCGCCGGGCTGGTCGATCCGGCGCCGGACGCCCAGCGCCCCCTCATCGACGTGGTGGTGAACGTCGGTGACCGGCTCGGGGTCGAGATCGTGGCGGAGGAGCTGGAGTCCTCCGTCCAGGTGCAGGGCGCGCGACGGGCCGGCTGCCGGTACGGGCAGGGCTTCGCGCTCGCCCGGCCTGCCACGGCGGAGCGGGTCGAGGCGTACCTCGAGGAGTTCCCCTCCGCGTCCCGGTGACGGGCAGGCGTCGCCGTACCCTGAACCGTCCGGGAGATCAGGGAAGGCGCGGTGAGATCGTGAGCCAGCAACCGCTGCACGAGGGCTGGGTACTGCGGGCGGTACCAGGGCCGCAGGTGCCGCCGGAGGTCGACGACCGGGAGATCCCGGCGACGGTGCCCGGCTGCGTGCACACCGACCTGCTCGACGCCGGGCTGATCGCCGACCCGTTCCTCGACGACAACGAGCGCACGTCGGCGTGGATCGGGCAGACCGACTGGGTTTATGAGACCACGTTCCGGTACGAGCCGGACGGCGCGGAGCGCGTCGATCTGGTCTGCGCCGGTCTCGACACGGTCGCCACGCTCGCCGTCAACGGTGTCGAGGTGGGCCGCACCGAGAACATGCACCGCGGCTACCGCTTCGACCTCCGGTCGCTGCTGCGGGCCGGCGACAACACCCTGACCGTCCGGTTCGACTCCGCCTACCGCTACGCCCAGGCGCAGCAGGAGCGGCTCGGCGACCGGCCGAACGCCTACCCGGAGCCGTTCCACTTCATCCGGAAGATGGCCTGCAACTTCGGTTGGGACTGGGGGCCGACCCTGGTCACCGCGGGTATCTGGCAGGAGATCGCGCTGCACACCTGGTCGACCGCGCGGTTGGCGACAGTACGCCCGCTGGTGACCCTCGACGGCGCCGACGGTCGGGTGGAGGTGCACGTGGAGGTCGAGCGGGAAGGCGACGCTCCGCTGACCGTCCGCGCCGAGGTGGCCGGCGTGGTGGCCGCGGTGACGATCCCCGCGGGGGAGCGGGCGGCGGTGCTCACCCTCACCGTCGACGAACCCGCCCGGTGGTGGCCCCGCGGGTACGGCGAGCAGGCCCGGTACCCGCTGGTGGTGACCCTGCTCGATCCCGCCGGCTCCACTCTGGACGAGTGGACGCGGCGGATCGGTTTCCGCTCGGTGCGGCTGGACACCGCGCCGGACGCGCACGGATCCGCGTTCACCCTGCACGTCAACGACATCCCCGTCTTCGTACGCGGCGTGAACTGGATCCCCGACGACACCTTCCCGACCCGGATCACCCGGGACCGGCTCGCCGCGCGCTTCACCCAGGCCGTCGACGCGAACGTCAACCTGCTGCGGGTCTGGGGCGGCGGCCGGTACGAGTCGGCGGACTTCTACGACCTCGCCGACGAGCGCGGACTGCTGGTGCAGCAGGACTTCCTCTTCGCCTGCGCCGCGTACCCCGAGGAGGAGCCGTTCCGCACCGAGGTCGAGGCGGAGGCGCGGGAGCAGGTCACCCGGCTGGCCGTGCACCCCTCGCTGGTGCTCTGGACCGGCAACAACGAGAACATCTGGGGCTGGCACGACTGGGACTGGCAGGAGCCGCTCGCCGGGCGTACCTGGGGGCGCGGCTACTACCTGGAGCTGCTGCCCAGCGTGGTGGCCGAGCTGGACCCGACCCGGCCGTACTGGCCGGGCAGCCCGTGGTCGGGCCGGGAGGACCTGCACCCGAACGACCCGGCGCACGGCACCACGCACATCTGGGACGTCTGGAACACCGACGACTACACGAAGTACCGCGCCTACACGCCACGCTTCGTGGCCGAGTTCGGATACCAGGCGCCGCCCGCGTACGCCACGCTGCGCCGGGCCCTCTCCGACGAGCCGCTCGCGCCCGACTCGCCGGGCATGGCCCACCACCAGAAGGCGGCCGGCGGTGACGCCAAGCTCCAGCGCGGCCTGGACGCGCACCTGCCGCCGCCCCGGGACTTCGACGACTGGCACTTCCTGACCCAGCTCAACCAGGCCCGCGCGATCCAGCTCGGTGTCGAGCACTTCCGGTCGCTACGTCCGGTCTGCATGGGCACGATCGTCTGGCAGCTCAACGACTGCTGGCCGGTCACCTCCTGGTCGGCCGTGGACGGCGACGGTCGGCGCAAGCCGCTCTGGTACGCGCTGCGCCGCGCCTACGCCGACCGGCTGCTCACCGTGCAGCCCCGCGACGGTGGGCTGGCCCTGGTCGCGGTCAACGACGGCGGCACCCCGTGGCGGGCCACCGTCTCCGTGGACCGGGTGGGCCTGGGCGGCGAGCCGCGGGCGAAGGCGACGATGGAGCTGGACGTCCCCGCGTACGGCGCGGTGACGCTGGCGGTGCCGGCGGAGCTGGCGCGGCCGGACGACGCCCGGCGGGAACTGGTCGTCGCCGACGCGGGGGGCGACACCGCGCGGGCGTTCTGGTTCTTCGCGGAGGACAGCGAGATGGAGTGGCCGGCGGCGCGGTGGGACGCGGTCGTCGAGCCGGTCGAGGACGGGCAGCGGGTGCGGGTCACGGCCGGCACGATCCTGCGCGACCTCACCCTCTTCCCGGACCGTCTCGATCCCGCGGCCGAGGTGGACGAGGCCCTGGTCACCCTGCTGCCCGGGGAGTCGGCGACGTTCCTCGTGCGCACGTCGCGCCCGTTGGACCCGGCCGCGCTGACGAGCCGGCCGGTGCTGCGTTGCGTGAACGACCGCTGAGGGCGGCGGAGATCGGCCGCCGTCACCGCCACCCGGCGCGCTGTCGTCGCTCGTCATCGCCCTGAGCGCGGACAACTGGGCCGGCGAGACCCGTGATGGACCGGGGCTCCCCGTCACCGCGAGGCGACGGCGGGGAGCCCCGGCACCTGTCACTCCGGGACGCGGCGGTAGGCGCCGTCGCTGGCCGAGGTGGCCATCGAGGCGTACGCCCGCAGTGCGGCGGAGACCGGCCGCTGCCGGTCGGCCGGGGTGTACGGGCGGTCCCGCTTCTCCTCGGCGACCCGGCGGGCCTGGAGCACGTCCTCCGGCACGTTCAGCGCGATGGAGCGGGCCGGGATGTCGATCACGATCTCGTCGCCGTCGCGGACGAGCGCGATCAGCCCGCCGGAGGCGGCCTCGGGGGAGACGTGCCCGATGGAGAGCCCGGAGGTGCCACCGGAGAACCGGCCGTCGGTGAGCAGCGCACACGCCCGCCCGAGCCCCCGGCCCTTCAGGAACGAGGTGGGGTAGAGCATCTCCTGCATGCCGGGGCCGCCCTTCGGCCCCTCGTACCGGATCACGACCACGTCGCCGGCGACGATGTGCTTGTTGAGGATGGCCTCGACGGCGTCGTCCTGCGACTCGAAGACCTTCGCGGGGCCGCGGAAGGTCAGGCACTCCTCGGGCACGCCCGCGGTCTTCACCACACAGCCGTCCGGCGCGAGGTTGCCGTGCAGGATGGCCAGCCCACCGTCGGCCGAGTACGCGTGCGTCACGTCCCGGATGCAGCCGCCGGCCGCGTCGGTGTCCAACGACGACCAGCGGTTGGTGGTGGAGAACGCCTCGGTGGTGCGGACCCCGCCCGGTGCGGCGTGGAACAACTCGGTCGCCTCCGCGGTGGCCTTCCCACCCCGGATGTCCCAGTCGGCCAGCCACTGCTCCAGCGAGGGCGTGTGCACGGAGTGGACGTCCCGGTGGAGCAGACCGGCCCGGTCCAGCTCGCCGAGGATCGCCGGGATCCCACCGGCCCGGTGCACGTCCTCCATGTGGTACTGCGGCGAGTTCGGGGCGACCTTCGCCAGGCAGGGGACCCGGCGGGAGATGGCGTCGATGTCGGCCACCCCGAAGTCCAGCTCGGCCTCGCGGGCCGCGGCGAGCAGGTGCAGCACCGTGTTCGTGGAGCCGCCCATCGCGACGTCCAGCGCGACCGCGTTCTCGAACGCCGGCCGGGAGGCGATCGACCGGGGCAGCACCGAGGCGTCGTCCTCCTCGTACCACCGCTTGGCGATCTCGACGACCGTCCGCCCGGCGTCCAGGAAGAGCGACCGGCGGGCGGCGTGGGTGGCCAGCGTGGAGCCGTTGCCGGGCAGCGCGAGCCCGATCGCCTCGGTGAGGCAGTTCATCGAGTTGGCGGTGAACATGCCGGAGCAGGAGCCGCAGGTCGGGCAGGCGGAGCGTTCGATGGCGCCGAGCTGGTCGTCGGTGACCGCCTCGTTCGACGAGGCGATCATCGCGTCGATCAGGTCGATCTTGCTGTGCACGATGCCCTCGATCGCCACCGTCTTCCCGGCCTCCATCGGGCCGCCGGAGACGAAGACGGTCGGGATGTTGAGCCGGAGCGCGGCGAGCAGCATGCCCGGAGTGATCTTGTCGCAGTTCGAGATGCAGACCAGCGCGTCCGCGCAGTGCGCGTTGACCATGTACTCCACGGCGTCGGCGATGAGCTCCCGGCTGGGCAGCGAGTAGAGCATCCCGCCGTGGCCCATCGCGATGCCGTCGTCGACCGCGATGGTGTTGAACTCCCGTCCGACGCCGCCGGCCTCGGCCACCGCGTCGGCGACGAGGCCACCGAGCTCCTTGAGGTGGACGTGACCCGGTACGAACTGGGTGAAACTGTTGGCGATGGCGACGATCGGCTTGCCGAAGTCGTCGTCGGTCATCCCGGTGGCCCGCCAGAGGGCCCGGGCGCCGGCCATCGTCCGACCGTGCGTGGAGGTCTTCGACCGCAGCTCAGGCATGCGTACCAGTCTTGCACCGCGCCGGCGCGGGCCCCCCGACCGCGTATCCCGTGTCCCAACAGATGCACATCCGGGGCCCCACGGAGGCCGCGCATCCGGCACAGTTAGCGGCGTGCATCTCCCCCCGGGCGTGGCCGTCGCCGCGGCGTCGAGTTGGCTGGTCGCCGCCTCGGCCACCGCGCTGCTCACGGTCGGTCTCCGGCGGCGCACAGGTCCGCACCGACCGGCGCTCGCGCTGCTCGCGGTGGCCGCCGGGGTCGCCCTGGTCGGCCTGGTCTGCGGGCTCGCCGCGATGGTCGTCTCGGTGCCGCACTGGGCGCACGAGCAGGGGCAGCGCACCGGCTGGGCGACGGTCGTCTCGGTCGGCACGGCGGCCAGCGGGCTGATCTTCCTGGTCGGGCTCTTCCGGCTGCCGGGGGTGGTGACCTCGACGGCCGCGACGGTGCGGCTGGTGCTCGACGGGCTGATGATGGCCGCCGCCGTCTGGCTGGTCGGCTGGGTGCTGGTCAGCGAGCCGACCCGGATCCTCGGCGACGCCACCCCGACGGCCTGCGTGCCGGTCCTGCTCGCCACGGCGAGCGCGGCGCTGACCGCCGGGATCGGCCCGCTGGCAGTCTGCCGGGGCGTCGCCACCCGAGGCCGACTGGTCGTGCTCGCCGTGGCCATCGCCACCGTGACCGCCGGCGGGCTCGGCGTCGCCGTCGGGCTCTGCCGGTCCGGGCCGGCACTGGTGCTGACCGGCGCGGCACTGTCGGCGGTCGGCCTGCTCGCCGTGGCGCTGTCGGCGCTGCGGGTCGACCCGCGGGATCGGGTCGAGCCGGACGGCGTCGACCGCAGCGGCGTGAACGCCCTCATCCCGATGCTCGCGATGACCGTCTCGGCCACGTACCACCTCGTCCAGGGCGGCCGGTTCACCCCGCTCAGCGTCGGGATCTGCGCGGTCGAGGGCTTCGCCCTGGTGGCCCGCCAATACCTCGCGGTGCGCGACGTGCGGGCGTACGCGGACCGGCTGGCCGAGCGGGAGGCGCACTTCCGTGAGCTGGCGCACACCGACGCGCTGACCGGGCTGGCCAACCGGCGCGGGCTGCTGCGGGCGCTGCACCGAGGGGCCGCAGCAGGGGTCCCGTGCGTGCTGCTCGGCCTCGACCTCGACGGGTTCAAACACGTCAACGACATGCGCGGCCATGACGTGGGTGACGCGGTGCTCGCCCAGGTGGGGCGCCGGCTGCGCGAGACGCTGGGCCCCGACGACGTGGCGGCCCGGTTGGGCGGCGACGAGTTCGCGGTGCTGCTGTCCGGTCGCACCCGGGAGGCCGACCAGGTCGCCGAGCGGTTGTTGGCCGTGCTGGGCCGGGCGCACGAGCAGCCGGAGGGGCCGGTCTTCCTCTCGGTCAGCATCGGGGTGGCGGGCTGGGACGGTGAGCCCGACGTGGAGGTGCTGCTGCGCAACGCCGACCTGGCGCTGCGCTACGCCAAGCAGCGCGGGAAGAACCGGATCGAGCGCTACGACGCCGCCTACGATCAGCGGCTGCGCCGCCGGACGACGCTGGAGCACGAGCTGCGTGGCGCTATCGAGCGCGACGAGCTGCGGCTGGTCTTCCAGCCGGTCGCGTCGCTGCCGTCGGTGCGCCCGGTCGGCGCCGAGGCGCTCCTGCGCTGGCGTCACCCGGAGTTGGGCAACGTCCGACCGGACGAGTTCATCCCGCTCGCCGAGGAGTGCGGGATGATCGCCAAGCTCGGCGCGTGGGTGCTCAACCAGGCATGCCAGCAGCTCTCCCGCTGGCTCGCCGACGGGCACGACGTCTGGGTCTCGGTGAACGTCTCCCCCCGGGAGCTGCACAACCCGGAGTACGTGGTGCTGGTCGCCGACGCGCTGCGCAGGCATGGCGTGCCGCCGCAGCGGCTGGTGCTGGAGGTGACCGAGCACGCCGTCGCCACCGACCTCGACGAGCTGATCCGGCGGCTGGCCGCGCTGCGCCGGACCGGGGTGCGGATCGCGCTGGACGACTTCGGCGCGGGCTACTCCTCACTGGGGCAGCTGCGCCGGCTGCCGATCGACATCCTCAAGATCGATCATGGCCTGGTGGCCGAGCACGAGCCGGTCCGCCCGGAGGGGAAGGACGGGCCCGCGTTCGCGCCGATGGTCGACATCGTGATGCGCCTCGGCCACCAACTCGGCCTGGAGGTCATCGCCGAGGGCGTCACCACGCCCACCGAGCTGGCCGCGGTGGTCGCCGCCGGCTGCCGGTTCGGGCAGGGGGCGCTCTGCGGCTGGGGAGTGCCGGCCGAACATCTGGAGGCGATGCTCGAGGCGGCCACCTCACCTGCGGCGCGGCCGGCGGGCGCCTCGTCGGGCGCCCGGTCGTCGGGTCACCCGGGCCGCGGTGCGGAGGCCGGCTCCCGGCCCCCGATGCTGCCCCCGTCGCGCCTTCCCCAGCGTGCGTCCGAGCAGCTCGCACCGGGCGCCGGAAGCGCGTCGCGGGCCGACGCGCCGACACCCGTGAACCAACATGTGGGATCAGTTGACTCATCGCGTGAGATGCGTCAGGCTTGAGCGCATGTCGTCTCACTGGTCGCTGCGAGTACTTATCTGAGCGCACTCTCCCTGGTCGAGAGTGCGCTGGCCCCGTGCATCTGCACGAGGGCCGTTTTTATTGCCGTCGGACCGCTCAGCGGAACACCCGCGTTCCATCCGCACCACACGCCGCACCCACTCCAGCCGAAGGCCTGAACCGCCATGACGAGACCCACGCCAGAGACACTCGCCCACTCCGCACGCAGAGCCCGCGCGGCCGCCTCGGCGGCGACCGACGCCGAACCCGCCGCCCGGACCGTCGCCGGTCCGGCCGCCGCAGCGGTACGGACACCCGACCCGGCCCAGGTCTCCGGGGCCGGATCGCTCGTGCGGTCCCTCGAGGCGCTCGGCGTCGACGTCGTCTTCGGTATCCCGGGCGGCGCGATCCTGCCGGCGTACGACCCGCTCTACGACTCCACCGTCCGGCACATCCTCGTCCGGCACGAGCAGGGCGCCGGGCACGCGGCCACCGGCTACGCGCAGGCGACCGGGCGGGTCGGGGTCTGCATGGCCACCTCCGGCCCGGGCGCGACAAACCTCGTCACGCCGATCGCCGACGCGTACATGGACTCGGTGTCGATGGTCGCCATCACCGGCCAGGTCGCCCGTCCGGCGATCGGTACGGACGCCTTCCAGGAGGCCGACATCCAGGGCATCACCCTGCCGGTCACCAAGCACAACTTCCTGGTGCAGCACGCCGACGAGATCCCGCAGGTGCTGGCCGAGGCGTTCCACCTGGCGAGCACCGGCCGGCCCGGCCCGGTGCTGGTCGACATCCCGAAGGACGTGTTGCAGGCCGCCACCACCTTCAGCTGGCCGCCGACGCTCGACCTGCCCGGTTACCGGCCGACCCTGCACCCGCACGGCAAGCAGATCCGCGAGGCCGCCCGGCTGATGGCCGGCGCCCGCCGGCCGGTGTTCTACGTCGGCGGCGGGGTGCTCAAGGCCGGCGCCACCGACGGGCTGCGGCAGCTCGCCGAACTGACCGGGATCCCGGTCGTGACCACGCTGATGGCGCTCGGCGCGTTCCCGGACTCGCACCCGCAGCACCTGGGCATGCCGGGCATGCACGGCACGGTCGCCGCGGTCTACGGGTTGCAGAAGGCCGACCTGATCGTGGCGCTCGGCGCCCGCTTCGACGACCGGGTCACCGGTCGGGTGGAGTCGTTCGCCCCGGACGCCACAGTCGTGCACGCCGACATCGACCCGGCGGAGATCGGCAAGAACCGGCACGCGGACGTGCCGATCGTCGGCGACGCCCGGCACGTGATCGACGAGCTGATCGCCGCGGTCACCGCCGAGCGGGCGGCCGGACACACCACGGACCTCGCCGACTGGTGGCACCAGCTCGACGACCTGCGCGAGCGTTACCCGCTGGGGTACGAGGAGCCGGCCGACGGCACGCTCTCCCCGCAGTACGTGATCAAGCGGCTGGGCGAGATCGCCGGCCCGGACGCCGTCTACGTGGCCGGTGTCGGTCAACACCAGATGTGGGCCTCACAGTTCATCTCGTACGAGAAGCCGTACACCTGGTTGAACTCCGGCGGCCTCGGCACGATGGGTTACGCGGTGCCCGCGGCGATGGGCGCCAAGGTGGGCAAGCCGGACGTGGTGGTCTGGGCGATCGACGGCGACGGCTGCTTCCAGATGACCAACCAGGAGCTGGCGACCTGCGCCCTGGAGGGCATCCCGGTCAAGATCGCCGTGATCAACAACGGCAATCTCGGCATGGTCCGCCAGTGGCAGACGCTCTTCTACGGTGAGCGCTACTCGAACACCGACCTCGGTACCCACAAGCACCGCATCCCCGACTTCGTGAAGCTGGCCGAGGCGCTCGGCTGTGTCGGTCTGCGGTGCGAGACCGCCGAGGACGTCGACAAGACCATCGCGGCGGCCATGGAGATCAACGACGCGCCCGTGGTCATCGACTTCGTGGTCGGCAAGGACGCGATGGTGTGGCCGATGGTCCCCGCCGGCACCAGCAACGACGAGATCATGTTCGCCCGCGGCGTCCGCCCGGCGTTCGACGAGGATGACATCTGAGATGAGTGAGCGAAGCGAGGTCACGGCATGACGATGCACACGCTGAGCGTGCTCGTGGAGAACAAGCCGGGCGTGCTGGCCCGGGTCTCCGGGCTCTTCTCCCGCCGCGGGTTCAACATCGACAGCCTGGCGGTCGGCGAGACCGAGAACCCGGACGTCTCCCGGATCACCATCGTGGTCAACGCGGAGTCGTCCCCGCTGGAGCAGGTGACCAAGCAGCTCAACAAGCTGGTCAACGTGCTCAAGATCGTCGAGCTGGACCCGCAGGTCTCGGTGGCCCGGGAGCTGCTGCTGGTCAAGGTCCGCGCCGACCGGTCGAGCCGCAGCCAGGTGCTGGACACGGTGAGCCTCTTCCGGGCCCGGGTGGTCGACGTCGCGGCGGACACGCTGACCATCGAGGCCACCGGCACCCCGGACAAGCTGGACGCACTGCTGCGCGACCTCGAGCCCTTCGGCATCAAGGAGATGGTCCAGTCCGGGCTGGTGGCGATCGGGCGGGGTTCTCGTTCGATCACCGCCGGCCCCGCCCTGCGGGCCGCCTGAGCCACCTGCGGGACGGCACCGGGCCGCCCCGCAGGCCACCGGACACATCCGCACAACCACGACGGGCCAGCCGGGCCGCCGTACGAAAGGGAAAGTTCCAATGAGTGTTGAGGTCTACTACGACGACGATGCCGACCTGGGTCTGATCCAGGCCAAGAAGGTCGCCGTCATCGGCTACGGCAGCCAGGGCCACGCCCACGCGCTGTCGCTGCGCGACTCGGGTGTCGAGGTCGTGATCGGTCTGCCGGCGGGCTCGAAGAGCCGGCCGAAGGCCGAGGAGCAGGGCCTGCGGGTGCTCACCCCGGCCGAGGCGGCGGCCGAGGCCGACGTGATCATGATCCTCGCCCCGGACACCGCGCAGCGCAGCCTGTACGCCGAGTCGGTCGCCCCCAACCTGGCCCCGGGCAAGGCGCTGCTCTTCGGCCACGGCTTCAACATCCGCTACGACCTGATCAAGCCGCCCGCCGACGTCGACGTGGCGATGATCGCGCCGAAGGGTCCGGGTCACCTGGTCCGCCGCCAGTACGTCGACGGCAAGGGCGTGCCGGTGCTGGTCGCCGTCGAGCAGGACGCCACGGGCAACGCCTTCGCCCTGGCGCTGTCGTACGCCAAGGGCATCGGCGGCACCCGGGCCGGCGCCATCCGCACCACCTTCACCGAGGAGACCGAGACCGACCTCTTCGGTGAGCAGGCGGTGCTGGCCGGTGGCGCGACGGCGCTGGTGCAGACCGGGTTCGAGGTGCTCACCGAGGCGGGCTACGCGCCCGAGATCGCCTACTTCGAGTGCCTGCACGAGCTGAAGCTCATCGTCGACCTGATGTACGAAGGCGGCATCGCCCGGATGCGCTACAGCATCTCGGACACCGCCGAGTACGGCGACCTCTCCCGTGGCCCGCGCATCATCGACGGCCGGGTCAAGGACGAGATGCGCAAGATCCTCTCCGAGATCCAGTCCGGCGAGTTCGCCCGCGAGTGGATCGCCGAGGACGACGCGGGTCGCCCGAACTTCGCCAAGTGGCGGGCCGAGGGCGCGGCGCACCCGATCGAGGAGACCGGGCGGAAGCTGCGCGGCATGATGAGCTGGGTCGACCGGCCGATCACCGAGACCGCCTGAGTCCTCCTCCGCCGGCCGCCCGCCGGGTACGCCCCGGGCGGCCCACCGACGGCCCCGACGTGGCGCTCTCCCCGGCGCCGCGCCGGGGTCGTCGGCCATCGACGGGCGGCACCGTGGCAGGCCCAATCCGGACGTGCGCGCACGGTCGCCGCCGGTCACCCGTCGACCGGATCCTCGCCGGTCACCCTCGACCGGATCGCCGCCGCGGGCCAGGCCGGCGCCGGGTGAACGGAGGATGAGCGCCGTGCGACAACTCCGTGTGAGGGCGCTCACCTCGATGTCCGGGACACGTGGGGCAACGCGCCCCCTACCATCGCTCATAGGTGCGCGAAGCCGGCACCTGACGGCCATGATCCGGTTCGGCGCAGGGCGCAGTGCGGCGTCCGACAGCCCGGCCGACCGCTCTGACTACAGCTACGAGGACCGATGAATCCTGTCGTACTGATCGCCGAAGAACTCGCCCCCGCCGCCATCGAGGTGCTCGCGCACGACTTCGACGTCCGCCACGTCGACGGCACCGACCGTTCCGCGCTGCTCGCCGCCCTCGCCGAGGCCGACGCCGTCATCGTGCGCAGCGCCACCCAGATCGACGCCGAGGCGATCGCCGCCGCCCCGCGGCTCA
The DNA here is from genome assembly GCF_004348525.1 of Micromonospora sp. 15K316. Classification (GTDB taxonomy): domain Bacteria; phylum Actinomycetota; class Actinomycetes; order Mycobacteriales; family Micromonosporaceae; genus Micromonospora. The sequence continues at coordinate 17,310 of NZ_SMKG01000051.1, read as the reverse complement.
AGGTGGTCGCCCGCGCCGGCGTGGGTCTGGACAACGTGGAGGTGCCGGCCGCCACCGCCCGGGGTGTCATGGTCGTCAACGCCCCCACCTCCAACATCGTCTCCGCCGCCGAGCAGGCCGTCGCGCTGCTGCTCGCCGTCGCCCGGAACACCGCCAGCGCCAGCGCCGCGCTGAAGGCGGGGGAGTGGAAGCGGTCGAAGTACACCGGGGTCGAGATCCAGGGCAAGACGGTCGGCGTCGTCGGCCTCGGCCGCATCGGGGTGCTCTTCGCGTCCCGGATCGCGGCCTTCGGCACGCGCCTCATCGCGTACGACCCGTACATCCAGCCGGCTCGCGCCGCGCAGCTCGGCGTACGCCTGGTCGGCCTGGAGGAGCTGCTGCGGGAGAGCGACTTCATCTCCATCCACCTGCCGAAGACCCCCGAGACGGTCGGCCTGATCGGTGAGAAGGAGCTGGCCGTCGTCAAGCCGGGGGTACGCATCGTCAACGCCGCGCGCGGTGGACTCGTCGACGAGCAGGCCCTCGCCGACGCGATCGCCGAGGGGCGGGTCGCCGGCGCGGGCGTGGACGTCTACGCGAAGGAGCCCTGCACCTCGTCGCCGCTCTTCGCGTTCGACAACGTGGTGGCCACCCCGCACCTGGGCGCGTCGACCCACGAGGCGCAGGACAAGGCCGGCTTGGCCGTGGCGAAGAGCGTGAAGCTGGCCCTGCAGGGCGAGTTCGTGCCGGACGCGGTCAACGTGCAGGCGGGCGGCGTCGTCGCCGAGGACGTGCGTCCGTTGCTGCCGCTGGCCGAGAAGCTCGGTCGGGCGTTCACCGCGGTCGCCGGTGGGATCGCCGCCAGCGTGACGGTCGAGGTGCGCGGTGAGGTCGTCGAGCACGACGTGTCGGTGCTCAAGCTCGCCGCCACCAAGGGCCTGTTCAGCTCGGTGGTCGAGGAGCAGGTGACCTACGTCAACGCGCCGCACCTGGCGGCCGAGCGTGGCGTCGAGGTCACCCTCGCCGCCCAGGCCGAGACGGTCGAACACCCGAACCTCGTCACCGTCCGCGGCGCCCTGCCCGACGGTCGTACGGTCAGCGTCTCCGGCACGGCGACCGGCACCGGCACCCGGGACGTCCTCAAACTGACCGAAGTGGACGGTTTCGACGTGGAGATCGGCGCGGAGGGCATCCTGGTCTTCCTCCGCTACGCCGACCGGCCCGGCGTGGTCGGCACCGTCGGCACCCTGCTCGGCGAGGCCGGCGTCAACATCGCCGCGATGCAGGTGGCACGCCGGGAGGCCGGCGGTGAGACGTTGATGACGCTCACCGTCGACCAGGCACTCGGCGCCGACCTGCTCACCTCGGCCGCCGACTCGATCGGCGCGACCGCGGCGAGCGCCGCGGACCTGCGCGACGAGTGAGCTGAACGCAGCACGACGGGGGCCCGGCGATCCGCCGGGCCCCTTGGCGTACCGGGTCGGTCGCAGGCCGCTCAGTTGCGCACGCGGGCGGGCGGCGGGTAGACCGAGCCGTCCTGCGCGTCGAAGAGCATGAGCCCGTGCTCGCCGGCGAGCCGCTCGATGTCGAGCAGCACCTGGTCCTCGCAGGCGGGGTTCAGGTTCATCTCGATGTGGTCGGCGGCCGCGTGCAGCGGCGCGACCTCCCACGGGGTGCCGGGCGCCGCCGGACGATCCGGGTAGCTGGCGGTGATCGCACGGTAGAAGGCGACCAGCCGGTGGTCCGGCTGGCGCCCGACGTGTTGTCCCTGCCGGCACCGCTGCACCGCTGCTCGTACGTCCTCGGGCGTCGCCCCGTCCGTCAGGGCCCACACGCTCAGATCGAAACTCACGGCGCACAGAGTGCCATTCAACGTTCACCATGTCGAAACTGCCCCGCCGCAGGCCAGCCGTCTGGTTCCCGTCATCCCGCCAGGACGGTCCGCTGTGGAGACTCTTGCGTCGAGTTGCGTCGATTCGCTAGCGTACCGATGCGGTCACCGGCCGAGCATCGCGACGTCGACCCGTCTTCGGGTGGCGTGGTCGACCCCGGCCCGACCGGCCCGCACCCCTCGAATGCGCGAGCCACGCGCACTCGTCGCTGACCGGCCCCCACGGCCGTTGCCGCGGGCGTGGGGGCCGATCGCCGACCCGCCCGCGCTGCTTCTCACCGACGGTCGGCGAAGAGCGCCCGGTAGTCCGAGGCTTCCTTGAACCAGGCCAACCCCGCCGGGCCGGCCGCGTAGAGCGCCGTGGCGTAGGCGTCGGCGACCGCCAGGTCCGGGCCCACCACCGTCGCGGCGAGGAGTTGTTCGGCCGGCTGCCCGGTGTGCGGGTCGACGACGTGCCCCTGCCGGCCGCTCACCCCGGAGGTGCCGACCGCGCCCGCGGTCATCTCCAGCACCAGTGGTGGGCGGTCCGGCTCGACCGGGTGGTGCACGGCGATCCGCCAGGGCCCGCCGTGCGGGGCGTTTCCGCGGACGACCAGGTCGGCGCCGCAGACGAGGGCGTAGTCGTGGACGTTGTTGGCGCGCAGCCGGGCGGCGGCGCGCTCCACCGCCCAGCCACCGAGCAGGCCGCCGGGGTCGAAGCCGCCGGGGACCGCCCAGGCGTCGAACCAGCCGTCGGTCGCCGCGCGCATGGCGGCGCACCGATCCACGAGGTCGGCGAGGGGCGCGTACGACTCGGCGCCGATCTCACCCCGGCGGAGCCGGGAGACGAGGCTGTCCGGTCGGGTCGGGCCGTAGGTGAGGTCGATCGCGCGCAGTTCGGCCACCGCGTCCCGCAGCGCCTCGCCGACGGCCCGACGACCCAGCCAGGTCGGTGCGTTGAGGAGCAGCGTGTACTCGGCGGTGGTCGTCCGGACGGTGTGCTGCACCGAGATCCGGTCCGGCCGGACGGCCGGGGACCGGTCGACGCGGTGGGCGGGGTTCCCGAGCCGCAGGTCGGGTCGACGGTGCCGGAAGACCGCCGGGTCGGGCCAGCGGGTGCGTGGCTGCTCGTCGATGCGCATGGCGAATCGCCCCCTTGCGAGTGGTGGCGGCGACGGCGCGACCACCGGCGCGGGCCCCCGTCGACCCACCCGGAACCAGGTTAGGCAGCCAAGATGACTGCTTCATGAAACTCAGCTGGGAGGGTGCTGTGCATCGGCGTGTCTCATGATATGGACCCCTCGTACCGGAACTCGGGACGTCCGCGTACCGTTGGGCCAAACGGCGAGCAGAGGAGCGCAGGCGTGGCACGGATCGCGGTGGTGGCCGGGGACGGAATCGGTCCCGAGGTGGTCGCGCAGGCCCGCAAGGTCCTCGACGCGGTGCTCCCCGGCGTGCACGCCACCGAGTACGACCTCGGCGCGGCCCGCTGGCACCGCACCGGGGAGGTGCTACCGGACTCCGTCCTGACCGAGCTCGCGCAGCACGACGCGATTCTGCTCGGCGCGGTCGGCGACCCGACCGTGCCCCCCGGTGTGCTGGAGCGTGGCCTGCTGCTCAAGCTCCGGTTCGCCTTCGACCAGTACGTGAACCTCCGGCCGTCCCGGCTCTGGCCGGGCGTGCCCGGCCCGCTCGCCACCGTGAAGCCCGGCGAGGTCGACCTGGTGGTGGTGCGCGAGGGCACCGAGGGGCTCTACGCCGGGGCCGGCGGGACGCTGCACCGCGACACCCCCGCCGAGGTCGCCACCGAGGAGAGCCTCAACACCCGGCACGGGGTGGAGCGGGTCATCCGCGACGCGTTCGCCCGGGCGAGCCGCCGGGAGCGACGCAAGGTCACCCTCGTGCACAAGACCAACGTGCTCACCCACGCCGGCTCGCTCTGGGGGCGCGCCTTCGAGGCGGTCGCCGCGGAGCACCCCGAGGTCAGCACCGAGTACCAGCACGTCGACGCCGCCGCGATGTTCCTGGTCACCCAGCCGCAGCGCTACGACGTGGTCGTCACCGACAACCTCTTCGGCGACATCCTCACCGACATCGCCGCCGCCGTGACCGGCGGCATCGGGCTGGCGGCGAGCGGCTGCATCAACCCGGAGGGGAGCTACCCCTCGATGTTCGAGCCGGTGCACGGCTCCGCGCCGGACATCGCCGGCCAGGGCGTCGCCGATCCGGTCGCCGCCGTGCTCTCCGCCGCCCTCCTGCTCGACCAGCTCGGGCACGCCGACGCCGCGGCCCGGGTCAGCGCCGCCGTCGCCGCCGAGCTGGCCGGCCGGGCGCCGGGCGTACCCGTACGTACCGCCGAGGTGGGCGACCGGCTCGCGGCCCTCGCGGCGGGCTGAGCCGGCACCTGCCGCGCGGGGTCGGCCGCAGCCGGAGGGCGCGTGCGATGCGGCCAGGTGTGCTGGAACTGGCCCGGGCCACCGAAGCGGAGCACGGCCTGCGGCGCCTCCACCGCTTCCCGGTACCGTTCTTTCGGCGCAGCTCGGCGAGCCGGGCGGCGCTTTCCCCTGAACGAACGTTCGGGGTAAGTTTCTGGGCACCACTTCGTCGGCGTGCGGTCGCGCATGCCGTTGTCCGGTAGGGAGGTCAGCGCGATGAGCGGTGGTGACAAGCTCGACTTCGAGACCCGTCCCAATCCCGCGCCGGTATCCGCTGCGGATCGGGCCGCCCTGCTGGCCAATCCGGGCTTCGGGCGGATCTTCACCGACCACATGGTGACCATCCGCTACGCCGACGGCAAGGGCTGGTACGACGCCCGCGTGGAGGCGCGCGCGCCGATCCCGATGGATCCGGCCGCCGCCGTGCTGCACTACGCGCAGGAGATCTTCGAAGGGATGAAGGCGTACCGCACCGTCGACGGTGGGGTGACCCTGTTCCGTCCCGAGGCGAACGCGGCCCGGTTCGCCGTCTCCGCGAAGCGGATGGCGATGCCGGTGCTGCCGCCGGAGACCTTCGTCGACTCGCTGCGCCGGCTCATCGAGATCGACCGGGACTGGATCCCGACCGACCCGGAGGGCAGCCTCTACCTGCGGCCGTTCATGTTCGCCAGCGAGGTCTTCCTCGGCGTCCGCCCGGCCACCGAGTACCTCTACGTGGCGATCGCCTCGCCGGTCGGGGCGTACTTCAGCGGCGGGGTGAAGCCCGTCTCGGTCTGGGTGACCCCGGAGTACACCCGCGCGGCACCGGGCGGCACCGGCGCGGCGAAGTGCGGCGGCAACTACGCCGCCTCGCTGGTCGCGCAGGCGGAGGCGATCGAGCACGGCTGTGACCAGGTGGTCTTCCTCGACGCGGTGGAGCGCCGCTACGTCGACGAGCTGGGCGGCATGAACGTCTTCTTCGTCTACGACGACGGCAGCGTGGTGACGCCCCCACTGACCGGCGCGATCCTGCCCGGCATCATCCGGGAGTCGGTGCTCACGCTCGCCGGGCAGGCGGGCCACCGGGTCGAGGAGCGCCCCGTCAGCTTCGACGAGTGGCAGGCGGACGCGACCAGCGGCCGGCTGCGGGAGGCCTTCGCCTGCGGCACCGCCGCGGTCGTCACCCCGATCGGCCAGGTGAAGTCTCCGGACGGGGAGTTCCTGATCGGCGGGGGCGAGCCGGGGCAGGTCACCATGGCGTTGCGCCAGCAGCTGGTCGACATCCAGCGCGGCGACGCCCCCGACCCGCACGGCTGGGTCACCCGCCTGCTCTGAGTCCGACGGGCCCCTCCCCGGCCGGGAAGGGGCCCGCGTCCTACCCCGAACGTGCCGCCCCCGCGGGGGTCGGCCGGCGGCGCCGGCCGGCCGGGTGCGCGCGAGCACCGTCGCGGCGCGTCACTCCAGCAGGTGATCGCGGAGCGCGGCGAGCTGGGCGTCGGTGACCCCGGCGTGCCGCAGGTAGCCCTCGACCGAGCCGTACCCCTCCCGCAGCTCGGCGAGGAAGAGCAGCATCGTGTCGGAGGGCGAGGCCAGGAACGGCGGTGGCAGCTCCTCGTCGGCCGGCGCGGTGGCGGCCACCCAGGCGCTGAACCGCTGCGACGCCGCGCTGCTCAGGGCGTAGTCCGCAGCGATCTCGTCGTCGGCCACGCCGAGTACGGCCAGGGTGAGCGCGCAGACGATGCCGGTGCGGTCCTTGCCGGCCACGCAGTGCACCACGACGGGCCCGTTGGTGCTGTCGGCGATCAGCCCGAGCGCCTCGGCCAACCCGGCCGTGCCGGTCTGTGCGAGGTCGGCGTAGCGGTCGGCGAGGTAACGCGCCAGACTCGTGCCCGGCTCGTACGGCACCTCTCCCCACTCCGCGTGCTCGGGATGGATGTGCCGGTAGGCGAGGCCCGGCCAGTCGGGGACCCGGCCGTCGCGCTCCACCTCGTGCGGGCGGCGCAGGTCGATCACCGTCCGGATGCCGAGGGCGGTGAACGCGTCCCGGTCGTACTCGTCGAGCCGGTGCAGGGAGTCGGAGCGGTAGAGCCGTCCCCGGCGTACCGTGCGTCCGTCGTGGCCGGCGTAGCCGCCGGCGTCCCGGAAGTTGAAGATGGTGCCGAACGGGATGTGTCGATCGACCTCGGTGGCGTCCACCCTGACACGGTACCGGCCGGCGGGGAGGTACCCCACCGGCCGGTAGAACAGGAACAACCGCTACCGAGCGGTACCCGGCGGGATGGCCGAGTACGTGTCGCTGTAGTAACCACCGAGCTTCTCCCGGTAGGCCGGGTCGGTGTCGGCGGTCTCGTCGAACTCGGGCGCGGCCTTGATCTGGTCCTTGCTCCGGTCGACGTAGACCTTCCGCTCGTCGTGGTCGACATGGTTGACGGTCCCGGCGGGAACCATGACCTTCTTGCCGAAGATCCACGGACCGGTGTCCACCACGAGATAGCTGGAACTCACCTCGTGGCTGGACCGGTCCACCTTGCCGATGCCACCGTCGGTCGCCTCGACCTTGTAGCCCACCAGGTCGACGCCGGAGACCCCGGCGTCGTCCCGGTACCGCCAGGGGTCGAAGGCGCCGCCGGGTGTGCCACCCGGGAAGGCGCCGCCGCCTCCGGGTACGAGCGGATCCGGCGTCCCGTGGGTCGTTCGAGGGTCGAGCCGCTCCATGGCGTTTCACTCCTCTACTCGACTGATCGGGGGTGGTGCCCTGTCAGTCCCATGTCCTACCCGCTGTCGAGATCGCTACACCCGCCGAAGCGGGAACGGGTTCGCGGAGCGTCGACGGCGCTCAGGCCAGCGCGGACTGCGCGTCGTACGCGACCGCGGCGGCGTGCACCACGGCGGCGATCCGGAGCGCCTCGTTCACCTGGTCGGGGCCGATGCCCGCGGCGCGCAGCTTCTTCTCGTGCGACTCCAGGCAGACCTCGCAGCCGTTGATCGCCGAGACGGCGAGACACCAGAGTTCGAAGTCGACCTTCGGCACGCCCGGCCGGGCGACGAGCTGCATCCGCAGCCGGCCATGGATCGACTGGTACTCCTCGTCGAGCATGTGCTTGGCGCGGTAGTAGACGTTGGTCATCGCCATGATGGTGGCTGCGCCCTTGGCCGCCTCGGTCTGCTCCGGGGCGAGGTGTCCGGCCGCTTCGGCGGCGATCTCCCGCAGCACGACGGGATTGCGTGCCGCCACCGCGCACGCCAGCGCGGTGCCCCAGAGTTGGGCCGGGGTGAGCGGGGACTCCTCGATGGTCGACCGGAGATTCCGGCTGACGTCCTCGGCGTACCCGGGCAGACCCGCCTTGAGCGCGTCGACTCCCACGTCAGGCGCCGGCGGGGTCGTACGCGGGGGAGTGGTCACCGACGGTGAGCAAGGTTCCTCCTGGGTGGCGCGAGCGGGCCGGGTACATCCTCCACCCAGGGGCGGCCCGGCAGCGTGTGAAGCAGCTCACGGGAACGCCGTTCCGCCTCGTGATCGGCGGTCCGGACGGTGCCGGGCGCCCCCACCCCCGTCCCGACATGTGGATTCCGCTTCCCAAAATCAACTGGCGGGTGGAAGAGTACTGACCGTGACCAGCACCGCCCTGATTCTTAGCAACTAGCGCGCCGGCTCCCCGCCGAGCGCGCAGACCTCCCGCGTCAGCGGGGGGTCTTTTTGTTGCTCGGCGGCCCGGCCGGCCCCGACCACCGCTCGTCCGTTCCCCGCACCCCCGGTCCAGAGAGGCACGTCATGACGTTCCAGGTCTACGACACGACGTTGCGCGACGGTGCGCAGCGTGAGGGGCTCAGCTACTCGGTGGTCGACAAGCTGGCCGTGGCGCGGCTGCTCGACGAGTTCGGCGTCGGGTTCATCGAGGGCGGCTGGCCCGGCGCGGTGCCGAAGGACACCGAGTTCTTCCGGCGGGCGGCCAAGGAACTCGACCTGCGGCACGCGGTGCTCGTCGCCTTCGGCGCCACCCGCCGGGCCGGCGTAGCGGTCGCCGAGGACCCGCAGGTCCGCGCCCTGCTCGACGCGGAGACTCCGGCGGTGACCCTGGTCGCCAAGGCCGACCTGCGGCACGTCGAACGGGCGCTGCGCACGACCGCGGCCGAGAACCTCGCGATGATCCGCGACACGGTCACGTACCTGGTCGCCGAGGGCCGTCGGGTCTTCGTCGACGGTGAGCACTTCTTCGACGGCTACCGGCAGGACGCCGCGTACGGCGCCGCCGTGGTGGAGACCGCGCTGGCCGCGGGCGCCGAGGCGGTGGTGCTCTGCGACACCAACGGCGGGATGCTCCCCTCCCAGGTGACCGCCGCGATCGTCGACCTGACCGCCCGGCTCGGCGTCGGCCCCGAACGGCTCGGCATCCACTGCCAGAACGACACCGCCTGCGCGGTGGCGAACACCGTCGCCGCCGTCGAGGCCGGGGTCCGGCACTTCCAGGGCACCGCGAACGGCTACGGCGAACGGCCGGGCAACGCCGACATCTTCGCGGTGGTCGCCAACCTTCAACTCAAGCTCGGGCTGCCCGTCCTACCAGCGGGCTGCCTGGAACAGATGGTGCGGGTCTCGCACGCCATCGCCGAGATCGCCAACATCGCCCCGGACACCCATCAGGCGTACGTCGGGGCCGCCGCCTTCGCCCACAAGGCCGGGCTGCACGCGAGCGCGATCAAGGTCGACCCGTTGCTCTACAACCACGTGGACCCGTCCGTAGTGGGCAACGACATGCGGATCCTGGTAACCGAGATGGCCGGCCGGGCCAGCGTCGAGCTCAAGAGTCGCGAGCTCGGGCTGGACCTGGCCGGTCATCCGGAGACCCTGTCCCGGGTGACCCGCCGGGTCAAGGAGCTGGAGGCCGGCGGCTGGTCGTTCGAGGCGGCGGACGCCTCGTTCGAGCTGCTGGTCCGCTCCGAACTGCCCGACGGCGCGCCGCCCCGGCCGTTCGCCCTGGAGTCGTACCGGGTGCTGGTGGAGCACCGCGAGGACGGCGCCGTGGTGTCCGAGGCGACCGTCAAGATCCGCGTACGCGGAGAGCGGGTGATCGCCACCGCCGAGGGGAACGGCCCGGTCAACGCCCTCGACGAGGCGCTCCGGGTCGGTCTGGTGCGGCACTATCCGGAGCTGCGCGAGTTCGAGCTGGCCGACTACAAGGTGCGCATCCTCGACGGCAGCAGCGGTACGGACGCGGTGACCCGCGTACTGCTGGAGACGGTCGACGGCGCGGGCCGGGACTGGACCACGGTCGGCGTGCACCCCAACGTGGTCGAGGCGAGCTGGCACGCGCTCGTCGACGCACTCACCTATGGTCTGGCCCGCAGCCGGGTCTGACCCCGGGCGGGCGACCGGTCACGGCGCGGGCAGGCTCAGGGTGGCCAGCACCGCCCGGTGGTCGCTGCCGGGCACGCCGAGCACGTCGACCGAGCGGGCCGCGATCCGGTGGTCGACCAGGACGTGGTCGATGGTGACCGGAGGGATCAGGTCACCGTCGTACGGACCCCACGTGCCGGTCAGCCCCTGGCCGGTGGCGTCGGCGGCGTCGACGTAGCCGGTGCGCAGCAGAGCGCGCAGCGGACCGTGGTCGAGGGTGGCGTTGAAGTCCCCGGCCAGGATCCGCAGCATCCCGTTCGGGGTGGCCGGTGGTTGTGCGGCCAGGTCGGCCCGCCAGTGTCCGACCTGGTCGGGGGCGTACGGGGCGGACGGGTGCGCGGATTCCACCCGCACCGGCGGCGCCCCCGGCACGGCGATCGTGCCGTACGCCTGGGTGAACCCCCAGCCGCCCCGGTTGCCGCGTACGCCCCCGTCGCTGATCGGGAAGCGGGCGTAGAGGCCGGATCCGGGCGTCCCGTCGCGCGCGTCGAGCTGTCGGTACGGCAGCAGCCGGTCGAGCCCGAGCCGGTCGAGGGCGGCCTGTGCGTCGGGGGTGAACTCCTGCACGGCCAGCACGTCGACCCGGTTCGCCCGGACCAGCTCGACCAGGGTCTGCGGATCCGCGGCTCCCGCGAGCAGGTTGGCGGTGAGCAGTCGTACCGTCGGGCCGGTCGCCGACGGTGGTGCCGAGGGGAGTGCCCGGGGCGCCACCACCCCGACGAGCGCCACCGTGGCCATGGCGGCGACCAGCGCGGGCCGGCGCCGGCGCAGGGCGACCGCCAGCACCAGGGGCAGCAGGCTCGCGGCCGCGACGTACGGGGTGAAGGCCAGCGCCTGCACGAGCGGGCCCCGGTCCAGCCCGATGAGCCGCAGGGCGGCCCAGATGGCGCCCGGCAGCACGGCGAGCCAGCAGAGTACGTCGGTCCGGTGCCGCTGTGGGCGGCCGACCGCCCGCTGTTCGGGGACGTCGACGATCATGTGGGGAACCTATCCCGGCGCGCCCGCCGGTAGTGTCCCGGCGGATCCCGCAGCCCATTTTCGTGAATGCTCTTGGATTCGCCTTTCACAATTTTTGCGGTCGTTGTCGGACGATTTTTCAGATGGTTCCCGCTATTGACTGCCCACTTTTTACGGTGCTACGTTCCACCTGGTCGGAGCGCCGCCACGGTGAGTAGTAATAGCTGCTCAGAGTGGGTGCAGTCGCCGGGAAAACGATATTGAAGGTGCGCTGGATCTTATTTCTCGGTGATCTGTCGCGGGGTGCCCGACAGTCAACAGGGCACTAACCGTCCCGCTCTGCGGGTCGGCCGAATTCCCAGGGTCACACAAGGGGGACCTGTCATGACCACACCATTCCGACGTAAGGCGATCGCGGTCGTGTTCGCCGTTCTCGGGCTCACCCTCGCCGGGGGCGGGATCGCCATCGCCCAGCCCGCGGCACAGGCGCCCGGCCAGCCGGCGGCCCGCGCCGCCGACTCCCAGCCCGCGGTGACGGCGGAGTCGGCCCGCTCGGCGCGGGCCGCTCTCAAGGCCAACACCACGCTCGCCGCCACCAACACCGGCATCGTGGTGAACGCCAACGGCACCCGGGCCCGCGGCATCGGCACCGTGATCAAGTACGGCCCCGGCCAGTACGAGGTCCAGTACGGCTCCGTCGTCACCTCCGCGATCTACGTGGCGACCATCGGCCGCGCGGACTCCTGCTGCGTGCCGCCGGCCGGCGAGATCTCGGTGGCTCCGCGGCTCAGCACGCCCAACGCGGTGTTCGTGCAGACCCGCAACTCCGCCGGCACCCCGGTCGACCTGGGGTTCCACCTGATCGTCCACACCAACTGACAGCACGGCGTCCGGCCCCCGCGCGGCTACCGCGCGGGGGCCGCGTCGTTCGCTCGACCGGTTTGATGCCGCTCGTGCCGACCCGGGGCACGGCTTGACCCTCCGGGTGAATCATCCCCTTCAGGGCGTCGAAGGGCCGGACAGGGCCGCACAATCCGACGTTTGTCGCGCGGCCGCCCGGGAAGCAAGCACCGTGACGGACATCTCGGACACCCTGGCCAGCGTGCCCAGCCCGGTCGAAGACGAACCGACAGCCGCCGAGCTGGAACAGACCCTCTCCGAGGTCAAACGCGTGATCGTCGGGCAGGATCGGCTCGTCGAGCGCCTGCTCGTCGCCCTCGTCGCCGACGGGCACTGCCTCCTGGAGGGGGTTCCCGGCGTGGCCAAGACGCTGGCCGCGCAGACCCTCGCCACAGTCGTCGGCGGCACCTTCTCCCGGATCCAGTTCACCCCCGATCTCGTACCGTCGGACATCGTCGGCACCCGGATCTACCGGGCCTCGCGGGAGAGCTTCGACATCGAGCTGGGCCCGGTGATGGCGAACCTGGTGCTCGCCGACGAGATCAACCGCGCCCCCGCGAAGGTGCAGTCCGCGCTGCTGGAGGCGATGGCGGAGCGGCAGGTCTCCATCGGCGGGCGCAGCCACCCCGTACCGTCGCCCTTCCTGGTGCTCGCGACCCAGAACCCGATCGAGTCCGAGGGGGTCTACCAGCTGCCGGAGGCGCAGCGGGACCGCTTCCTGCTGAAGGTCGTGGTCGACTACCCGAGCGACACCGACGAGCTGGCGATCCTCTACCGGATGAGCACCGATCGCCCCAAGGCCCGGCAGGTGCTCGACCCGGACCGGCTGCGGCGCCTGCAGGGCCACGCGGAACGTATCTTCGTCCACCACGCCGTCGCCGAGTACGTGGTCCGGCTCATCCTGGCCACCCGCGATCCGGGCCGGTTCGGGCTGAGCGAGATCGAGCCGATGCTGGCGTACGGGGCGAGCCCGCGCGCCACCCTCGGCCTGGTGGCCGCCGCCCGGGCCCAGGCGCTGCTGCGTGGCCGGGAGTACGTGCTGCCCGAGGACGTCCGGGAACTCGCCGTCGACGTGCTCGCCCACCGGCTGGTGCTGACGTTCGACGCGGTCGCCGACGGCATCACCGCCGAGTCGGTGGTACGCCGCCTGGTCGAGGTGGTGCCCCCGCCACGGCTCGCGCCCCAGCCCGAGCAGGCGTCGGACCTGGCGGCGGCATGAGGCGCCCGGGCCGGGGGCCCGCGGAGGTTCCGGCCGGTCCACGCCTCGCCGACCTCGCCCCCGACCAACGTCTGCGCCGGCTGGAGCTGACCGTCACCCGGCGGCTCGACGGGCTGCTGCACGGCCAGTACCGCGGCCTGTTGCCCGGGCCCGGCAGCGAACCCGCGGGCAGCCGCGAGTACCGGCCGGGCGAGGACGAGGTGCGCCGGATGGACTGGGCGGTCACCGCCCGCACCACGGTCCCGCACGTGCGCGAGGTCGACGCCGACCGGGAACTGACCACCTGGCTGCTGGTGGACGCCAGCGCCAGCATGGAGTTCGGCACCGCGGAGCTGGACAAACGGGAGCTCTCCGTGGCGGCGGTGGCCGCTGTCGGCTTCCTCACCGCCGGAGTCGGCAACCGGCTCGGCGCCCTGCTGGCCGCGCCGGCGGGGCTGCGCCGTTTCCCGGCACAGAGCGGGCGTAACCACCTGCTCGGCCTGCTCCGAGCCCTGCTGGCCGCGCCCCGCACCGGTGACCACGACGGGACGCGCGGTGGGCTCGAACCGCCGGACCTCGCCGACGCCCTGCGCGCCGCCGAACGGGTCGCCACCCGGCGCGGGCTCGTGGTGGTGGTCTCGGACTTCCTCGACGGCCTGCCCGACGACCCCGATCAGCCCCCGCCCTGGGAGCGGAGCCTGCGCCGGCTCGCGGTACGGCACCAGGTGCTCGCCGTGGAGGTGACCGACCCGCGTGAGCTGGAGCTGCCCGACGTCGGGCTGATCACCGTGGTCGATCCGGAGACCGGCCGCCGTCGCGAGGTCTGCACCTCCGATCGGCAGCTGCGGCAACGGTACGCGGCCGCCGCGGCCGCCCAACGTGACCAGGTACGCCTCGCGTTGCGCCGCAGCGGGGCCACCCAGCTGTCGTTGCGTACCGACTCGGACTGGTGCGCCGACATCGCGCGGCACGTGCAGTCGCAGCGCCGGCTGGCGGCGGCACCGGCCGGCTCGGCACCGGGAGGTGCGGCATGATCTGGCTGTCGCCCGTCCGGCTCTGGCTGCTGCTCGGTGTGCTCGCCCTCGCGGTGGGTTATCTGCTCGTGCAGCGACGCCGCAGCCGGTACGCCGTCCGCTTCACCAACCTGCGGCTGCTCGACCGGATCGCGCCGGAACGTCCCGCCTGGCGCCGGCACGTGCCCGCCGGGCTGTTCCTGGCCATGCTGGCGCTGCTGGTGGTCGGCTTCGCACGGCCCACCGCCGAGGTGCGGGTGCCCCGGGAACGGGCGACCGTCATGGTGGCGGTGGACGTCTCCACCTCGATGCTCGCCACCGATGTGGACCCGGACCGGCTCGCCGCGGCCAAGGCCGCCGCGAAGCGCTTCGTGGACGGACTGCCCGACGAGTTCAACGTGGGCCTGGTCGCCTTCGCCGGGAGCGCGGCGGTCATCGTGCCGCCCGGTACCGATCGTGAGGCGCTGCACGACGGGATCGGTCGGCTCGCCGACGGGATCACCGGCGTGCAGGGGACCGCGATCGGCGAGGCGATCAACACTTCGCTCGGCGCGGTGAAGGGGCTGGACAGCCAGGCGGCGAAGGAGCCCCCACCGGCCCGGATCGTGCTCCTCTCCGACGGGGCGAACACCTCCGGTCTGGACCCGATGGAGGCCGCCGTCGAGGCGGTCGCCGCGAAGGTGCCCGTGCACACCATCTCGTTCGGTACCCCCGGCGGCTTCGTCGACCAGGGCGGCCGCCCGATACAGGTGCCGGTGGACGGGAAGACCCTCGAGGCGGTGGCGCAGGAGACCGGCGGGATGTTCCACGAGGCCAGCACCAGCGACGAACTGCGTGCGGTCTACGAGGACATCGGCACCTCGGTCGGCTACCGCACCGAGCGGCAGGACGTCTCGGCCCGCTTCATCGGTCTGGGTCTGGTGTTCGCGATGGGCGCGGCGGCCGGCTCGATGCGTTGGTTCTCCCGCCTGCCCTGAGTGGTCGCCGGCGGGCCGGTCCCCGCAGGACATCACGTGAGGAGTACGCATGGCAGTACAGACCGGACTCGGTGAGCCCCGCGGTCCGTGGTTCGTCTCCCCGGAGCTGGACCCGGACGGGCGGGCCCGAGGGGAGGCGGACACGTCGGGACGCGGCGGTGCTGCCCGGCGCTGGCGTGGCCGGTTGCTGACCGCGTTCGCGGTGATCGCCCTCTCCACCGTCTCCGGCGCCGCCGCGGGTGGTTGGGTGGCGAGCCGCGGTGGCGCCCCGGGGGAGACGGCCGCCTCCGCCGCCCCGGTGCCGGCGGAGCTGGTCACCGCCGCCGAACGAACCGTGCCGGGGGTGGTCTCCGTGCTGGCCGGCGGCGCGGGGACCGGCGGCGGGGCCAGCGGCTCCGGCTTCGCGATCGACGACCAGCAGCACATCATCACCAACGACCACATCCTGGCCAAGGGAGGTGGTGGTTCGGTGACCGTCGAGCTGCCCGACGGCCGCCGCTACACCGCCGAGGTGGTGGGCCGGGAGCCGAGCAGTGACCTGGCCGTGCTCCGGGTGCCACCGTCGGCGGGACTGTCACCGTTGCCGCTCGCCAAGCCGGGCACCACCCGCGTCGGCGAGCCCGTGCTCGCGGTCGGATCTCCGCTCGGTCTGGCCGGCACCGTCACGGCCGGGATCGTGAGCGCCGTCGACCGACAGGTACGACTGGGTGCGAACCGGCACACCGCGGTACAGACCGACGCCTCGATCAATCCGGGCAACTCGGGCGGCCCGCTGGTCAACGCGCGAGGCGAGGTGGTCGGCGTGAACACCGCGATCGCCACGATCGACGGCAACGGCTCGATCGGCATCGGCTTCGCCATCCCGATCGAGCAGGTGCAGCAGACCGCCGACACCATCATCGGCAAGGGTGGCTGACCGGCTGCTACGCCGTCCGCGCACACGATCGCGCGCCCTGCCGGCTCGCTCGCCCTGTGCCGTGCTGACACCATGCCATCCATGGCGGGGAACGTGGCACGGCAGCGCGGCATCCACGAGGACGGATTCCGTCGGTGGTCCACGTGGTGGCAGGTCTTGCGGGTCGTGCTGATCGTGCTCTGGATCGGCTGGGCGGCATCGAGTTGGTGGTCGGCGCCCCGTCAGGCGAGCACGGCACAGGCCCGAGCGGACCTCTCCGCCCGGCGGATGGTGTCCTACCAATGGGCCGCCGGGTGGCACACCGCCGCCAACTGGAGCTGGACGGAGGACCGGAGGCCGTGGCTCACCGGCCGTGCCGGGCCGCTGCTCGTCTGGCGTACGGGTGACTGGCGGGTGCACTACACCGAGTTCGATCGTGGCTTCACCGGTCCCGCTTCTCCCGGCTCCTTCGACGCGACGCAGTACTCCAACGCGGAGGTCGCCGCCTTCGACCAGCTCTTGCAGTCCGCCGACCTGGATCGGCGCTGGCAGCGCGTGGACTCCCCACCTCCGCTGGGAAACCTGGCGGCGCTGCTCATGCTCGGCATCCTGACGGTGCTGGTGTTCGGGCCTGCTCCCGTCCGAGGCACGCGATGGTTCTGGTTCTGGGTGCTCACCGGGGTTCCGTTCGGCCTCGGACTGATCTGGTGGCTCGCTCGTGAACACCCCTGGCAGCCCGCCGAGCCACCACCACCGGACGCGGTCGGCCGCGACACACGGGACCGGTGGTACGCCGGCCTGCTCATCGGGGTAGCGACCTCCATCGCCGTGAGCCTGGTGCTGTACGGACTGCGACAGGTGCTCGGCGACTGGTACATACCCCACGACGCCGGCAGCTGACATCTGGTCTCGCGGGCGATCGGCGCAACCGCCGCTGCCGGCGATCGGGTCGACCGAGGTCGGCGCGCTACCGCTGGTGGGAAGGCGCCCACTGTCGGATATCCGGCGCGGGACCATCGGCCAATGGAAATATTACGCTGGGTATGGATTACTGGCGTGGGTGGAAGGTCCTCTTATCGCGGTCCTCCTGCTGGTGGGCCTGCTCATCGGAAGTGGTGTGGGGTCGGCGTACACGCGCGCGCGGCGCGGCTGGGCCGACTACCAGACGGTCAAGAAAACCGTGCCGACCGCGCGTAAGACGGCCTGGCTACTGATCCGGGGCGTCACCACGAAGGTCGGCGTGGTCGCCCTGCTGCTCATCGGTGCCGTCGCGTACGCCGCCGTCGCCCCCGACGACGACGAGTCGGCCGGGCCGGCGCCGAGTCCGTCCGCGACCTCCAGCGAGCGGCCGGGACGTTAGCCTCAAGGTGTGGATGGCGACGTGCGGGTGACCGACAGGTGGGCAGTCCCCGCCGCCGAGCTGCGAGAGCGCTTCTCCCGGTCGTCCGGGCCGGGCGGGCAGGGCGTCAACACCGCGGACACCCGGGTCGAACTGAGCTTCGACCTGGCCGGCTCGGCCAGCCTGCCCGAGTCGTTGCGGGCCCGGGCGCTGGAGCGGCTCGCCGGGCGGCTCGTGGACGGCGTGCTGACCATCACGGCCAGCGAGCACCGGGCGCAGCTGGCCAACCGTGAGGCGGCCCGGGAGCGGCTCGCCGCGCTGCTGCGCGAGGCGGCGGTCGAGCAGCGGCCGCTCGGGCCGCTGCGCGCGACGG
>NZ_SMKG01000050.1 GCF_004348525.1 Micromonospora sp. 15K316 | reverse complement strand
CCCCCACCCCGACCGTCCCGCCGGGTACGGCCACCTGCCCGGTCAAGTCGAAGCCGGCCGGCAAGGTGCTTCAGGGCTACTGGGAGAACTGGGACGGCGCCGCCAACGGCGTCCACCCGCCGTTGGGCTGGATCCCGATCACCGACTCGCGGATCCGCGCCCACGGCTACAACGTGATCAACGCAGCGTTCCCGGTGATCCTCCCCGACGGCACGGTGCTCTGGGAGGACGGCATGGACGCCACCGTGAAGGTGCCGACGCCCGCCGAGATGTGCCAAGCCAAGGCGGCCGGCCAGACGATCCTGATGTCGATCGGCGGCGCCACCGCCGGCATCGACCTCAGCTCCAGCACGGTCGCCGACCGATTCGTCGCCACCATCGTGCCGATCCTGAAGCGGTACAACTTCGACGGCATCGACATCGACATCGAGACCGGGCTGACCGGCAGCGGCAACATCAACCAGCTCTCCCCCTCCCAGGCGAACCTGATCCGCATCATCGACGGGGTACTCGCCCAGATGCCGTCCACCTTCGGCCTGACGATGGCGCCGGAGACCGCGTACGTGACCGGTGGCAGCGTCGTCTACGGCTCGATCTGGGGCGCGTACCTGCCGATCATCAAGCGGTACGCCGACAACGGCCGGCTCTGGTGGCTGAACATGCAGTACTACAACGGCAGCATGTACGGCTGCTCCGGCGACTCCTACCCGGCCGGCACGGTCGAGGGCTTCACCAAGCAGACCGACTGCCTCAACGCCGGGCTGGTCGTGCAGGGCACCACCATCCGGGTCCCGTACGACAAGCAGGTCCCCGGACTGCCGGCCCAGCCGGGCGCCGGCGGCGGACACCTGCCACCCGCCTCGGTGGCCCAGGCGTGGAACACCTACGGCGGCGCGCTCAAGGGCCTGATGACCTGGTCGCTGAACTGGGACGGCAGCAAGGGCTGGACCTTCGGCGACAACGTCAGGGGGCTTCAGGGGCGCTGACCGGCGGCGTCTCGATCGCCACGTGCACCGGCCCGACCCGCAGGACGCCGTCGGTGAGCGGCGTGCACCGCACGCCGCCCCGACGGCGCAACGCCTTCCAGGCGCCCGGGCCGATCGCCACGTCCATCCAGGCGCAGGGGTTGGCCGGCCGGTTGACCCGCAGCCGGACCGGGCCGGCGCCGGAGTCCAGCACCAGCACCGCCCCGACGAGCTCGTCGACCGCGATGCCGGCGGTGAGCACGTTGCGGCGGACCTGCCGCAGATCGGCGCCGGCCGGCAGCGACTCCTGCGCGATCAGCGTCACGCTCGCCTCCCGGTGCGCGGGCCGGCCGAAGTACCGGTCACCGACGATCCCCAGACCGGCGCGGACACGCACCTCCTCGACCAGCTCGCCCTCCGCCGCGGGGGCTGGGCCGTCGGCGGGCCGGCCGACGTACCGGTGCACGGGCGAGGCGAGCAGTTGCACGATCCGCGGTGCCGGCGGAGGCAGCTGGGTCACGATCCGCGAACCTTTCCGAACGTCGTGCAGGAGGGGCGTCGCGCCACCCGCCCGACGCTAGCCGCCCGGCCCGGGTCTCGGGTCGGAACCGCGACAGCGCCGAGAATCACACCGACGACCACAGTGGAGGGTGCGGTGGTAGGAGATGGGCGCGCCCCGACATGGGAGATCATCATGACACGTTCCGCCCGCTGACCGGGCCAGCGCCGGCCTCGCCGGAGGCGCCGAGGCGGGGCGGGCGGAGCCGGGACCCGTCGGGCGCGCGGCCCGGCCGCCCCGGTACGCGAGCGTCACCCGGCCGGGCGACGCTGCCGTACCTGCCGCCCCGGACACGGGACGGGCCGGTTCAGGACGCGAGGTCGGCCAGCGCCGCCGCGACCGTCTCCGTCATCGGCGTCGTCGGACGGCCGATCAGCCGGGACAGGTCCCCGGGCGTACCGGCCAGCGCGCCCCGGTTGATGGCGTCGTCCACGTCGACGAGGATCTCGGCGATCGCGTCGGGCACGCCCGCGGCGGCCAGGATCGCCTTCTGCTCGTGCGGCGGAAGGTAGGTGTGCACGACCTCGGCGCCGCTCTGGCGGGTGATCATCTCCGCGAACTCCCCGAACGTCCACGCGGTGTCACCGCTCAACTCGTACGCCGTGTTCAGGTGCGCGTCGGAGGTCAGGACGGCGGCCGCGGCGGCGGCGTAGTCGGCCCGCGGCGCGGTGGCGATGCGGCTCTCCGCGTGGACGCTGTTGGCGATCGCGCCGCGCGCCATGATGCCGGCCAGGTCGCCGGTGAACATCGAGGCGTCGCTGTACCAGTTGTTGCGCAGGAAGGTGTAGGGCAGGCCGGTGGCGAGGATCAGCTCCTCGGTCGCCCGGTGCTCCCCGGCGAGCAGGAAGTCCGCCTTGGGCCCGCCGAACACACCCACGTACGCCAGCTGGGCGACACCGGCCGCGGCTGCGGCGTCGACGACCGCCGCGTGCTGGGCGATACGCCGGCCGACGTCGCTGGCGGAGATCAACAGCACCCGGTCCTCGGGCCGGAACGCGCCCGCGAACGTCTCGGGCCGGTCGTAGTCGCCCAGGTGCAGCCGGACGCCCCGGGCGACCAGGTCGGCCGCCTTCTCGGCGCTGCGGGCCACGGCGGTGATCCGGTCCGCCGGCACGCCGGCGGTGAGGAGCTCCTCGATGACCAACCGGCCCAGCTGTCCGGTGGCTCCGGTGATGGCGATGCTCATTGCGCTCTTCTTCTTCCAGGTCGGATGGGTGACGGCCGAACGGCCGGCGCCAACGCTACGACCGGTACTGCCGTTTTCGTAATTACCCACCTTCGAGTAAGGTACTGGCATGGACGTGAGTGCCGGTTTCGCGCTGGACGAGGAAGTGACCCTGCGCGGGTCCGACCCGTCGCCGGACGTGAACCGGGCCGGCTGCCCCTCCCGCCTGGTGCTCGAGCACGTCACCAGCCGATGGGGCGTGCTGGTCCTGGCCGCGTTGCGGGAACGGTCCTACCGGTTCAGCGAACTGCGCCGCCGGGTGGGCGGGGTGAGCGAGAAGATGCTCGCGCAGACCCTCCAGACCCTCCAGCGCGACGGCTTCGTCCAGCGCGACGCCCAGCCGGTCATCCCACCCCGGGTCGACTACTCCCTGACCCCGCTGGGGCGGGAGGCCGCCGACCAGGTGTGGACGCTGGCCCGCTGGGTCGAGGGGCGGCTCGACGACGTCCTCGCGGCCCGCGCGACCTACGACGCCGGCCGGGAGTCCTGACGCACTGGCGCCGCCGGGGCTAACCACCCTTCACGTGTGGCGCGCGCCGGGCCAGCATGACGACCGCGAGGATCACCACGATGAGCGCGAGCGCCTGACCCAGGGCGGCCTGCACGCCGCCCCGGATCGACTCGTCCAGCCAGATCAACCCGACGAGGATGGCGACCAGCGGGTCGGTGACGGTGATCGCGGCCAGGGCCGGCGCGCCCAGCGGCCCGGCCTGGTAGGCGTTCTGGCTGAGCAGCACCCCGAACGGCCCGAGCACGGCCACGGCGTACGCCTGCCACTGCGTGAACACCTGCAACGGGCTCTCCTGGAGGTGGAACGCCAGGCTGCTGACGAGGCCGGCGGTCACGCCGTAACAGATGCCCGCCGCGATCGCCAGGGGCATCGGTCGCCAGCGCCGCTCGAGCCGCACCGCGGCCAGCAGGCAGAGCCCGATCGAGACCACGACGGCCACGCCGAGCAGCAGTGCCGACCAGAACGACTCCAGCCCGCGCCCCTGGCCCCGGCCCGGCTGGGCGATCACCAGGAACGCCGCGAGTCCGAAGAGGCACAGGGTGGACTCGAGCAGGATCGTCCGGTCGGGGCGGTCGTGCTGGAACGCCGCGAAGAGCAGGACGTACCAGACGAGGCCGGTCACCAGCAGCGGCTGCACCAGGATGAGCGGGATCAGGCTCAGGGCGGCGACCTGGAGGGCGAACGCCAGCACCGCGAGCACCACCGACCAGCGCCAACTGGGCAGACGGACCAGGTGGACCAGGAGCGTGGGGCGTCCGGCCGGCTCCTCCGGCACCTGCCGCCCGGCGCGGAACTGGAGCACGCCCGAGGCGCCGAAGGCCGCGGCGGCGGCCAGTGCGATGGGCACCCCCGCCAGCATCTCCGTCGTGTCGTTCACCGCACGCCAACCGGTTCGGTCACATGTGCCTCCCCTACGGCGGTCGTCCGCTCCACGTCACCAGCGCCGAAGGCCGGGCCTCCCCCGTCCGGCGCCTCGGCTTCGTGCGGAACGAGGTGCTGACGGTGACCCGGCGCGGGTTCCCGGCGCCTCCGGAGATAAACGGGGGTGACCTCCCACCTGCCGGGCGGCTACTCGCGCAGTGCCGGCAATCGCCCTAAGAGTATGCAAATGGCGATTAAGCTGATGATTGTTCCGAAGGGGCGCTGGCGCGCCTCTCCGCCGCGTACCGCTGGGAGCATCCGACATGTCAGCGACCGGGCGTCTCGCTCTGCTCCGGCCCGCAGTCGTCCGGCTCGATCTGCGGCTGGGCGTGGCGGGCCAACGCGACCGCGCCGGCGACCGCGAGCACGAAACCCAGGATCGCCACCGGCGTGAAGCCGGGCCGGACCCGGTCGCCGAGCAGGAGCCAGCCGGTCACCGCCGGCGCCACCGTCTGCCCGACGACGGACGACGCCGAAGCGACCGTGACCGAGCCACGTTGCAGCGCCGTCGCGTACAGGAGCACACCGGTCAGGCCGGCGAGCACCACGGCGTACGAGGCGGGGTTGCCGACCACGTCGCCGACGCTCTCGACCTTCGCGAGCAGGCGCGCGCCGAGCGCCGCCGACCCGAACGAGAGCCCGGCCAGCAGGCCGGGCACCGCGGGACCGCACATCTTCGGGCTGCCCAGGTACGCCACGCCCCCCAGCAGGATCACCAGGGCGAGCAGCCACCAGCCGGCCGCGCCGGGCACCGTGCCCGGCGGCCCCGCCTTCGCGGAGAGGACGAGCAGCACCAGGCCGGCGATCACCCCGAGGATCGCCAGCCAGTCCCGCAACGTCAGGTGCAGCCGCAGCACGAGCATGGCGATGATCGCCACCATGCCGAGGTTGGCGGCTCCCACCGCTTGCACCGCGAACACCGGCAGGATCCGCAGGGCGGTGAAGGTCAGCAGGGAGGACGCCCCGTCCAGCACCAGACCTATCGCGTACGGGCCGTTGCGCACCAGCCGGAACAGCAGTCGCGGGTCGACGTGCGCGGTGGCGGCCAACCGGCGGGCGCCGACGGACTGCACGATCGCGGCCGTGGCACTGCACAACGCGGCGATGATCGCCAGCAGGAAGCCCAGAGCCATGTCACGATCCCGGTCTCGACGGCGCCGGACGTGGCCGGCGAAGGTACCTGCGCATACCCGTCTTCGGGCAGGTATCGCACGCCGAGCCCGGCGGGTGCGCGGTGAGTGCCCCGACCGGCCCGGTCGCCCGCCGCGTCCTGGTCGTCTCGGCCGACATCGGCGGCGGGCACGACGCCACCGGGCGGGCGCTGGAGGAGCGGATCCAGGCGATCTGGCCGGGCAGCCGGGTCAGCTGGGTGGACACCCTCGACGTCATGGGACCCGGAGTGGGTCGCAGCTTCCGGCGCACCTACGTGACGAATGTGGGCCTGACGCCCTGGTTGTACGAATTCTTCTGGGCCTCGCTGTGGCGGTTCCACTGGTTCGCCGGCACCGCCAAGCGGTTCACCGGCTCGTGGGCCGGGCGCCGGCTCGCCCCGGTCGTCGACGCCTTCGACCCGGACCTGATCGTCTCCACGTACCCGCTGGGCAGCGCCGGGCTGGCGTGGCTGCGTCGCCACCGCGGGCTCGGCGTCCCGGTCGGCGCCTGGATCTCCGACTTCGCGCCCCACCCCTTCTGGGTCTACCCCGAGCTCGACCTGAACCTGGTGGTGCACCGGGCCGCGGTGCCCTTCGCCGCCGTGGCCGCGTCGGGCACCACGTTGGGGGTCTGCGCGCCACCGGTGCTCGACTCGTTCCGCCCCGGCGACCGGACGGAGGCCGCCCGGCGCTGCGACCTGGATCCGGACCGGGCCGCGGTCGTGGTGGCCTGCGGGTCGTACGGCTTCGGCGCGGTCGAGGAGGCCATCCAGGCGCTGGTCGGTATCGGTGACCCGATCCAGGTGGTCGCGGTCTGCGGGCGCAACGAGCGGCTGGCCACCCGGCTCGAGGCGTTGAACGTCCCGGCGGGGCGGCTGGTGGTGCGGCGCTGGGTCGACGACATGCCGACGTTGTTGCAGGCCGCCCGGCTGCTGGTGACCAACGCCGGTGGGGCCACCGCGCTCGAGGCGTTGGCCACCGGAACCCCGATCGTGATGTACCGGCCGATCGCGGCGCACGGGGCCGCGAACGCGGCGCTGATGGCCGCCGCCGGGCTCGCGGAGACCGCGCACACCCCGCAGACGCTCGTCGCCGGAGTTCGCACCCGGCTCCGCCAGCCGCCGCGCCCGGTCGAGGTGCCGCCCGACGGCCGGCTGCCGGACCTCGGCCTGCCCGCGGTCGCCGGGTCACCGGGTCCGCTGCCCGGCCCCGCCACGGGTCTCGACGGTGAGTTCGTCCTCGTCGGCGAAGGCACGGACGAGGTCGCCCCGGCCGGGGGGATCGCGCCGGCCGGTGGCGGCCGCTCCGCGCGGGACGCGCGCCGGCCCGGGCCGGACGGCGCCGGCTCGCGTGCTCGGGAGGGCCGCCCGGCCCGCGGACGGCTGCCGAGTTGGCCCCTCCGACCGCAGGACGCCTTCTTCCTGCACGTCCAGACCGCCACCGAGGCCCAGCAGATCGGGACGGTGCTGGAACTGGGGCCCCGCGCCGAGGGCCGGCCCGTCACCCGGGAACAGCTGACCGCGTTGGTGGCCCGGCGGCTGCCGGCGATTCCCACCCTGCGCCGCCGCCCGGTGGAGCGGGGCCGGTGGCGCCGCCCCGGCTGGGTGATCGACCGGTTCGTCGACCCGGCCGCGCACCTCGACGAGGTCCACGTGGCACCCGGCGACGACGGCCAGGCGGCCGTGGACCACTTCTGGTCCGAGCCGCTGCCCACCGACCGGCCGCCCTGGCGGATGCTGCTGGTCAGCGGCCTGCCGGACGGCAACACCCGGCTCGCCGTCAAGCTGCACCACTGCCTCGGCGACGGTATCTCCGTGATCGCCGTGGTGCGTCGGCTGCTGGACACGATGGAGGCGGCACCGAGCCGCGCCCGCCGCAACGCCCCGCCCGCCACGCCCCGGATCGCCGGCGGCCGGCAGGCTTCGGCCGGGTTCGACCAGGCGCGGGAGGCCGCACGCCGCCTCGGGCGTACCGCCCGCGGCCTGGCCCGGCTCGCCACCCAGGGGGCCGCGCCGCGTACCCCGCTGAACCGCCGGATCGACTCGCCGCGACGGCGCCTCATCAACATGAGCCTGCCCGCCGCCGACGTGCTGAAGGCCGCCCGGGCCTGCGGCGCCCACCCGAGCGAACTCATGCTCGCGCTCGCCGCCGGTGCGCTGGGAGCGGCGCACCCGGCTCCGGTGCCGCCCCGGCTGCGGGTGATGTTCGCCGTCTCCCGCGACGCGCGGCGTCGCGCGCCCACCCAGGGCAACTGGACCGGGGCGGTCAGCCTCGACCTCCCGTCGCGGCCGATGCCGCCGCCGGACCGGGTCGCCGTGGTACGCCGGACCCTGCGCGCCGCGCTGAGCAGCGGCGAAGCCGAGGCGGCGGGCATGGTGATGCGGATGATGGGCGCACTGCCCGCGCCGGTGCACGCGGCTCTGGCCCGGCGGTTCTACACCAGCCGTCGCCTCAACGTGGTCGTCTCCTACATGCCGACGTCCTTCCCGCTGCGGGTGATGGCCGAGGCCCCGGTGCGAGCCGCCGCTCCCGTCGTCGCGCTCGCCGAGGACGTGCACGTCGGCATCGCCGTCCTGCGCAGCGGCGCCAGCTTCGAGGTCGGGGTGATCCTCAACGCCGCTCTCGCCGATCTCGGCGACGCCATCGTCGCGGCCCTGCGACGCGGCCTCGCCGAGCTGCTCGCCGCCGCGGACGCCGGGTCGGCCGGCGGCGCCCGGCCCGGCGACGGCGCGGCGACGCACGAGCTCCCCGTCGGGGGCTCCGGGGCGGAGCCGGGCTGGCGCGAGACACGCCGAACCGACGAGGGGACCGGTGGCAGGTCCGACCGGACGGTGTCGGGCGCCGTCCCGCCCGGAGTGCCGCGATGCGCCTGAACGGCGCGGTGGTGCTGGTCACCGGCGCATCGTCGGGGATCGGGTCGGCGGTGGTACGTCAGCTCGCCAACGCCGGGAGTCACGTCGTCGCGGCCGGCCGTGACCCGGACCGGCTGGACCGGCTCGCCGCGGAGACCGGCGCCACCACCCTCGTCGCCGATCTGAGCCGCCCGAACGCCGGGCGTGAGCTGGCCGAGCGAGCCCTGGCCCGCTACACCCGGGTGGACGTCCTGGTCAACAACGCCGGCGTCGGCTGGGCCGGGCCGTTCAACGGGATGGCCGACTCGCTCGCCGACGAGCTTCTCGCGGTGAACCTGCGCGCGCCGATGGAGCTGACCCGGGCGCTGCTGCCCGGTATGTGTCACCGCGGCGGCCACCTGGTCTTCGTCGGCTCGATCGCCGGCCGGCTCGGC
Source organism: Micromonospora sp. 15K316 (assembly GCF_004348525.1). Lineage (GTDB taxonomy): Bacteria > Actinomycetota > Actinomycetes > Mycobacteriales > Micromonosporaceae > Micromonospora. Next base: position 22,717 of record NZ_SMKG01000050.1, on the reverse strand, counting down.
GTGAACGGGGAAGCCGTCTACGCGGCCACCAAGGCCGGGCTCGACGCCTTCGCGCAGAGCCTGCGGATGGAGCTCGCCTGCCGCCGGGTGGCGGTGAGCACGGTGGTCCCCGGGGTGGTGGACACCCCGTTCTTCGTACGCCGGGGACAGCCGTACCGGCGGCGCCGGCCACGCCCGCTGCCGCCGGACCGGGTCGCCGCCGCCCTCACCGAGGCGATCGCCAAGGACCGGGCCGAGGTCTACGTGCCCGGCTGGCTGCGCCTGCCCGTGGCGGTACGCGGACTGCTGCCGGCGCTGTACCGCCGCCTCGCGACCCGGTTCGGCTGAGCCGCCGACCTGCCCGCGTCGCCGCGAGCGGGAGGCGGTCCCTGCCGGACCCGTCGCGGCGACGCCGGCTCAGGTGGTCGACCGGACCGCCCGGATCGACTGGCGCAGCGAGGACATGGTGGCCAGCACGGCCGTCGGCTCGTACCCGCAGTGCGCCATGCAGTTGGCGCAGCGCGAGTCGCGGCCCCGGCCGTAGCTGTCCCAGTCGGTCGAATCCAGCAGCTCCTTGTAGCTTTCGGCGTACCCGTCCGAGAGCAGGTAGCAGGGCCGTTGCCAGCCCAGCAGCGAGTACGACGGGATGGCCCACGCGGTGCACGGGAAGTCGACCTTGCCCTCCAGGAAGTCCAGGAAGAGCGGCGAGTGGTTGAGTCGCCACCTCGCCCGACGGCCACCGGAGAACGCCTTGCGGAACAGTTCGCGGGTCTCCGTGACGCCCAGGAAGTGCTCCTGGTCGGGCGCCTTCTCGTACGCGTACGCCGGGGCGAGCATCATCTCGTCGACCTTCAGGTCGTCGTTGAGGTAGTCGAGCACCTCGATGACGGTCTGCGGCGTGTCGGTGTTGAAGACGGTGGTGTTGGTGGTGACCCGGAAACCACGGCGTTTGGCGTCGCGGACGGCTTCCACGGCGACGTCGAAGACGCCGTCCTTGCAGACCGCCGCGTCGTGCCGTTCGCGCAGCCCGTCGATGTGCACGGTGAACGCGAAGTAGGGCGACGGCGTGAACTTGTCGATCTTCTTGGGCAGCAGCATCGCGTTGGTGCAGAGGAAGACGAACTTCTTCCGGCGCACCAGCTCGGCGACCAGCTTGTCGATCTCCGGGTGCATGAGCGGCTCCCCGCCGGCGATGGAGATCATCGGCGCACCGCACTCCTCCACCGCGGCGAGCGCCTGCTCCACCGGCATCCGGCGCTTGAGCAGGCTCGCCGGCTGCTGGATCTTGCCGCAGCCCGCGCACTTCAGGTTGCAGGCGAACAACGGCTCCAGTTCCAACAGCAACGGGAACCGCTTGCGCCGGCGAATCTTCTGTTCGGCCAGGTATCGCGCGATACGCAGGCTCTGACGCAACGGCATACTCACGGCTGGCGTACCTCCTTCGGCAGGGTGAAAACCACGTCCTCCACGGCTGCGGTGTGTTCGCTCACCTCCCTCGCTCCGAGCGCGGTGAGCGCGGCGACGACCTCGTCGACCAGTCCGGGCGGCGCGGACGCGCCGGCCGTGACGCCGACGGTCCGCGCGCCGGCGAGCCAGCGCAGGTCGATGTCGCCCACGTCGTCCACCAGGTGGGCCCGAGCGCCGGCGCGTTCGGCGACCTCCACCAGGCGGCGGGAATTCGAGGAGTTCGCCGAGCCGATGACCAGCACCAGGTCGGCCCGGGCCGCGACGGCGGTGATGGCCTGTTGCCGGTTCGTGGTGGCGTAGCAGATGTCGTCGGAACCGGGGCCGACGAGGGCCGGGAAGCGCTGCCGCAGCGCGTCGATGATGCCCGCCGCCTCGTCCACCGCGAGCGTGGTCTGGACCAGGTAGGACACCCGCTCCGGGTCGTCGACCTGCACCGTCTCCGCCGCGGCCGGATCCGGCACCAGGCGGATCCGGTCGGGCGCCTCCCCCAGCGTGCCGTCGGTCTCCTCGTGGCCGTCGTGCCCGATCAGCAGCACCGTGTCGCCGCGCCCGGCGAACCGGCGCGCCTCGGCGTGCACCTTGGTCACCAGCGGGCACGTCGCGTCGATGACCGGCAGCCGCCGGTCGGCGGCCTCCTGCCGTACGGCGGGCGCCACGCCGTGCGCGGAGAAGACGGTGAGCGCGCCGTCGGGCACCTCGTCGAGCTCCTCGACGAAGATCGCCCCTTGGGCGCGCAGGTCGGCCACCACCCGGGCGTTGTGCACGATCTGCTTACGGACGTAGACGGGTGGGCCGTGCCGGCGCAGCGCCTGCTCCACCACGGCGATCGCACGCTCCACCCCGGCGCAGAACGACCGGGGCGAGGCCAGCAGCAGCTCGTGCATGCTGCCCGCGGCCACGGCCCACTCGGTGAGCCCGGTCGCCACCACGGGCAGCACCCGCAGCGCGGCCCGGACCTGACGCAGCACCGCCGGGCGGTAGAGCGAGCCGGCCGCGGTGTCCGCGACGACCCGCACGCAGGCCGTCGGGCGGCCGGCGCAGCCGGCCAGCAGCCACGCCGACTCGAGGTCGGCGACGAGCGCGCCGGTCGCGGCCAGCCGTTCCCGGGAGGCCCCGTCGACCAGCCGGTCGGTGCTGACCACCGGTCCGACGTGCACCCGCAGCCCGTGCCGGCGCAGCGCGGTGGCGAGCAAATCCGCGCCGGGCATCCGCACCTCCCCCGCCGGGGCGTCGGGGGCCAGCGGGTCGGCGCGTACCACGTCGGCCACCACCACGTCGCCGGTGGCGAGGTCCGGGGCGAGCGCCCCGCCGATCCCGGCGACCGCCACCGGGGCCGTCCCGGCGGGACGGCGGGCCGCGACGGACCGGGCGCGGCGCGGCCCGATGCCGGTGCGGCGGAGCGTGAGCCGGTCGAGCGGGTCGCGGTCACCCAGCCCGCGCCGCAGCGCCGACAGCTCCGGCCGCATGGGCGCGTAGAGCGTCCACGCGGGAGCGTCCGGGACGCTTGGGCGGATCACCGGGTCACCGTGGCCTCGAGAGCGCCGTGCCGGGCGTCCAGGATCCGGCCGAGCGCACTGATCGGGAAGACCAGCCGGTACAGCCCGTAGTTGATGTAGAAGTCGCCGGGGAAGCCGGTGCCGGTGTACTGCGGCTCGTCCCAGCCGCCGTCGGGGCGCTGCGTCTCGACCAGCCAGCGCACCGCCCGCAGCGCCGGCTCGCCGGTGCCGTGGCCGGCGGCGTGCAACGCGAGCAGCGCCCAGGCGGTCTGCGACGCGGTGGACTCGCCCCGACCGATCCAGGACGGGTCCCGGTAGGAGCGCAGGTCCTCACCCCAGCCGCCGTCGGCGCCCTGGTGCGCGAGCAGCCACTCCACCGCTCGGCGGATCGCCGGGTGGCGGCGCGGGACCCCGGCGGCCACCAGGGCGGGCACCACCGCGCCGGTGCCGTAGACATGGTTGGCGCCCCACCGCCCGAACCAGGAGCCGTCCGGCTCCTGGGCGCGCAGCAACCAGTGCACGCCCCGGCGTACCGGCATCGTGCCGGCGTAGTTCTCGGCAACGAGCGCTTCGACGACGTGCGCGGTCACGTCCGCGCTGGGCGGGTCGATGACCTCACCGAAGTCGCAGAACGGCAGGTCGGCGAGGATCGCGCGGGTGTTGTCGGCGTCGAACGCGGCCCAGCCCCCGTCGCGGCACTGCATGCCGAGCATCCACCGGGTGGCGCGCAGCACGGCGGCGTCGGCCGGTACGCCGGCGCGCCGCAGCGCGATGATCACTTCGGCGGTGTCGTCGGTGTCGGCGTACCCGTCGTTGTCGAACTCGAAGGCCCAGCCGCCGGGCGGGGTGTTCGGCCGGCGCACCGCCCAGTCGCCGCGGACCCGGACCTCCTCGTCGAGCAGCCACCGGCCGGCCCGTTCGAGCGCGGGATGCCCGGCGGGCAGTCCGGCGTCGGCCAGTGCCGTGACGGCGAGCGCGGTGTCCCACACCGGCGACTGGCAGGCCTCCAGCCAGCGCATCGGCCCGTCCGGGGTGCGGGTGCGGACGGTGAACCGCTCCAGACCCTCCAGCCCGGCGCGCAGCACCGGGTGGTCCAGCGGGTAGCCGAGCAGGTGCAGCGCCATCAGCGAGTAGACCCAGGGTGGTTGGATGCCGCCCCACGAGCCGTCGGCCTCCTGCCGGGCGACGATCCACTCGGCGGCCCGGCGCAGGGCGTGCCGGCGCACCGGCCCGCGGGCGATCCGCTCGTAGGAGCCGGCGAGCCGGTCGAGCCGGTGCAGCAGCCCGGGACGGGAGGTGAGCCGCGGCGGACGCGGCGGCCGGTCCGAGGTGCGCAGCTCGTCGACGCCGAAGCCGAGCGAGCGCACCGGACGGAGGGCCCGGACGATGGAGAGCGGCACGATCGTCTGCCGGGCCCAGCAGGCGAAGTCGTAGACGTTGAACGGCACCCAGGACGGCAGCAGCACCAGCTCGGGTGGGACGGCCGGCAGCCGCGACCACGGCCAGTGACCGAACATGGCGAGCCAGAAGCGGGTGAAGACGCGGCTGGCCGCCAGGCCGCCGTGTGCCCGGACGAACGCGGCGGCGGCCGTCATGTGCGGCGCCTCCACCGTGTCGCCCGCCAGGCGCAGCGCCACGTACGCCTCGATGGTGGTGGAGAGGTCCCCCGGACCGCCGTGGAAGGTCGCCCAGGAGCCGTCGGGGAGCTGCTGGGAACGGATCCAGCGGGCCGTCTCCTCGGTCTGCTCCGCGGTACGGATGCCGAGGAACTGCCGCAGCAGCAGATCCTCGGCGTCCATCGTGACGTTGGTGGCGAGCTCGCCCTTCCACCAGCCCGCGTCGTCCTGGAGTCCGAGCAGGTGTTCCCGGGCGCGGTGCAGCGCCTCCCGGGCGCTGTCGAGCGGATCGGGGCCGGCGGGTGGCCCGGGATCGACGGTGGTGGTCTTCGCGGAGAGCAGCTCGGTCATCAGTGGTCCCGTCCGGTGATGAAGTCGGCCACGTCGGTGAGCTCGGCCCGTACGTCCTCCGGCAGCGGCAGGGCGTCCAGCTCGGCCCGGGCCGCCTCGGTCTCCTGCCAGGCCCGCTGCTGCGTCCACTCGCGGGCGCCGGTCGCCTCGATCAGCTCGGTCGCCCGGGCGACGTCCTCGTCGGTGAGCGCCGCCGGCGAGCGGTACAGGTCGGCGAGGGCGAGCCCGGCGGGGTCGCCGCCGGCCAGCGCCCGGACGACCGGAACGCTGCGCTTGCGGGCGCGCAGGTCCGAGCCGACCGGCTTGCCGGTGCGCCGCGGGTCGCCCCAGATGCCGAGCACGTCGTCCACGAGCTGGAAGGCGAGGCCGAGGTGGAAGCCGAAGCGGGACAGCCCGTCGACCAGTACGGTCGGGCCGCCGCAGAGCAGCGCCCCGAGCGCGCACGAGCCGGCCAGCAGGGAGGCCGTCTTGTCACCGACCATGGTCAGGCACTCGTCGAGGGTGACGTCGTCGCGCCGTTCGAAGCTGAGGTCGGCCATCTGCCCGGCGATCAACGCGCGGACGTCCTGGGCGAGCCGCCGCGCGGCGGGCTCGCCGCCGGGCACCTCGATGAGCGCCTCGTACGCCAGCCCGACGAGCGCGTCCCCGGCGAGGATCGCCGGGCCGACGCCGAAGACCGTCCACGCGGTGGGCCGGTGGCGGCGTTCGGTGTCGCCGTCCATCACGTCGTCGTGCAGCAGCGAGAAGTTGTGCGCGAGCTCGACGGCCGCGGCGGCCGGCACCCCCGCCTCCGGGGCGGCCCCCGCCGCCCGCGCCGACAGCAGCGCCAGCGCCGGACGCAGGCCCTTGCCCTGGCTGGCCCCCGGCGACCCGTCGGCGTCCCAGTAGCCCAGCTGGTAGCCGGCCACCAGCCGGCTGCCCGGGTCCAGACGGTCCAGCAACGCCCGGATGGCCGGCTCCACGTACGTCTGGATCTGGTCGGTGCTGCGGCTGCGTACAACGGTCATCGTGCGGCCTCCGTGTGGTGTCGGGGCCGGGACGCGAGCTGTCGGGCGAGGATGTCGGCGGCCGTCTCGCCGCTGCGCACCGCGCCCTCCATCGTGTCCGGCCATCCGGTGTCGGTCCATGCGCCCGCCAGCACCAGTCCGGGCAGGCGGGTGCCCGCCGCCGGTCGGTACGCGCGGGTGCCGGGGGTCTGCCGGAAGGTGGCTCGCGGTTCCCGGGTGACGAACGCGTCGCGTACCGGGGTGCGCCGCGCGGCGGGGAGGAGCTCGGCGAGCGCCTCGCGTTGGGCGGCCACCAGCTCGGCGGCCGGGCGGTCGATCTCGGCGTCGGCGGCCGAGAGCGAGACCACGAGGTGCTGCTCGTCGCCGGCGTCCGGGCTCGACCGGTCGAAGATCCACTGTGCCGGTGACTCGACGGCGGCGGCCATGGTCAGCCGGGTCACCCGGTGCGCGTAGCGCAGGTGCACGTTGACGATGGGCGCGGCGCCGAGGCGGTTCCACTCGGCGGCGGCCGGCGCGGCGGCCGGCGGGACCAGCGCGGACGCGACGTGGTGCGGCACGGCGAGCACGACGCCGTCGGCGGCGAGCTCGCCGCCGTCCACGCCGACCCGGAACCCGGCCGGCTCCGGGTGGATCCACCTCACCCGGGATCGCAGGCGCACCCGGGCGCCGAGCCGCTCCAGGACCCGTCGGGCGGCGGCGGAGTGCAGCTCGGTCAGGGGGACCAGGGGACGGCCGATGTCCCCGGCGTCGGCGGTCTCCAGCAGGCCGGTGCGGAAGACCTGGGCGGCCAGCGCCAGCGACGCCTGCGTGCTGGGCACGTTGAGGGCGGCCACCGTGATCAGATCCCAGAGCCGGCGCACCAGGCGGGGCGTCTGGCCGTGGTCGGCGAGCCAGTCGCCGAAGCTCCGCAGATCGGTGGCCGGCGAGTCCGGGTCGACCCGGCGCAGCGCGACGGCGGCCCGTACGGCGGCGAGCCGCTCGGCGGGGTTCAGCAGGCGGTAGCCGGCCAGGGCGGGCAGCAGGTGCGCGGGCGCGGGCAGGTTACGCCGGGCCAGCAGGTACGGCGGGCGTCCCGGCAGCAGCACCGGCACCTCGAACCGGCGCTGCAGCTCGGTGCCGGCGGCGGTGCCGAGACGGTCCAGCAGGTCGCGGTAGGCGCGGTAGCAGCGCAGGAAGACGTGCTGCCCGGTGTCGACGGTCAGCCCGTCGCGGCGGAACGAGTAGGTGGCGCCGCCGAGGTCGGCGCGGCTCTCCAGCAGGGTCACCGGCAGGCCGAGGTCGGCGAGGCGGATCGCCGCGGTGATCCCGGCCAGCCCGCCACCGACGACGCACACCCCGCCGCTCTCCGGCGGCGTTCCGAGCGGCCCGGTCATGCGCCACGCCCGACGAGTGCGCGTGCTGCCACCCAGGCCTTCTCCCGGCCGGGCAGCGACACCCGGGTGCGGGTGACCGCGAGCGGGTCGGCGGCGATCCGGGCGAGCAGCCGGCGGTAGATGCCGGCCATGGCCGCGGTGCAGGCGGCGCTGCGCCGATCGAGCAGCGGCAGCAGCCGCAGTCCGTCGTCGTACCAGCGGGCGGCCCGGGCCGCCTCGAAGCGGACCAGCTCCGCCAGTCGCTCGGGCGGGTCGGTGAACCCGGTACCGCCCAGCTCCAGGGTGCAGCCGAACCGGCGCAGGTCCTCGGCGGGCAGGTAGATCCGCCCGTCGGCGCGGTCCTCGACCAGGTCGCGCAGGATGTTGGTCAGCTGCAGGGCGACACCGAGCGAGTCGGCCAGCGTGGCCGCCGGTTCTCCCTCGGCGGCGCCGAACACGCCGAGGGAGAGCCGGCCGATCGAGCCGGCCACGCAGCGGCAGTACCAGACGAGACCGTCGAAGGTGTCGTACCGGCGGCCGACGACGTCCGCCACGCACCCGTCGATCAGCTCGTCGAAGGCGGCGAGCGGGATCGGCATGCGGGTCGCGGCGTGCCCGAGCGCGGTGAGCACCGGGTCACCGCCGCGGTCGGTGGGCAGCCGGCGCAGGGCGGCGCGGGTCTCCGCCAGCTGGTAGAGCTTCTCGTCCCGGGGCAGGTCACCGTCGCCGAGGTCGTCGACGCGCCGGGCGGCGGCGTAGATCGCGGAGAGGGCTCGGCGCTTCACCGGGGGCAGCAGCCGGATGCCGTACGCGAAGTTGGCCGCCTGGCTGCGGGTGATCTCCTCGCAGCGGCGGTACGCGGTCTCGACGGCGCTGGTCGTCGCGGTCATCCGGCGCTCCGAACGGTGGCGGCCAGCCAGCGGCGCAGCACCCGCCGGCGGTGGGGGCGGACGGCGTCGCGCAGCGGGTCGTGGTCGGCCGCCGCGAGCGCGTCGAGGGTGGCCCGGCCGCCGGCCAGGTACCCGCCGACGGCGAGGCGGGCCCAGCCGTGCAGCGCGGACACGAGCGGGGCGCCGGCGTCGAGCCAGGCGCGGACCCGCTCCGCCTCGAACGCGATCAGCTCGCGGAGCGGCTGGTTCGCGGCCGGTCGGGCGAGGTCCTCCTCGGTCACGCCGAACCGGTCCATGTCCTCCCCCGGCAGGTAGATGCGGCCGCGCCGGTGGTCCTCGGCGACGTCCTGGAGGTGCTCGGCGATCTGCAGCGCGGTGCACACCCGGTCGGAGAGCTCGCGTTGGGCCGGACCGGCCTGCCCGAAGACGTGCAGCACCAGCTCGCCCACGGGGTTGGCGGAGAGCGTGCAGTACTCGACGAGCTGCGCGAACGTCGCGTACCGGGTGACTCGCTGGTCGACCCGGTTGGCCTCGACGAGCCGGATCAGCGCGTCGACGGGCAGCCGGCATCCGGTGACGGTGGGGGCGAGGGCGCGTACCACCGGGTGGCTCACCGACCGGCCGGCGTCCAGCGCGCGCAGCTCCGCCTCGATCCGGTCCAGTTCGGCCGTCGGGTCGACCCCCGGCGCCTGCGGCTCGTCGCCGAGGTCGTCGACGTGGCGGGCGTACCCGTAGACGGCCAGCAGGTGGCGGCGGTGCCGCTGCGGCAGCACCCGCAGCGCGACCGGGAAGTTCTCCTCCGCCCGAGCCTGGGCGAGCCGGTGCACGGCGGGCACGACGACCTGCTGACTCATCCCTGGTCTCCTCTCTCTCGGGCGGGCATCCGGCGGTGGCGGTTCATCCGTGCAGCGCGGTGACGGGTGAGTGGGCCCGGTCCCGCACCCGCGGGTCGAGGCCGGCGGGGAGGGTCGAGACCTGGTGCAGGACTGCGGCGCAGATGCCGGAGGGGTCGAGGCCGTGCTCGGCGAGCAGACCGGCTCGTTCGCCGTGCGGGACGAAGGAGGTCGGCAGGCCGAGGGCCCGTACCGGGGCGCCGACACCCGCGTCGGCGAGGGCGAGCGCGACGGAGCTGCCGACGCCGCCGTCCCGGATGCCGTCCTCGACGGTGACGACCAGGGCGTGGTCGTCGGCGAGGGTGGTCAGCGCCGGGTTCACCGGCCGGACCCAGCGGGGGTCCACCACCGTGCACTCGACGCCCGCCTCGGCGAGCAGGTCGGCGGCGCGCAGGGTCTGTGCGGCCATGGCGCCCACGGCGACCAGCAGGACGGGCGCGGCGGTCGCGGTGCGCAACACGTCGACTCCGCCGCTGCGGTAGAGCGCGGGGATCTCGTCGTCGACGCGGGCCTTGGGGAAGCGCAGCACGGTCGGTCCGTCCTGGTGGGCGACCGCCTCCCGCAGCTCCTCGCGCAGCGTCGTCTCGTCGCGGGGAGCGGCCACCCGCAGCCCTGGTACGGCGCCGAGCAGCGCGAGGTCCCACATGCCGTGGTGGCTGGGTCCGTCCGGGCCGGTGATGCCGGCCCGGTCGAGCAGCAGGGTGACCGGCAGCCGGTGCAGGGCCACGTCGAGCAGGACCTGGTCGACCGCCCGGTTGAGGAAGGTGGCGTAGATCGCCACGACGGGGTGCTTGCCGCCGAAGGCGAGTCCGGCCGCCGAGGTGACGGCGTGCTGCTCGGCGATGCCGACGTCGACGGTCCGGTCGGGGTAGCGCTCGGCGAACGCGGCCAGGCCGGTGGGGCCGAGCATCGCCGCGGAGACAGCGACCACGTCGGGGGTGTTCGCGCCGATGGCGACGAGTTCGTCGGAGAGGGCGTCGGTCCAGGTGCGGCTCGGCGCGCTCGCCGGCCGGCCGGTGAGCGGGTCGATCACGCCGACGGAGTGCAGGCGGTCGGCCTGGTCGGTCTCGCTGGGCCGGTGCCCGTACCCCTTGCGGGTGACGCAGTGGACCACGACGGAGCGGTCGGCGGCGCGGGCCTTCTGCAGGGCGGCTTCGATCTGGTGCACGTCGTGGCCGTCGACCGGGCCGAGGTAGGCGAGACCGAGCGCCTCGAACAGGCCCGGCCCGGCCTCGCCGCCGTGGCGCCCGGCGAGGTGGTCAGCGAGGCCGCCCACGGTCGGGGCGTACGAGCGGCCGTTGTCGTTGAGGACGACCACCACGCGCCCGGGTGACGTGGCGAGGTTGTTCAGCGCCTCCCAGGCGAGTCCGCCGGTGAGGGCCCCGTCGCCGATGACCGCCACCACGGCGCGGTCGGTGCGGTCGAGGGCGTACGCGCGGGACAGCCCCTCGGCGTACGAGAGGGCGGTCGAGGCGTGGGAGTTCTCCACCAGGTCGTGCGGCGATTCGGCGCGCCGGGGGTAGCCGGAGAGGCCGCCGCGACCACGCAGTCCGGTGAAGCGGTCCCGCCGGCCGGTGACCAGCTTGTGGACGTAGGACTGGTGTCCGGTGTCGAAGATGATCCGGTCGCGCGGGGAGCGGAAGACCCGGTGCAGGGCGAGGGTCAGCTCGACCACGCCGAGGTTCGGTCCGAGGTGACCGCCCCGCCGGCAGACCGCGTCCACGAGGAACGCCCGGATCTCGGTCGCGAGCAGCCGGAGCTGGTCGCCGGTGAGCCGGTCGAGGTCTGCGGGCTCGTTGACATCGTCAAGCAGGGACATCATCTCTCCGTCCGGGCACGCGACTCCGCGGCGACACCGTCTGGCGCACCGGCCGACGGGGTGGCCGTCGGCGTGGGTCGTGCTGCGACGCTCGTCCACCGCACGTCACGGTCTGCGGTGGCCCCCGCCGCGGGTGCTGCTGCGGGTAGGGCCAGGGACAACGGGCCGCTTGGAACCTGCGCAAAATCACCTTAACCCTACGGATCTGACCTACCGCCTGAAATCGGTTCGAATACCTCGACCAAGCGGGGCGACGGAGGGTTGCCGGCGCCGGTTCAGCGCCCGATCGCGCGGGTGACCACCGTCAGGTCCTCGTCGCCGAGCCCCTGCTCCACCACCTGCTGCCACCAGGCGGCGAGGCACTCGGTCACGGTGAAGCGCGCCGCGTCGTCGACGTCGGCCAACGCGAGCCGGACGTCCTTGAGCGCCAGCCGGAGCGGGTACTGCGGCGAGTAGTCGTCCCGGCCGATCCGCTCCAGCTTCTCGCTCGCCCACGGGGCGACGAGGGGGCTACCGCGTAGCGCGTCGAGCATCGCCGGCACGTCCAGCCCGAGCGCCCGGCCGAGCGTGAGGGACTCGGCGATGCCCTCGTTGACGAAGGCGAGCAGCAGGTTGGTGACCAGCTTCATCCGGGAACCGGCGCCGACCGGCCCGAGCCAGACCGTACGCTGCCCCACCGCGTCGAAGACCGGGGCGATCCGGTCCCGGACCTCCTCCGGGCCGGAGGCGAGCACGGCCAGCTTCCCCTGCTCGGCCGGGCCCCGGCTGCCGGACACGGGCGCGTCCAGCAGGACGACCCCGGGGCGTCGCTCGGCCACCAGCGCGGCGACCCGTTCGGTCCCCGCGACCCCGATCGTGCTCATCTGCGCCCAGATCGCGCCGTCGCGCATCGCCGCGAGCATGCCCCGATCGGTGGCGATGGAGAGTACGGCCTCCGCGTCGGTGACCATCGTGATCACGATGTCCGCGCCGCGTACCGCGTCCGGCGGGCTGTCGGCGACCTCCGCGCCCTGCTCACCGAGTCGCCGCGCCGGCTCCGGGTTACGGTTCCAGACGACCGTGCCCAGGCCGGCGTGGAGGATCCGGGCGGCCATCAGCCGACCCATGCCACCCAGCCCGAGTACGGCCACCCGCTGCGTCCGCGCCATCCGCACACCTCCACCGGCAGCGTACGGTCGGTGACCGGCGGTGATGGCGGGAACGACGAGGCCGTGCCGCCGCCCGGGGACCCGCCGGCCCGCGAGCCGTGGCGCCGTCGGCCGGACCGTCAGCGCAGGAAAGCCGCCACGGATGCGAGGAAGCGTCGCGGGTCGTCCACCCACGGCTGGTGCCCGCCACCGGGCTGCACCACCGCCTCGGCCTCGCCGAAGAGAGCGGCGTACTCGACCGCGCGTTGCGGAGGCAGCGCCACGTCGTACTCGCCGGCGACCAGCAGGACTGGCACCGGCAGCTCGGCGAGGGCGGACCGGAGACGCCCCGGGTCGGGACCACCGTCGGCGTAGTAGGCGGCCGCCGCCTCCGCGTTGCGCTCGGTCGCCTCCCGCTCGGCACGCTCCCGGCTCGCGTCGTCCCACCGCCCCCAGAGGAAGGGCTGGATCGCGGCCCAGTCCGCATCGGCGGGCTGACCCGACCAGATCCGCGCGAACGCGGCGAAGGCCGCCGGGAACCACGGTTCGGCCGAGCGCTGTTCGGCGACCGCCCGCCGGTCGGCGTCGTCGACGGTCACCGCGACGACGCGCGGACTGGGATTGAGCAGCATGAGCCGGCCGACCCGCTCGGGATGCCGGGCGGCGTAGTGCAGGGCCACCGCGGCGCCGGCCGAGTGCGCGGCCAGGTCGATCCGGTCGAGTCCGAGGTGATGTCGCAGCGACTCGACGTCCTCGACCTGCCGGTCACACCGGTACGTCGCGGGGTCCGCCGGCACGGCGGATCGCCCCGTGCCACGCAGATCCAGCAGCACCAACGAGCGTTGCCCGCCCAGGCCACCCAGGTCGCCGAGGTAGGCCGACGCCATCATCGGGCCACCGGGAAGGCAGATCAGGGGGTCACCGGAGCCGGTGCGGCGGTAGGCGAGCCGGGTACCGTCCGCGCTGTCGAAGGTGGGCATCCGGGACATGCTCGCACGCGGGCGACGCGGAGGACGACCCCTCCCGGCCCGCTCGACTCGGGTTCGCGACGGCATCGCGTCCCACGGGATCCGGCGACGCGGCCCTACAATCGACGCCTGTCGTTCGCGATCGAGCCGTGGACGTGACGGCGAAAGGGCGGGTGCGGGCCATGAAGCCGGACGAGTCGACCTCGTTGTTCGAGCGGGCGCGGACGCTGTCACGGCAGCAGCACACCTGGGCCGAGGCGGATCGGGTATGGGGCGAGGTGATCGACGCCTACCGGGCCGCGCCGCAGACCTCCGGGCCGGGCGACCGCCGGAATCAACAGCAGCTGGCCCGGGCGCTCTGGCGGCGTGGCATGCTGGCCGCCGCCCGGGGCGACCTGACCGCGAGCACCACCCTCGGCCAGGAGGCCGTCGTCGTCTTCGCCGAGGTGCACGACGCGGTGAAGACCGAGGAGCCGAGTGCGACCGGCCCGCGCCGGGACGAGGCCCTCGCCGAACTGATCGTCGCCATGCTGGATCTCGGGGAGGCCGCCTTCGCCGCCGGCCAGCCCGCGACCCGCCTCGCCCTCATCGGTCGGGCGCTGGAGGTGGGCCTGCAGACGGCCGGCCCGCCGCCCGGGGCGGGGCCGAAGACCCGGGAGGCGATGGGCACCGCCTACCACAACCACGCGAACGCGCTGGTGCACCGGGCACTCACCGGCGACCCGACCGGCGACGACGCGCGGGAGGCGGCGCTGGCCGCGTCCCGGGCCACGGAGCTGCGCCAGGCCCTCGCCGACCCGAGCCGTCCACTGAGCATGTGGGAGCTGGCCAACACGTACGCGGTCTACGCGCAGTGCCTGGCGCTCACCGGCGACTTCGACCGGGCCCGGACGGTGCTGCGGCTGGGTACGGAGCTGACGAACCTCCTCGGCCCGGCCGGGGTGGAGATCGTCGCGAAGCTGCGGGTGGCGGCCGACATGGTGCAGTTGCGACAGCCGGAGGCGGCCGAGGGTGAGCGGCGCCGGTGGGGATGGCGACGGCGCTGACGGGCAGCCGGTCAGCCCGGGAGTCCGCTGCCAGGCCCGCCGCGGATTCGGCCACGCGCCGCGGGCGTAGGTCACCGCCCGTGCCCGTGCTTTTCGCGGCGACGACGGTCCACTGCGGATAAGGTCGGGGCCTGATGCGGACGAAACAGGAGCTGGGCGAGGCCATCCGGCGCGACCGCCGGGCGGCGCTGGTCGTCAACGCCCACTCCCGGCGCGGCCGCCACCAGTACGAACGTGCCTGCGCCCTGCTCGCGGCGGCCGGCTTCCACCTGCTCGCGAACCACCCGGTGGAGCAGGTCGGCCGGCTCGAGTCGACCCTCGCCGAGGTCGCGGACCTCGGACCCGACCTGCTCATCGCCGGCGGCGGCGACGGCACCCTCAGCGCGGCGGCGCGTCTGCTGGCCCACCGCGACATCGCGCTCGGGTTGCTGCCGATGGGCACCACCAACAACTTCGCCCGGACGGTGGGTATCCCGCTCCGCCTCGATCAGGCCGTCGACGTGCTCGTCGGCGGAACGGTGGTCGACGTCGACCTCGGCATGGCCGGCGGCATCCCGTTCACCAACCACGTCGGGGTCGGGCTCTCCGCCGACGTCATGCTCACCACACCGCCCCGGCTGAAGCGTCTCACCGGGCGGGTCGCCTACCCGCTCACCGCGCTTGCCCTGCTCACCCGACACCGTCCGCTACGGGCCACGATCCGCGCGGCCGGCGACGAGCGCACGTACCTCACCCGCCAGGTGTACGTGGCCAACGGCGGGTTCCACGCGGGACGACCGATCACCGCGGACGCGGACGCCGACGACCGGCTGCTGGTGGCGTACCCGGTGGGTGGCCCGAGCCGGCGCGGGCTGCTGCGGGACACCCTCCGCAACGCCACGACCGGGCACCGTCGCACCCTGCACGAGGAGCCGTTCCTCGCCGTCGGGGAGCTGTGGCTGGAGACCGACCGGCCCGCGGCGGTCGAGGTCGACGGTGAGCTGCAAGGCCGGACGCCGATCCGGATCGGGCTGGCCGCGAACGCGTTGCGGGTGATGGCGCCGGCCGGCACGGTGGACCGTTGACCCGCACCGCCGAGTCGAATGGTTATTGCCAACGCATTAATGAGGCATGACGATTGACGGTCAGGGGGGCCATTCCCAAAGGAGGTTCTTCATGACCGAAGTGAGTGAGGCCCCAGACGTCCGCAGCTATCCATTGGGAAAGAGCCGTCCACCGCTCGCCGTCGCCGACCTGCCCGAGCCGGAGGAGGTTTTCGGCGTACGCAAGCTCGGCCTCCCCCAGTTGTTCAAGTACGCGCTGGGCCCGAGCCTGATCGCGCTCGGCATCTCGATCGGCAGCGGCGAATGGCTGTTGGGCCCGCAGGCGGTGGGGCAGTTCGGTTTCGTCGGCGTCGGCTGGGTGATCCTCATCTCGGCCGTGCTCCAGACGTTCTACAACGTCGAATCGTCCCGGTACGTGATGGCCACCGGCGAGGCGCCGGTCGTCGGTTGGGGCCGGGTGCCGCCCGGCTACCTGCTCTGGGTGCCGGTGGCGGTGTTCCTGGTCATCTTCGCGTTCATCGCGGGCGGCTGGGCCGCGTCCGCCGGTCAGGGTCTGTACGCGCTGGTTCACGGCGAGGTGCCGCCGGCCGGGGCCGAGGAGCCTCGACTGTGGGCGATCGCCCTGCTCGTGGTGGTGTTCCTGATGACCGCGGCGGCCCGGCGGATCAGCCGGACCCTGGAGCTGGCCAACTGGGTGATGGTGGGGACCATCCTGGTGGCGCTGCTCTTCATCGCGCTGCTCGTCGTGCCCGGCAGCCTCTGGTGGGAGGGCATCCGCGGGTTCTTCACCCCCGCAGCGCCGCCGGAGGGCATCACCGCGACGCAGCTCGGCGGGCTCGCCGGGTTCACCGCCCTGGCCTCCGGTCTGAACTGGTACGTGATGGGCCACTACCGGGACAAGGGCTACGGCATGGGCTACCGCACCGGCTACATCTCCGGCCTGCGGGGCGACCGGCGCGAACTGCTCGCCAGCGGCGTCACCTTCCCCGACGACCCGGCGAACGCGGCCCGCTGGAAGCGGTGGTACCGGCTGCTGCTCACCGACATGTGGGGCATCTTCTTCGTCGGCGCCATGCTCGGCATGCTGCTGCCCACCATCCTGATGGCCCAGGCGGTGCAGCTCTCCGGCGAGGCGCCGACCACGGCCACCGTGCCGACGTTCGTCGCCAGCGCGCTCGAACCGGAGTACGGCCGGGGCATGTTCTACTTCATGCTGGTGATCGGCGTGCTGATCCTGTTCAGCACGCAGCTCGGCATCTTCGAGGGCATGGTGCGGGTGACCACGGACGCCGCCCACGCCACCAGTCCGCGGCTACGACGCCTGATCGAGGGTGATCCCCGCCGGTTCTACTACCCGTTCATGCTCCTGCTGCTGGTGATCATCGCGATCGTCCTGCACCTGGCGTTGCCGGTCAGCCTGGTGCAGTGGTCGGCGAACATGTCCAATCTCGGGGCACTGATCTTCCCCTTCATGCTGATCTACCTGAACAGCCGGCTACCGCGCGCCGCGCGCCCCCGGATCTGGCATTACGTATTGTTGATCATTAATGTTCTCTTCTTCGGTTTCTTCTTCGTCAACTTCATCGCCGATTTCCTGGGCGACCCGCTGGTCACCTTCTGATCCGGAACCGATCGAAGTGTCGACAGGAGCCCCTCGCCCGTCGAGAGAGCGACGGCCCGGGGCTCCTGTCACCGCAACAGTTCGCCGACCGGACGCGCGCGGATGGAGGCGTCCAGGACCTGGGCGGTGTGGGCCACGGCGAGGCTGCCGCCGAGCCGCCGCGCGCCGGCGGCGATCTGCATGAGACAGCCGGGGTTCGCGGTGACGAGCAGGTCGGCGCCGGTGGCGAGCACGTCGCGGGCTTTGCGATCGCCCAACCGACCGGCCGGCTCCGGGTTCAGTACGTTCCACACCCCTGCCGACCCGCAGCAGATCTCCGGGTCGGCGATCTCACGCAGCACGAGCCCCGGCACGGCGCGCAGCAGCTCGCGGGGTTGCGTCCGGACGCCCTGCGCGTGCGCCAGGTGGCAGGCGTCGTGGTAGGCCACCGTCACCGGCAGGGGGTGGCGTGGTGCCACCGGCCCGAGCTCCACGAGCAGCTCCGAGAGGTCCCGCACCGCGCCGGCGAACGACGCCGCCCGCTCGGCGTACGCGGGGTCGTCGGCCAGCAGCTCGCCGTACTCCTTCAGGGCGGAGCCGCAGCCCGCCGCGTTGACCACGAAGTAGTCGATCCCGGCCGAGTCGAAGGCGTCGACCAGCGCCCGGGCGAAGCGCTGCGCCTCGGCACGCCGGCCGTTGTGGACGCTGAGCGCGCCGCAGCAGCCCTGCCGCTCGGGGAAGATCAGCACGTCGCACCCCTCGGCGGCGAGCACCCGGGCGGTGGCGGCGTTCACCTCCGGGAAGAAGGCGCGCTGCACACAGCCGGTGAGCATGCCGACAGTCGCCCGGCGCGGCCCCCGCGCGTCGACCCGCCGTGGCACGCGGCCGGTCGGCGCGATCCGGGGCGCCAGCGAGTCCAGTGCGGCGAGCCGCGGCGCGAGCCGCGGCAGCAGCCCGGTACGGCGGAGGAGCCCGCGCACGCCGCTGGCCTGGTACGCCCGCAACGGGCCACGCAACAGGCGCAACCGCCGCGGGTACGGGAAGAGCGCGAAGACGGCGGCACGCAGCGCGCGCTCGCGGCGGGGCCGGTGGTGCCGGCGCTCCACCTGCTGGCGGGTGTCCTCGATGAGCCGGTCGTAGCGCACCCCGGACGGGCAGGCGGTGACGCAGGCCATGCAGCCCAGGCAGCGGTCGACGTGGGTGACCATGGACGGGGTCAGCGGATCGCCGTCGAGTCCCTGCTCGATCAGGTGGATCCGCCCGCGCGGCGAGTCCATCTCCTCCCCCCAGAGCACGTAGGTGGGGCAGGTGGGCAGGCAGAAGCCGCAGTGCACGCAGTCGTCGACGAGGTCCCGTCGCGGTGGGTGGTCGTCGTCGAAGGCCGGCTCGCCCGGTGCGGGGGCGACCGGCCCCAGCACGTCGCGGGGCACGCCGTGCGCCTGTCCACGCTGGGTGGGAAGCTCGCTCACCTCAGATCCCTCCCACGAAGCGACCGGGCGCGAAGCGGGCGTCCGGATCGAACTGCGCCTTGACCCGGCGCATCAGGTCGAGCCCCTCGACCGGCCCCCACAGGTCGACCCGCTCCCCCACGGCGGGCGGCGCGGTCAGCACCACGGCGTGCCCGCCGACCGCCGCCGCCTCGGCGCGCAGCTCCGTGACGATCCTCGCCACCACGTCGGGTGCCGTGGCGGCGGGCAGACCGGCGTAGAGCACGCCGGTGCCGGCCGAGCCCCGTACGGCCAGCGGCGCCCGGTGCCGGCGGGCCGCCTCGCCGGCGGCCGCGAGCAGCCGTGGCACGCCGGAGAGGGCGGCGGTGAGCTTGAGCCCGACGTCCCCGGACCGCCACGGGTAGGACGACCACCACGGGGGCGGCTCCTCGGCGACGGTGGCCCCGTCGAGCACCGCCCGGGTGGCGGTGGCCCGCTCCCGGACACCGCGGGCGGTGCCTTCGAGCAGCACGGCGATTCCCGTACCGCCGCCGGGCGCCGCGTCCACCTCCAGAGCGCTCGGCACCAGCTGCGACGCGAGGACGGCCGCGGCGCGACGACCGGCCTCGGCCGCATCCGCGGTCCGGCAGGTGAGGAAGGCCCGCGCGGCGGGGAGCGGGTGCAGCCGGAACGCGCACTCGGTGACCAGGCCGAGCGTCCCGTACGCCCCGGTGAAGAGCTTGCCGAGGTCGTAGCCGGCGACGTTCTTCACCACCTTGCCACCGGCGTGAGCCACCACCCCGTCCGGCCGCACCACGGTGATCCCGATCAGCAGGTCGCGGACCGTGCCGTAGCGCATCCGGCGCGGTCCGCTGCTGTTCGTGGCGACCACGCCTCCGACGGTGGCCGCCGCGCCGGCCGGCAGCGGCGTGTCGAGGGCGAGTTGCTGGCCGGCGGGGGCCAACTTCGCCTGGAGCTCCGCCACCGGGGTGCCGGCCCGGACGACGACGATGAGGTCCCCGGCCGCGTGCTCGACGACGCCGCTGAGCCGGCGGGTGTGCAGCAGCAGGTCCAGCCGGCGCGGTGGCGCGCCCCAGTCCCGCTTCGTCCCGGCGCCGCCGACGACCACGGTCAGGTTCCGGGCGGCGGCCACCCGCAGCAGCGCGGCCGCCTCCTCGGTGGAGCCGGGGGCCGCGACGTACCGGGGCCGGACACCGGCCACCGCGTCGCCGTCCCCGGCGGGACGCGCCCCGTCGCCGCCGGTGGCCGCCGCGAGGTCGGCGAGGACGTCGTCGGACATCAGAACACCTCCGCGAGGCCGGCCTCCTGCAACGGGTGGACGCCCCTGCGCCGGCCGGGCGCCTCGCCGCAGAGCCGAGGGGTCGGGAAGACCTTCCCCGGGTTGGCGAGCCCACGCGGGTCGAAGGCGCAGCGGAGCAGTTGCATCGTGTCGAGGTCGTCCGCGCTGTACATGCGCGGCAGGTAGCTGACCTTGTCCATGCCGACGCCGTGCTCGCCGGTGATGGAGCCGCCCTGCGCGATGCAGATGTCGAGGATCGCACCGGAGACCTCCTCGGCCTGCTCGGCCTGCCCCGGCACGGCGTCGTCGAAGAGGACCAGCGGGTGCAGGTTGCCGTCGCCGGCGTGGAAGACGTTCGCGACCCGGACCCCGCGCTGCGCGGAGATCTCCGCGATCCGGCGCAACACCTCGGGCAGCGCCGTACGCGGGATAACCCCGTCCTGCACGATGTAGTCCGGGCTGATCCGGCCGACCGCCGCGAAGGCGGACTTGCGTCCCTTCCAGATCAGCGCCCGCTCGACGTCGTCGGCGGCGACCCGGATCTCCCCGGCGCCGTGCTCGCGGCAGAGCCGCCGCACCTCGGTGAAGTCCGCGTCGACCTCGGCGGTCGGGCCGTCCAGCTCGACGATCAGCACGGCGCCCGCGCCGGCCGGGTAGCCGCACCGCACCGCCGCCTCGGCGGCCTCGATGGCGAGCGCGTCCATCATCTCGATCGCCGCCGGCACCACGCCGGCCGCGATGATCGCCGACGTCGCCGCGCCGGCCTGGTCGGTGCCGGCGAAGCCGGCCAGCAGGGTACGCACCGACTCCGGCGAGCGGGTGAGCCGCACGGTGACCTCGGTGGTGATGCCCAGCGTCCCCTCCGAGCCGACGAAGGCGCCGAGCAGGTCGTAACCGGGCGCGTCGGGCGCGTCGCCGCCGAGGCGGACGAGGTCGCCGTCGGGGGTGACCACCTCCAGGCCGGTGACGTGGTTGGTGGTGAAGCCGTACTTCAGGCAGTGCGCGCCGCCGGAGTTCTCGGCCACGTTGCCGCCGATCGAGCAGACCTGCTGGCTCGACGGGTCCGGTGCGTAGTAGTAGCCGAAGGGCGCGGCGGCCCGGCTGACGTGGAGGTTGATGACGCCCGGCTCGACGACGGCCCGCTCGTCCTGCGGCCGGACCGCCCGGATGGCGCGCATCTGGGAGGTGACGACGAGCACCCCGTCGGCGTGCGGCAGCGCCCCGCCGGAGAGGCCGGTGCCCGACCCACGGGCCACGAACGGCACGTCGGCGTCGACGCAGGCGCGGACCGTCGCCGCGCACTCGGCGGCGGTGCGGGGCAGCGCCACGAGGGCGGGGACCACCCGGTACTGGGCGAGCCCGTCGCATTCGTAGGTGCGCAGCTCCTGCCGGTCGGTGATGACCTGGGCGTCGCCGAGCACCGCGCGCAGCGCCGCGGCGAGGGTGCTGATGTCCGTCGTGGTCATCGCCGACCTCCCGGCACGGCCGCAGGTGTCAGGGCATCCGTTCGTACGCGGGCAGGGTGAGGAAGTCGACGAAGTCGTCGGCCACGGCGACCTCCATGAACAGCTCCCGGGCCGCCGTCCAGTCGGCCGGGTCGCCGGGTAGCTTCGCCAGTTCCTCGTCGGCGAGCCGGTCGATCAGCTCGCGGTCGACCTTCTCGCCGGTGTCGTCGAGGGTGACGCCGTTGTACAGCCACTGCCAGACCTGGGAGCGGGAGATCTCGGCGGTGGCGGCGTCCTCCATGAGGTGGAAGACGGCCACCGCCCCGGTGCCGCGCAGCCAGCTCGCGAGGTACTGGACGCCGACGCTTATCGCGTTGCGCAGACCCGCCTCGGTCTGCCGACCGGGCGTGCCGCCCACGTCGAGGAGCTGGGCGGCGGTGACGTGGACGTCTTCGCGGGTCCGGTCGCGCTGGTGCGGCCGGTCGCCGAGAACGGCGTCGAAGACCTCCCGGCAGATCGGCACGAGGTCGGGGTGGGCCACCCAGGAGCCGTCGAAGCCGTCGCCGGCCTCGCGGGTCTTGTCCTCCCGGACCTTCGCCAGCGCCGTCTCGTTGACCTGCGGGTCGCGGCGGCTCGGGATGAACGCTGCCATCCCGCCGACGGCGTGCGCGCCGCGCCGGTGGCAGGTCCGCACCAGCAGTTCGGTGTACGCCCGCATGAACGGGGCCGTCATGGTCACCGCGTTGCGGTCGGGCAGCAGGAAGTCCCGGCCCCGGGTGCGGAAGGTCTTGATGACGCTGAACATGAAGTCCCAGCGGCCGGCGTTGAGCCCGGCGGAGTGCTCGCGCAGCTCGTAGAGGATCTCCTCCATCTCGAAGGCCGCCGGGTAGGTCTCGATGAGCACGGTGGCGCGGATGGTGCCGCGCGGGATGCCGAGCCGTTCCTGAGCGAGCAGGAAGACGTCGTTCCAGAGCCGCGCCTCCCGGTGGCTCTCCATCTTGGGCAGGTAGAAGTAGGGCCCGCTGCCCCGGTCGAGTTGCCGCTGGGCGCAGTGGAAGAAGTAGAGGCCGAAGTCGACGAGGCCGGCCGCGGTGCGTTCGCCGTCGACCAGGATGTGCTTCTCGCTCAGGTGCCAGCCGCGCGGGCGGACCACGATGGTGGCCAGCTCGCCGTCGTGCAGGGTGTAGCGCCGGCCGTCGGGGCCGGTGTGGGTGAGCGTGCGGTCGATGGCGTCGCGCAGGGTGAGCTGGCCACCGATCACGTTCTCCCACAGTGGCGTGTTCGCGTCCTCCAGGTCGGCGAGCCACACCTTCGCCCCGGAGTTGAGGGCGTTGATGGTCATCTTCGGATCGGTGGGCCCGGTGATCTCCACCCGGCGGTCGACGAGGCCGGGCGCGGGCGCAGCGACGCGCCAGTCGCCGTCGCGGATCCGGCGGGTCTCGGGCAGGAAGCCGAGCAGCTCGCCCTCGGCCAGCGCGGCGACGCGGTCGGCGCGCGCGGCCAGCAGGTCGCGGCGGCGGCTGTCGAACGCCCGATGCAGCTCGGCCAGGAAGGCGAGTGCCGGTGGGGTGAGGATCTCTTCGTAGCGGTCGTGCCAGGGGCCGGTGACCTCGACACCTTCGGGCAGCTGCATGGCGCGCTCCTCGCCCAGGCGGGTGGCAGGAATCGATCCACGGGAATTGCTGCCGTCGACTCTAGTGGCACCGGCGGTGAACCGCGAGGGCCCGTACGCACTCCCCTCATGTAGCAATCCTTCTTGACGATTCATCGACATGTAGCTAAGTTTCGGCCATCCGGACTGAGAGGTCGTCGTCGATGAAGACCCGTCTCGCCATCGCTTCCGTCCTGGTCGCCGCCGTGAGCGCCACCGCCGCACCGCTCCCCGCCCGGG
>NZ_SMKG01000004.1 GCF_004348525.1 Micromonospora sp. 15K316 | reverse complement strand
GGCCGCCGTCGTGCCCGCCGCGCCTGGCGCGCGGGCCGCCGTGGCGCTGGCCGCGCCGGACATCTCCATCGCCAACGTGCAGGCGCACCTGACCCAGTTCAGCAGCATCGCGAGCAGTAACGGTGGCAACCGGCGGGCGGGCTCCGCCGGTTACACCGCCTCGGTCGCGTACGTGAAGACCCGCCTCCAGGCGGCCGGTTACACCGTCACCGAGCAGCGCTGCACGTCCTGCACGTACCCGTCGAACAATCTGATCGCCGAGTGGCCGGGCGGCCCCGCCGACCAGGTGGTCATGTTCGGGGCGCACCTCGACGGTGTCTCCGCCGGACCGGGCATCAACGACAACGCCTCCGGATCCGCGGCGCTGCTGGAGAACGCGCTGGTGCTCGCCGCGCAGGACCCGACGATGACGAAGCGGGTGCGGTTCGCCTGGTGGACCGACGAGGAGCAGGGGCTCAACGGCTCCCGTTTCTACGTCAACTCGTTGAGCGCGACGCAGCGCGGCTACATCAAGGGTTACTACAACTTCGACATGGTGGGCTCGACCAACGGCGGCTACTTCGTCAACCGGCTCACCTCCACCACGGCGGCGCCGTTGAAGGCGTACTGGGACTCGCTGGGATTGCGGCCGGAGGAGAACGTCGAGGGTCAGGGCCGCTCCGACGACTACCCGTTCCAGCAGGCCGGCATCCCCACCTCGGGGTACGCCGCCGGCGCCAGTGCCCGCAAGACCAGCGCCCAGGCCACGAAGTGGGGCGGCACGGCCAACGCCGCGTACGACCCGTGCTACCACCGCTCCTGCGACACCACCGCCAACATCAGCGCGACGGTCCTCAACCGGGCCGCGGACGGCATCGCGTACGCGCTCTGGCAGCTCGCGGTCGGTGACGGCACCGGCGGCTGCTCCGGCGGGCAGGTGGTCACCAACGGCGGCTTCGAGAACGGCAGCAGCCCGTGGACTGCGACCTCCGGGGTGATCACCAGTTCGAGCGGCCAGCCCGCCCGCACCGGCACCTGGAAGGCCTGGCTCAACGGGCGCGGCCGGACCAGTACCCACACTCTCGCGCAGACCGTGACGCTGCCGGCCGGCTGCACGACAGCCACGCTGGCGTTCTGGCTGCACATCGACACCGCCGAGACGACCGGTACGACCGCGTACGACCGGCTCACCGTGCGGCTCGGCAGCACCACGCTGGCGACCTGGTCCAACCTCAACGCTGCCCCCGGCTACCTCCAGCGCACCCTCGACGTCGGCGGGTACGCCGGACAGACGGTGACGTTGACGTTCACCGGCACCGAGGACTCCTCGTTGCAGACCAGCTTCGTGGTCGACGACGTGACGCTCCAGGTGGGCTGAGCCGGCTGGAGAGCCAGTGGCAGCAGGCCGCCGACGGCACGGTGACGTACCGCCACCTGGCCGTCTCCGGCGAGCGGGGCGGGGCCGACGCGGGCGACTTTGGCGGCGGTCCGCGGCCACCCGGACACGACGTGCCCCCCGCCGGGACGCCGCGAGCGAGCGGGCGCGGACCAGGTCCGCACCCGCTCGCTCCTGCTGCACGACCGGTACCGTCCGGCGGCGTCCGAGCGGGTGTTCGCCGTCAGGGCAGCTGCGGGTAGAGCGCGGCGACGCCGCCGGAGAGGCCGGCCTGAACCTGCCGGCTGATGTCGTCGGCGACGATCTCGTACGCGTCCGCCTCGATGGCGTCGATGGTGATCCGCGCGATGTCGGCCGGATCGGACTTCGGTGCGGTGATGTGTGCCGTCATGTCGGTGTCCATGTAGCCGACGTGCAGGCCGGCGACCCGGATGTTCCGCTCGGCGAGCGGGCCGCGCACGGCGTTGGTCAGCGCCCACTCGGCCGCCTTGCCGGCGTTGTACGCGCCGCTGCCCGCCGGGTGCAGCCAGGAGAGCACGGAGTGGACGTTCAGGATCGCGCCGCCGCCGTTGGTGGCGATGACCGGCGTGAACGCCCGGACCATCGACAGGGTGCCGAAGAAGTGGGTCTCCATCTCCAGCCGGATCAGATCCAGGTCGCCGTCGAGCAGGTCCGCGCCGGTACCGGAGCCGGCGTTGTTGATCAGCAGGTTGACGTCGCGGGCGAGCTCGGCGGCGGCGGCTACCGAGGCGGGGTCGGTGATGTCGAGCCGGACCGGGGTGACGCCGGGCAGGTCGATGCTCTCCGGGTTGCGGGCCCCGGCGTAGACGGTGGCGCCGCGGGAGAGGAGTTCGGCGGCGAGGTGCCGGCCGAAGCCCCGGTTGGCGCCGGTGACGAGGGCGGTGCTTCCGGCGATTTTCATACGGTTACTCCTCGAGCATCTGGTGGAAGTTGGGCGGGGCGGCGTGGGCGCCGCCCCGGAGGTCATTCGGCGTCGGCGCGGAGCAGGCCCGGTCCGGGGAGTACGTCCAGCTCGTCGGGCTCGACGTCGTGCCCGCCGGCGCACCGGAGCACGGCGTGCACCTCCGCACCGCAGTCGTGGTGCGCGATCCGCACCGACGGTCCGGCGGCGTCGGCCGCCCAGGTGTCGCCCCACTGCCGGAGCGCGACCAGTACGGGGACCAGCTGCGCGCCCTTGTCGGTCAGGACGTACTCGTCGCGGGTGCGCTTCCCGGGTTCCCGGTAGGGACGCCGTTCGAGCAGCCCGTCGGCGACGAGCTGCTTGAGCCGGGCGGCGGCGACCGGCTCGCTGATGCCCACCCGGGTGGCGAAGTCGTCGAACCGTCGGGTACCGAGGGACGCCTCGCGCAGCAGCAGGAGCGTCGAGCGGTTGCCCACCACGTCGAGCGCGCGGGCGATCGAGCAGTTGGTCATCAGCCAGGCGTCCCGGTTGGCGAGGAGATCCGTCATGCCGGTCACGCTACCAAGGCTGGCTTAGGTTTAGCAAAGTCAGATACGTCACGCCGGAGCTCGGCGGCGCCGGGAATACCCGCCGAGCATCACCACCCGCCGCCCGAACCAGGCCCGCACCGGCGGGGCCAGCCACCGCCGGCGGCGCCACGGCGCTGCCGCGATCCGTCCGCGCCGTCCGGGAGGCGGGGCGGAGGGTGGGACACCGGCACGAACACCGCGTGACGGTCCGTATCCTGTGCCCGAAACCTGATATGAGGCAGAAGGGAGACGGCGTGGCCAGCCAGGTCGAGACGTTGGAGTTCCAAGCCGAGGCGCGTCAGCTGCTGCAGCTGATGGTTCACTCGATCTACTCGAACAAGGACGTCTTCCTCCGCGAGCTCATCTCGAACGCCTCGGACGCGCTGGACAAGCTGCGGCTCGCCGCCCAGGTCGACAAGGACCTCGACGTCGACACCTCCGACCTGCACATCGAGATCGAGGTCGACCGGGACGCGCGCACCCTGACGGTCCGGGACAACGGCGTCGGGATGACCCGCGACGAGGTGGTCTTGGTGATCGGCACCATCGCCAAGTCGGGCACCGCCGAGCTGCTGCGTACGCTGCGGGAGTCCGCCGACGCCGCCGCCTCGCAGGAGCTCATCGGGCAGTTCGGCGTCGGCTTCTACGCCGCGTTCATGGTCGCCGACCGGGTGGAGCTGCTCACCCGTAGGGCCGGTGAGTCGGGCGGGACGCGCTGGTCGTCCACCGGTGAGGGCACCTACTCGATCGAGGCGGTCGACGCGGCCCCGCAGGGCACCTCGGTCACGCTGCACCTCAAGCCGGCCGACACCGAGGACAGCCTGCACGACTACACGGCCGAGTGGACGATCCGCGAGATCGTCAAGCGATACTCCGACTTCATCGCCTGGCCCATCCGCATGACCGTCGAGCGGCCGGGCGAGGAGGGCGCGACCACGCGCGAGGAGCAGACGCTCAACTCGATGAAGGCCCTCTGGGCGCGTTCCCGTGACGAGGTCGACCAGGCCGAGTACCACGAGTTCTACAAGCACGTCGCGCACGACTGGGCCGATCCGCTGGAGATCGTGCACATGAGGGGCGAGGGCACCTTCGAGTACGAGGCGCTGCTCTTCATCCCGGCCCACGCGCCCCTGGACCTCTTCGCACCGCAGGGTCGTCGTGGTGTCCAGCTGTACGTCAAGCGGGTGTTCATCATGGACGACTGCGAGGCGCTGATGCCCGGCTACCTGCGCTTCGTCAAGGGCGTGGTGGACGCGCACGATCTGTCGTTGAACATCTCCCGGGAGATCCTGCAGCAGGACCGGCAGATCCAGGTCGTCCGGCGGCGCCTGGTCAAGAAGATCCTCGCCACCGTGAAGGACCTGAAGGCCAACCACGCCGAGCGGTACCGCACGTTCTGGAGCGAGTTCGGCGCGGTCGTCAAGGAGGGCCTCATCGACGACGCGGAGAACCGGGACACGTTGCTGGAGTTGGTCAGCGCGGCCTCCACGCATGACTCGGCCGAGCCGACCGACCTGCGCGGTTACGTCGAGCGAATGAAGGACGGGCAGGGGGAGATCTGGTACGCCACCGGCGACTCCCGCGCGATGCTGGAGAACTCCCCGCACATGGAGGCGTTCCGGGCCAGGGGCCTCGAGGTGCTGCTGCTCACCGACCCGGTCGACGAGGTGTGGGTGGAGCGGGTCGGCGAGTACGACGGCAAGCCTCTGCGCTCGATCGCCAAGGGCGAGGTAGACCTGGACACCGACGACGAGCGCCAGCAGGCGGAGGCGGAGCGGGAGCAGCAGCGCAAGGAGCACGCCGAGCTGGTGGCCTGGATGAGCGGCGCGCTCGCCGACGAGGTGAGGGAGGTGCGGCTCTCCTCCCGGCTGACCACCTCGCCGGCCTGCGTCGTCGGTGACGCGCACGACCTGACCCCGACGCTGGAGAAGATGTACCGGGCGATGGGGCACGAGGTGCCGTCGGTCAAGCGGATCCTCGAGCTGAACCCGGGGCACCCGCTCGTCGCCGGGCTGCGCAAGGCGTACGAGCAGGGCGGCGACCAGGCCGAGCTGCGGGAGACCGCCGAGCTGCTGTACGGGATGGCCCTGCTCGCCGAGGGCGGCGAGCTCGCCGACCCGTCCCGGTTCACCCGGCTGCTCGCCGACCGGCTCTCCCGCGCCCTCTGAGAGACCGCCGGCCGGTCGGCGGTGCGCCCCGCGTGGGCGTGTCGCCGACCGGTGGCGGCGGGGAGCCTGGCTAGACCGAGCCGGCGAACTGGCTCATGTGGTAGGCGGTGCTGCGCCCGTCGAGTGTCCGGGTCCACTTCGACACCATCAGGTGCAGGTCGTTGGGTTGCCGGCTCGACCAGGGGTGGATGAAGCCACCGTAGAGGCCGGGCTCCTGCCAGGAGGTGACCTGAATCTTCTCGGCGGTCCAGACCTGGTCCGGCCCGGCGGCGGTGCGGGTGACGATGCAGCCGTTGGCGCAGTTCAGGTAGGACATCACCCAGGTGCCGTCGGTGAGTCGGCGGACGGAGGGCTCGCCGAAGCGGCCGGTCAGGATGGGGGTGCACGGGCGGCCCCAGCCCCAGTTGCTGCCGTTCCACCCCCACCCCTCGTACGACTCGGGCTGGAAGAGCCGGTCCCAGCGGACGCGGCGCAGCATCATCGGGCCGTCCTGCCGGCCGGCGCGGACCGAGAAGACGTAGACCCAGTCACCGTCGCGCTGCATGGTCCACATCTGGAACGGGTCGGTGTTGCCGGCGTTGTTCCACCACTTCAGGGGCGTACGGACGAAGTCGTTGCCGTTGTCGCTGTACGCCAGGCCGGCGTAGCGCGACCGCCAGTGCGGGCCGGCGGGGCCGGCGGAGTTCCAGTTCTCGATGCTCATGTACGAGATGAGCTGCCGCCCGGTCTCCGGGAAGCTGATGCCGTCGTTGGGGATGACCGTCACCTCCCAGAGGCCGTCGATCCCGATGCCGTTGTGGCCGTTGTGCATCAGCTCCGGTGCGCGGCCGTTGCCGGCGACCCGGGCCGCGCTGTCGAAGACCACTCCGCCGGCCGCTCCCGGGTGGACGTTGGAGCGCAGCATCACCGGTGACCGCCAGTCGTTGGGCAGCGGCGGGCCCTCCGGCCACGGGGTGTTGAAGGTGTCGCCGAAGAGGTAGCCGATGGAGCCGTTCTCCAGCACGTAGGGGATGCCGAGGTCGGTGCCGGCGACCTGCCACCGGCTGTTGGTGTCGAGGTCGGCGCCGGTGAGGCGCTTCTTCCAGGTGGCCGCCCGGGCCTCGCCGGTGAGGGCGAGCGTCGGGGCGACGGCGGCGGCCGCGCCGACGGTTCCCGTCCGGATGAGGAAGGACCGACGATTCAGCGCCATGCCTGCCCTCCCTGGTTCCGCCGGTCGGGCGACGGTGACGGTCGTTGCCCGGCCGGTGCGACGTACCCCCGAAGTCAAGTCCCGACCGTCGAGGCATGTCAATACCTCTCCCGCGTGGAGCGTCGCCGTGCCCGGCCGGTGGGCCTCGGGCGGGCTCGCCGCGGTGGCCGCGACCCCGCGTCGCCTGCCCTCCGTCGCTGCCCGTCTTCCCTGGTCAACCGGGTTCGGTGCGGGCACTCTGGGATGTCCTCTGAGGACTGACGCGACACCTGTGCTGTTCGTGGCGGGCCGCGCGACGGTGACTTTCGTTTGTTTGTAGGAAAGTCCAGCCGGGGGCAACGAAAGCTCTGGACACGTTCGGGCCAAGTTAGTAGTGTCGGGAGCCATCGATATGTTTCAGCGAGATGAACCGGCCGCGCGGTGAATCTCGTACGGTGACCCCGGGTGGCGCAGCACGTCCGGTGGTCACCGGCCCGGCCAGGGACGACACCCCGGGTCGGCGTGCGCCCTGCGACCCGGCGCTGCGAAGTGCCGAGGGCGTAACCGATTCGCTCCCGATGCCCGCCTCGCGAGCTCCGAGGCGGCCCGACCACCCGTTCAGCTCCGTGCTGAACCCTGCCCGGTGACTCGGGTGATCCGGCTCGCCCGCCTCGATCGGGCGGGCTCCAACCTCACACAGGACGACCGTGGCGCCGCCACGGCCGGGGATTCCGTGCGGCCAAGGAGGGGGCCCACGGTACCGCCGAACGGCGACATATCTGGACAAGAGGTGACCTGACATCGGCGGGGGATGCCTGGCCCCGCCGATGCGCGCCTCGGACCTGGGAGAGAGGCATCGATGAAAGGCTACTCACCCCCTGGCCGGCTCCGGGCGGGCCGGCTCCGGAGATCGATCGCGGCCGTGGCGACGGCCGCACTCGTCTGGTTGACCGCAGGAGTCGTGGCGGTGCCGGCGAGCGCGAAGCCGGTCGACACGGAACCGCCGACCGCCCCGGCGGCGGCCCAGCCCCGCCAGATGCAGGCCCAGGTGCTGACCTGGACCGCCGGCGACGACTTCCTGGCCTACCGCTCCGCGCCCACCACGGCGGTGGCCGGCCCGGCGACGCTCGTCTTCGAGAACAGCGCCGCGACCGGCAACACCACCGGCATGCAGCACACCCTGACCTTCGACACCGGCAACCCGGCGTACAACGACGACGTCGACGTGAACATCCTGGCCGATCCGAACGACGCCAACGGCGGTCGGTGGAGCGTGGACGTGGTGCTCTCTCCGGGCACCTACCGGTATTTCTGCGCGATCCCCGGCCACGGCAGCATGACCGGTCTCCTGGTCGTCAGCGACGGGGGCTCGGACACCACGGCGCCGACCGTGACCGCTGAGGTCACCGGCGAGCAGGACGACAACGGCGCGTACGTGGGCAGCGCCACCGTGAACCTCTCGGCGACGGACAGCGGCTCGGGCGTCGACAAGGTCGAGTACTCGCTGGACGGCGGTCCGTACGGCGTCTACTCGGCGCCGGTGACGGTGAGCCAGCCGGGCGCGCACACGGTCAGCTACCGGGCCACCGACAACGCGGGCAACACCTCGGAGGTGAAGACCGCGTCGTTCACCGTGGCCGAGCCCCAGTCGGACGACACCACCGCCCCCACCGCGACCGCCTCCGTGGCCGGTCAGCAGAACGCCGAGGGCGCGTACGTGGGCAGCGCGACGGTGACCGTGTCGGCGACCGACAGCGAGTCGGGTGTCGACACGATCGAGTACTCGCTCGACGGCGGCGCGTACGCCGTCTACTCCGCGCCGGTGAGCGTGAACACGGTGGGTCAGCACACGGTCAACTACCGCGCCACCGACAAGGCCGGCAACACCTCGGCGCCGCAGTCGGTGTCGTTCACCGTTGTCGCGCCGCAGGTCGAGGACACCACCGCGCCGACCACGGCCGCGATGCTGCACGGCGAGCAGAACGGCGACGGCGCGTACGTGGGCAGCGTCATGGTGATGCTGTCGGCGACCGACGCCGAATCGGGTGTCGACACCATCGAGTACTCGCTCGACGGGCAGCCGTACGCCGTCTACTCGGCGCCGGTGACGGTGGACCAGCCGGGCGCGCACGCGGTCAGCTACCGCGCGACCGACAAGGCGGGCAACACCTCCGACGTGAAGACGGAGTCGTTCACCGTGGCCGAGGCCGAGCCGGACGACACCACCGCCCCCACCGCGACCGCCTCGGTGACCGGTCAGCAGAACACCGAGGGCGCGTACGTGGGCAGCGCGACGGTGACCGTGTCGGCGACCGACAGCGAGTCGGGTGTCGACACGATCGAGTACTCGCTCGACGGCGGCGCGTACGCCGTCTACTCCGCGCCGGTGAGCGTGAACACGGTGGGTCAGCACACGGTCAACTACCGCGCCACCGACAAGGCCGGCAACACCTCGGCCGTGCGGTCGGTGTCGTTCACCGTGGCGGCGGCCCCGCCGCAGGACACCACCGCACCCACCACCTCCGCCGTCCTGCACGGTCAGAAGAACGCCGAGGGAGCGTTCGTCAGCAGCGCCACGGTGGTGGTGACGGCGACCGACACCGGATCGGGTGTCGACCGGATCGAGTACTCGCTCGACGGGCAGCCGTACGCCGCCTACACGGCGCCGGTGACCGTGAACCAGCCGGGCGCGCACGCGGTCAACTACCGGGCCACCGACAAGGCGGGCAACACCTCGGCGGTGAAGACGGTCTCCTTCACGGTGGTCGCGCCCCCGTCGGACGACACCACCGCGCCGATCGTGACCGCGTCGGTGACCGGCCAGGTCGACGACGAGGGCGCCTACCTCGGCAGCGCCAGCGTGACGCTCTTCGCCTTCGACAGCGGCACCGGCGTCGACCGGATCGAGTACGCCCTCGACGGCGACGAGTACCTCCGCTACACCCGCCCGATCACCATCGACGAGCCGGGCGAGTACACGCTCAGCTTCCGGGCCACCGACAAGGTCGGCAACACCTCCGGCACCGGTTCGCTCACCTTCACCGTGATCGGGAACGGGTCCGGTGCGAACTGCCTGGTGCCCGACACCCGGGCGACGGTCTGGTTCGGCACGCTCGACAGCGGCGTACCCAACCGGCCGGTCTACGGCGAGTGCACGATCAACAACCTCTTCGAGGGGCAGCGGACCTGGATCGACCACGCCGAGTTCGTCGCGCACGTCAAGGTGGTCGCCGAGCACCTGGTCCACCTCGAGGTGCTCACCAAGAAGCAGCGCACCCAGCTCGTCGACGCGGCCCGCAGCTCGGGTGTCGGCAAGCCGGAGGCCAGGAGCGGGTACCAGCCGCTGCTCGACTCCAGCAAGGCGTCGTTCAACCGGTGGGAGCACGTCGGTGGAGGCGGTTTCCTCCGTAACGCCGACGGATCGATCACCAGCAAGGCCGTGCCGGGCATGGGCATGCTCTGGTTCCCGGAGCAGACGTACGGGGACTTCTCACTGAAGCTCCAGTGGCGTGACGACGCGCCGGGCGACGGTCGCGCCAACAGCGGCGTCTTCGCCCGCTTCCCGCAGGTGCACGACCACCCCGACGAGTCCCGGCCGGAGTGGGTGGCCATCAAGTACGGCCACGAGCTGCAGATCTACGACCGGCCCGACGGCGACCAGTACAAGTCCGGCTCGGTGTACGGCTTCGACCAGGTCGACCTCTCCGGCGCCCGGGTCACGCCCAAGGGCACCTGGAACGACTACGAGATCCGGGTGGTCGGCCAGCACTGGTCGATCTTCCGCAACGGCGAGCTGATCAACGAGTACGTCAACACTCCGGACGCCGTCTTCAGCCCGCCCCGATCGGACGACCCGGGCGGGGCCGGACGGCAGAGCGCCAGCGGCTACATCGGCCTGCAGAACCACGGCGAGGGTGACGTGGTCAGCTTCCGCAACGTCCGGATCGCCCCGTTGACCCCGGCCGCTGCCCCCGGTAACTGAGCGAAGGGAACCACCAATGGCAAAGCAGAAGATCGATCGTCGAGCCCTGCTCCGTGGTCTCGCCGGCACCACCATGGCCGTCGGCGCGGCGAGCCTCACCGGCGCCCTCCCCGCCGACGCGGCGGGCGGCCGGCCCCGGCTGATCCCGCAGGGGCACATGGGCATCCAGCTCTACAGCGTCCGGGACAAGATCAACGAGTTCGGGTTCGCGTACGTCTTCGACGAGCTGTCCCGGATCGGCTACCGGGAGGTCGAGTTCGCCGGCTACACCCAGGGTGACGTCGGCACCATCACCCCGCAGCAGATCCGCCGGCTGCTCGACGTCAACGGGCTCAAGGCGGTCGGCAGCCACCGTGGCCTGCGCGACTTCCGGACCAACCTCGAACAGGAACTCGACATCGCCGAGACCCTCGGCATGCCCAACATCGGCACGGCCGAGGCGCCCACCGGCGACCGCACCATCGCGGGCTACCAGAGGGCGGCGGAGGAGTTCAACACCTGGGGCGCCGCCGCGACCGCCCGCGGCCTCAAGCTCTACCAGCACAACCACACCATCGAGTTCAGCTTCGCCACCGACCGCCCGGACGTCCGGCTCTACGATCTCTTCCTGGAGCTCACCGACCCGCGGTTCGTGTACCTGGAGATGGACATCCTCTGGGCGTACGGCGGGGCCCGCAAGTACCCCGGCTTCCGGCCCGTCGACTACGTCAACGCCCACCCGGAGCGGTTCCCGATGTTCCACGTCAAGGACGGCGTCCCGCTGCCCGACCCGCAGCAGGGCAACTCCTACCTCGACGTCGAGTTCGGCGCCGGCGTCATCCCGTTCACCGAGTTCTTCGGCGAGCTGAAGAACCGGGGCCGGTTCGAGTACCTGTGGGAGCAGGACAGCGCGCCGAGCGCCCAGCCGAACCCGCCCGGCTCGCTCGGCGCCGCCGCCCGCAGCTACCGGCGGATGCGCAACCTGCGGGGGACCAAGTGACCGCCTCCGCGTGGCGGCTCACCGACGACGGACCGGCGCCGGAGCCCGCTGCGGCGCAGCCGGCCCGCTCCGGCTCCACCACCCGCCGGATGCTGGTGGTGGCCGCGATCGTGGTGCTGAGCCTCGTCGGCGCCGGCGGGTTCGCCGTCGCCGGTGGGGCCGCCGCCCTCCTCCCCGAACGGCCCGAGGGCTGCAACCAGCCGGACCGCAGCGTCCAGCTCTACGCGGTCGAGTTGCCCCGCGACGGCAACCAGATCCGCCTCGGCTACGGCCTCACCCCGGAGACGGCGTCCTATCCGGGCCCCACGATGGAGATGATCGAGGGGGAGTGCCTCGCCGTCACCCTGCACAACCAGGTGCCCGCCGCGACCCTGGAGCAGCTGCGCACCGACCCGACCCATCCGCTCGGAGTCTCGCTGCACGTGCACGGCGTGAAGTACACGCAGCTCTCCGACGGCACGGCGCAGAGTTTCTCGTACGTCCCGCCCGGCCAGTCGCGCACCTACACCTGGTACGCCAAGAAGCGCGACCGCACCGCCGGCACCCCCGGCACGGCCGGCTACTGGTGGTACCACGACCACGTGGTGGGTGGCCCACACGGGACCAAGGGCATCAGCTCCGGGCTCTTCGGCGGCCTGGTCGTGCGGCGCGTCGGGGATCCGAAGCCGGACCGCACCTACATGTCGGTCTTCGGGGATCAGCAGAGCATCAACCTGCGCCGCGGGGCGGCCGCCGACACCTGCGACCCGGTGAACCCGCAGCCCGGCCCGACCTGCATCGTCGCGAAGAAGGGGGAGCGGGTCGAGTTCATCGTGGTGGGCATCGGCAACGACATGCACACCTTCCACATCCACGGGCACTCGTGGGCGGACACCCGGACCGGGGTGGTGACCGGCACCAACGCCGAGGCCGACCAGGTGCCGACCGTCGACAACAAGACGGTTGGACCGGGTGACTCGTTCGGGGTCCAGATCATCGCCGGCGACTCGGTCGGTCCGGGTCACTGGATGATCCACTGCCACATGCAGTTCCACTCGGACGCCGGGATGTACACGACCATGCACGTCCTGGACGAGAACGGCAACATGCCGCCCGGCGGCGGCCACGAACACAGCGCGACCAGCAGCGGCGCGGCCCCGGCGGGCAGCGGCGCCGGAGTGCACCAGCACAAGTGATCGCCGACGGCGTGGGGTGACCCCCGATCCACTCCGGTGGCCACCCCACGCCCCGAACCCCGTCAACGCAGGTCCGCCTCAACCTGAGAAGGAGTCGAGATGGCTCACAGACGCCTCTGGCGCCGTACCGGCGTACCCCGCCGGCTCGGTGCCCTGGCCAGCGGTGCCGTGCTCGCGCTCGGCATGCTGAGCGTGCCCGCCAGCGCGGCGCCCACCCGCGCTCCCGCCGTCGACGCCGCAGCCGCCGCCTCGGTGCGGGTGCTGGTCTTCCACGGCCGTGCCGCCGAGCAGGACGACCCGGTCGGCCGGGCCGCCACCGCGATCAAGAAGCTGGGTCGGCAGAACGACTTCGCCGTCGACGTGTCCAACGACCCCAACGTGTTCAACGTCGACAACCTGGCCCGCTACCGGGGCGTGGTCTTCCTCTCCGCGAACGGCGTGACGCTCAGCGACGCCCAGGAGGCGGCCTTCCAGGCGTACGTGAAGGGCGGCGGCGGTTTCGTCGGCGTGCACGACGCGGTGCGCGCCCAGCCGGACTCCTCCTGGTTCACCGGACTGCTCGGCACCCGCCCGGCGGCCGGCCTGCCCAACGCCGAGAAGCCCGTCTCGGCCGCCGCCAGCGGGGAGAACCCGCCGAACGAGACCGCGGCGATGGCCATCGACGGGTCGACCAGCACCAAGTGGCTCGCCCGCACGACGACGGGGTGGCTCTCGGCGAAGCTCGCCGCGCCGGTGGTGGTCAGCCGGTACGCGCTGACCTCGGCGAACGACTTCCCGGGCCGGGACCCGAAGAACTGGACCCTGCAGGGTTCCCAGGACGGCACCAGCTGGACCGACCTGGACACCCGCAGCGACGAGACCTTCCCGCAGCGGTTCCAGACCAAGCAGTACAGCTTCACCAACACCACCGCCTACCAGCACTACCGGCTCAACATCACCGCGAACAGCGGGGAGCCGCTGATCCAGCTCGCCGAGCTGTGGCTCATCGGCCCGGACGCCGGGCCGACCCCGGACACCCAGGTGCAGGAGGCGGTGGTCGACTTCACCGACCGTCAGCACCCGGCGAACAAGGGTGCGCCGCTGACCGCGAAGCGGTCCGACCAGTGGATCAACTGGGATCCGAGCCCGGTCGGTCGGGTGCACACCGTCGCCCAGGTCGAGGAGGGCACCTACAACGCCGGCCTCAGTGGCAACGGCGCGTTCCACCCGATCTCGTGGTGCCAGGACTACGACGGCGGGCGGTCGTTCTACACCGGCATGGGCCGCACCGAGGCCAGCTGGACCACCGACACGCAGTTCCAGAACCACCTCGCCGGGGCCATCAAGTGGACCACCGGCATGGTGCGCGGCGACTGCCAGGCGACCATCGCCTCGAACTACCGCATCGAGCGGCTCACCGCCACGAACCAGCCCGGGCAGCTCGACCAGATCGGTGAGCCGCACGGGCTGACGATCGCGCCGGACGGCACGGTCTTCTACATCGGCAAGGCGGCCTGCGCCACCGGGCCGGTGGCCAGCTGGGACGACCCCAACGTGGGTCTCGGCTGCGGCACGATCCACCAGTGGGACCCGAAGACGAAGCAGGTCAAGCTGCTCACCACCCTCCGGGTGATGGGTAACCGGGGCAGCGGCAGCGAGCTGGTCAAGAACGAGGAGGGTCTGGTCGGCATCACGCTGGACCCGAAGTTCGCGCAGAACGGCTGGTTCTACGTCTACTGGATGCCGCACGAGTCGATCGACCGGGACCGGCGCATCGGCAAGCGGACCGTCTCGCGGTTCACCTACGACGCCGCGAACCAGACGATCGACCAGGCGACCCGCAAGGACCTGCTGAGCTGGGACACCCAGATCCACAGCTGCTGCCACGCCGGTGGCGGCATGACCTTCGACGAGTCCGGCAACCTCTACATCGGGTCCGGTGACAGCAACTCCTCCGGTGGCTCGGACGGCTACTCCGGCAACAACTGGACCCAGGACTACAAGGGTGTCTCGTTCCAGGACGCCCGCCGTACGGCCGGCAACACCAACGACCTCAACGGCAAGATCATCCGTATCCACCCCGAGGCGGACGGCACCTACACCATCCCCGAGGGCAACCTCTTCACCGGCCAGGAGGAGGGGGGCGGCAAGACCCGCCCGGAGATCTACGTGATGGGCGTGCGCAACATCGCCCGGATCGCCTGGGACCCGGTCAACGACTGGCTGACGGCCGCGTGGGTCGGCCCGGACGCGGGCGGCCCGAACCCGGAGCTCGGCCCGGCCAAGTACGAGACGGCCACGATCATCAAGTCCGCGGGCAACCAGGGCTGGCCGTACTGCATGGGTAACCGGCAGCCGTACCGGGACCGCAGCAACACCGACGCGAACGTGCTCACCGGCTGGTACGACTGCGACCACCCGAAGAACGAGTCGCCGCGCAACACCGGTCTGGTCAACCTGCCGCCGGTGCGGGACAACATGATCTGGTACTCGCCGCAGGGTGGCGGTCCGGTCTTCCCGAAGCGCACCGACGGCAGCGGCCTGCCGACGTACGAGCCGGGTGACGAGACCTTCACCGAGCCGTACCTCAAGGGCGGCGGCCAGGCCATCATGGACGGGCCGACCTACCAGCGGGAGAACGTCGACACCACCAGCGGTGTGGCGTGGCCGGAGTACTGGGACGACAAGTGGTTCATCGGTGACCAGTCGAACGCCAGCAACCGCATCGCGGTGACCGTCGACAAGAGCAAGGTCGACAGCCACGGCCCGCCGGCGTTCGCCGAGGACCTGCGCGCCATCATCCGCTCCGGCAGCGGTGGTACGCAGCTCCAGTCCTGGATGGACGCGAAGTTCGGGCCGGATGGCGCCCTCTACATGCTCGACTACGCGGGTGGCTTCTTCAGCCTGCACTCGAACCAGAAGCTGATCCGGATCGCCTACACCGGTGGTCCGGCCACGCCGAACCCGAGTGACGCCGGCGCGCGGGCCGTCGCCCAGAGCGACCCGAAGAACGTCCAGTTCTCCAGCGCCAAGGTCGGCGGTGTGGCCTGGGAGTGGAACTTCGGCGACGGCAGTCCGGCGTCGCGGGAGGCGAACCCCACCCACCGGTACGCCGGCTACGGCACCTACAACGTCACCCTCAAGGTGACCTACGCCAACGGGGAGGTGGCGGTCTCGGTCCTGCCGGTCAACGTCGGCTGCGCCGCACCTGACGCCCGGTCGACCGTACGGATGCTCGACACCGACACCGGTGTCCCCAACTACGCGGTCGGTGGCGGCTGCACCGTCAACGACCTCATCGACGACGAGCGCAACTGGGCCAACCACGCCCAGTTCGTCGGTCACGTCGAGGAGGTGGTCGCGCAGCTGCGGGCCGAGGGTGAGCTCGACAAGCAGGACGCGAACCGGTTGAACCGGGCCGCCCAGCGGTCGGAGGTCGGCACCACCGCCGGCTACCAGGCCATCTTCGACGGCTCCGCGCAGTCCCTCGTCGACTGGCGGCAGGCACCCAGCGGGTCGTTCTCGCTGCGCAGCGACGGCTCGATCCGCAGCTCGGGTGGTCTGGGCATGCTCTGGTACGCGGGCAAGGAGTACGGTGACTTCTCCGTCCGGATGAAGTTCCGGGACGTCTCCCCGGCCGGCACGTACGCCAACACCGGCGTCTTCGCCCGGTTCCCGGACCCGCGGCAACCGGTCGAGGAGCGGCCGGAGTGCGGCCGGACCGGTTCGGCGGCGGGTTCACCGGCGTGGGTGGCGATCTACTGCGGCCACGAGATCCAGATCTACGACGGACCGACGGGTGAGCCGCAGAAGACGGGTTCGATCTACAACTTCGACCCGAACACGCTGGACCAGGCGCGGGTGACCCCGAAGGGCCAGTGGAACGACTACGAGGTCCGGGTCGTCGGGCAGCACTACACGATCATCCGCAACGGCGTGGTGATCAACGAGTTCGACAACACCCCGGGCAAGAACTCGTCGCGCGCGGGCGACCCGCCCACGGACCTGCGGCAGTTCCTGAGTGGATTCATCGGATTGCAGAACCACGGCACCAACGACCTGATCGAGTTCCGTGACGTGAGGGTCCGCGAGCTGTAACTCCAGAGCGTGCCGGGTACGGAGGACCCACCCTCCGTACCCGGCACTGCTGTGTCCACGGCCGCACCCGGTGGCGGCCGGCCACGGCCGTCAGGCCTTGCGGGCCGTACGCCGGTTGCCGAACGACTCCATCGTGGTGGCCTTCTTCGCCGGCGCTCGGGTCGCGGAGGTGGTCCGGGTGCGGGCCGGCGCCTTCTTCGCCGCCTTCTTCGCGGCCGCCCGGGTGGCCGGCGCCTTCTTCGGTGGCGCGTTCTTCGCGGCGGCCGCCTTCGCGGTCGGCCTGCGGGTGGGCGTCGCCGTGGTGGCGGAGGTGTCCTTCTTCCGCGCGACGCGGGCCGTGGTGGTCGTGGGTTTCTCGCCGGGCGACTTGGCCGCGCTCGCGCCGGTCGCCCGTTTCGTGGCGGCGGTGACCTTCTTCGCCGCCGCCTTCCGGTTCATCGGTGCCTTCTTCGCCCCGGTGGCCTTGCGAGCCCCGGTCGGGCGGCTTCCCGCCGGGACGGAACTCCTGCCTGCGGTCATCCTCGCTCCTCCTCAGGTCTGCCCCGAATCCCCCGATGCCGGAGACCGGCCACGACAGGTCCCATCGGCGTGGTCGGCCGGGTCGGCCGCGTCTTCCCGCGACCCGGGCGGGCAAACGCCGGGTGCGCTGCGCCGCCGAAATGGTTAACCAAGTTCCTGACTATTGGCGCGTGACCTGGAAAGTTCGCCGGGCAGGGGCCGAGCACTCACTCGACTTCCGGGTCGACGCCCTCACCGCCGAGCTGGACGCGACCCGCACGGCCGGCTGACGTCGCGGTGCCGCGCGGCACGGACCGGCGGCGCCGGGGATGCCCGAATCACCGGGCCGGTCGGTCCCGGGCGGCCGCGTCGGCGAGCCGGGTGAGCAGGTCGCCGGTGAGCGGGATGCCCGCGATGGCCGTCAGCGCGGCCGCCCAGCCGGCGACGAAGTAGTCCCAGCCGTCGACGGCGTGGGCGCCCGCCTCCGCGGCCTGGCGCAGGAAGGTGAGGTCGCCCCGGTAGTTGAGGTCCCAGGCGACCTGGGCCGGGCCGAGCGGCGCCTTCTCGGTGAGCGGGCTGCCGGGGGAGTCCTTGCCGAGGCCGGTGGCGTTGACCACCAGCGCCGGGGTGGGCAGGCCCGCGAGCAGGGCGTCGCTCTCCCACGCGCTCCCGACGGTCACGTACGACACCCGCGACGCATCGATCCGCGCCCGGTCGGCCACCCGACGCAGCTCGGTCAGCGCCTCCGGGCGGGTGTCGGTGAACGTCACGTGGGCGGGCGCGTCGAGGCGAGCGCCGTCGCGGTCCGTCGCGCCCAGGTGCAGGGTGAGCAGCAGGGCGGTGGCGGCCCCGCCGGCGCCGAGGCAGAGGACGTTCAGGCCGGCGTGGCCACCGGCGCGGGCCGGCGGGAGCAGAGCGGGCAGGACGTGGCCCAGGGCCACCGGGTCCCGGGCGTAGCCGGTGACGCCGCCGTCCGCGGTCGCGAGGGCGTTGACCTCGTGGGTGAGGTCGACCAGCGGATCCGCGCCGCCGACGTCGGCGGCGCAGGCGCGGTACAGGCGCAGCTTGTGCGCGGTCACGACCGCGCCGCGCACCGCCGGGTTGTCCCGCATGACCTGGACCAGCCGCCGGTACGTCGCCTCCGGGGTGTCCGGTGGCAGGTCGACGCCGCGCAGGGTCCACGGCTGCCCCAGCACCGCGGCCCAGCGGTCGAAGACCGCGTGGACCCCGGACCCGCCGGTGTCGATCCCGACGAAGAGGATCAGCGGTGGTCCGGACCAGGCCGCCACCTCGTCGAGCGTCAGCACATGCCGGCCCACGGGCACCTCCAGCGATCGGGCGATCTCACCGATCGCCGAGGCTAGCGCCGGTCTCCTGCCCGAGGGCCGACACCAGGTGTCGGGTGAGCCACAGCGGCGAGGTGAGCGCGTTGCCGACCACCACGGCGTGGGCGCCGGCCGCGAAGGCCCGCCCGACCTGCTCGGCGTCCCGGTACCGCCCCTCCGCGAACACCGGCACCGGCACGCCGGCGGTGAGTTCGGCGACCAGCGCCAGATCCGGCCGCTCGGCGTGCGCGCTCGCCGCCGTGTAGCCGGACAGGGTGGTGGCGATCGCGTCGGCGCCGGCCTCGACCGCGGCCACCCCCTCCGCCAGGGTCGACACGTCGGCGAGGACCAGCGCGTCGGTCCGGTCCCGCAGCGCGCGGACGGTGTCGGCGAAGCCACGCCCGTCCGGGCGGGGGCGGTCCGTGGCGTCCACCGCGACGATCTGCGCGCCGGCCAGCGCCACCTCGACGGCGTGGGCGGCCGTCGGGGTGATGAAGACGTCGGCGGTGCCGTGCTTGTAGAGGCCGATCACGGGCACGTCCACGGCGGCGAGGATCGCTCGGACGTGGGCGGGTCCGTTGGCGCGGACCGCCACCGCGCCGCCGCGGACCACGGCGGCGGCCACCCGGGCCTGCACGTACGGGTCCCGCATGGGGTCGTCGGGATCGTCCGGCAGCGGCTGGCAGGACACCACGAGCCCGCCGGCCAGGTCGTCGAGCACGGTCACCTGTCTGTGTCTCCTTCTCGCCTCGTCCCGGACGGGTGGGTCGCCGGGCGGATGGTGGATTCGAGGGCCGCAGCCGTCACGTTTCCCTCGCCATGGCCAGCCGGGCCGCCCCGACGGCGACCGCGTCCTCGCCGAGAGCGGCGAGGCGCAGCGGCACGTCGGCCCAGGCCGGCGGCAGCTCGGCGGCGTAGGCGGCGGCCGCCGCGGGCAGCAGGGCCGCGGCCGCGCCACCGGCCAGCAGCACCACCGCCGGGTCGAGCAATGCCACCAGCCCGGCGAGGGCCGCGCCGAGCGCCACGCCGGCCCGCCCGAGCACCGCCCGGGCCGCCGGGTCACCGGCCGTGGCCCGCTCGGCCACCTCCCGTCCGGTGAGCGGTGTCCCGGTCTCGGCGGTGTAGGCGGCGGCCAGCCCGGTGCCGGAGGCGATCGCCTCCAGGTGCCCGTACCGGCCGCAGCCGCAGCGCAGCCGCTCGGCGCCCGGCGCGGGGAGGTGGCCCACCGCGCCGGCCGCGCCACGGGCGCCGGGGTCGATCCGGCCGTCGCGGAGCACTGCTCCGCCCAGTCCGGTGCCGACCGCGACGAGCAGCAGCTGACCGCTAC
Organism: Micromonospora sp. 15K316; assembly: GCF_004348525.1. Classification (GTDB taxonomy): domain Bacteria; phylum Actinomycetota; class Actinomycetes; order Mycobacteriales; family Micromonosporaceae; genus Micromonospora. The sequence continues at coordinate 101,465 of NZ_SMKG01000004.1, read as the reverse complement.
CCCGGCCGGCGCCGGCCCAGCTCTCGCCGAGCGCGGCGGCGTGCACGTCGTTGCCGACGCGCACCCGGCGGCCGAGCCGTTCGGCCAGGGCGTCGGCGACCGGGGTGCCGGTCCAGCCCGGCAGGCTGTCGGTGGCGTACCGGATGACGCCGGTCGCCGGGTCGACGGTGCCCGCGGTGCCCACACCCACCGATCCGCCGCCGGACGCGGGCAGCAGTTCGGCGGCGAGCCGCGCGGCCGTGTCCAGCACCGCCTGCGCCCCGGAATGGGCGGGGGTGGACGCCCGCCGCCGGTCGTACACCGTGCCGTCCGAGCCGACGAGGGCGGCGACGGTCTTGGTGCCGCCGATGTCGACGCCCACCACGGCCGGGCCGGTCATCCCTTGAGACCGGTGTGCGCGAGACCCTCGACGAACTGCTTCTGCGCGATGACGAAGACCACGAGGACCGGCAACGCGGTCAGTGACGCCGCGGCCAGCTGCACGTTCCACATCGGGCCGCCGTACGCGTCGACGAACTGGGTGAGCGCCTGGGGCAGGGTGAACTTCTCCGGTGTGGAGAGGAAGACGATCGGCTCCAGGTAGAGGTTCCAGCTGTGCAGGAAGGTGAAGATCCCCACCGCGCCCAGGGCGGGCCGGGACAGCGGCAGGGCGACCTTCCAGAAGGTGGCGAAGCGGCCGAGCCCGTCGACCCGGGCCGCCTCCTCCAGCTCACCGGGGAGGCTGATGAAGAACTGCCGCATGATGAACGTCGCCAGCACGCTCGGGGCACCGAGGATCGGCACCAGGATGAGCGGCCAGTGGGTGTCGATCAGACCGAGCTTGAAGAACATCTGGAACAGCGGCACGATCGTGACCTCGCTCGGGATGAGCAGGCCGGCGAGGACGACCAGGAAGAGGACGTTCTGACCGCGGAACCGGATCCGGGCGAAGGCGTACCCGGAGAGCGCGGACACGGCGAGCGTGCCCACGGTGACCACCAGGGCGATGTAGAGGCTGTTCAGGTACTGTCGGCCGAACGGTTGGAGCTCGAAGACCCGCTGGTACGCGTCGAGCTGCGGGTGCACCGGCAGCAGCTGCGGCGGAAAGGCGAAGATGTCCGCCACCGGCTTCAGCGACGAGGTGACCATCCACCAGGTGGGGAAGACGAACGGGATCGCCAGCACCAGCAGCACTCCGTAGAGCACCAGCTTGGTCCGGGGTGACAGGTCACGACTCATGGAAGACCCACCTCTTGCGCATCTGCCACTGCAGCACGGTGAGCGCGAGGACGATGCCGAAGAGCAGGATCGACAGGGTCGCGCCGTAGCCGAAGTGATGGAACTGGAACGCCTGCTGGTACAGGTAGTAGACGAGCACGGTGGTGGAGGTGCCCGGCCCGCCCTGGGTGAGTACCGCGATCTGGGCGAAGACCTGCAACGAGCCGACCACGGTGATGATCGAGGTGAGCAGGATCGTCGGGCTGATCAGCGGCACGGTGATCCGCCAGAACTGCCGCATCCGGCTGGCGCCGTCGACCTCGGCGGCCTCGTACAGCTCGGCGGGTACGCCCTGCATGGCGGCCAGGAAGAGCACCATGTTCAGGCCGACGTTCTTGAACACCTGCACGACGATCACGGAGAGCATGGCGCTGCCCTCGCCGCGCAACCAGTTCGGTCCGTCCACGCCGATGGTGTCGAGCAGGCCGTTGACGCCGCCGTTGTCCTGCAACAGGAAGCCCCAGACGATGGTCCAGGCGACCAGCGAGACGACCACCGGGGAGAAGAAGATGGTGCGGAAGACGGTGGTGCCGCGCAGCTTCTGGTTGAGCAGGACGGCGAGCAGCAGCGCCAGGGCGAGGTTGAACACCACGAGGCCGACGGAGAAGAGGCCGGTGGCGCGCAGCACCGGGCCGAGGTTGGGGTCGTCGGCCAGCGCCGTGTAGTTGTCGGCGCCCACGAAGTCGAAGGTGCCGGCGAGGACGTTCCACTCGTGCAGGCTGTACCAGACGACCAGCACCAGCGGCAGGAGGACGAAGAGCAGGCTGCCCAGCAGCTGCGGGGCGATGAACAGGTAACCGGCGAGCTGGTCGCGGCGGCGGCTGGTCCACCACGGGCGCGACGTGTGGCCCGGGGTGGGCGGGGCCTGCGCCCCGCCCACCCGGATGTCCGTCTGGGACATGGTCCGGCTGCCCTTACTTCGCCAGCAGCGGCTGGATCTTGGCGCAGACGCCGTCCAGGACGGCCTTCACGTCCGCGTCCGGCTTCCACAGCGGGTCGAGGCCGGCGCGCACCTGCTGGCTCAGCTCGGCCTGCCCCGCGTGGTTGGGCTTCACCACGCCGGTGGTGATGCCGTCGATGACCACCTTCTGCAACTGCTCCGGCTTGAGCTTCGGATTCGTCTTCGCGAGCGTCTCCGCGGTGAGCTGCGACTGCCGCGGCGGCGGGAAGAACTGGGCGAGCTTCTCCGAGTTGCCGGGGTTGGTGAGGAAGGCGAGGAAGTCCGCCGCCGCGTCCGCGTGCTTGCTCCTCTTCAGCACGCCGATGCCGGCCTGGCCGACCACCGCGTAGTCGCCCTTCGGGCCGGCGGGCAACGGAGCCAGGTCCCAGCCGAAGCCGTCCTCCTTGAGCAAGGAGGCGCGGGAGATCTGGGTGACCGTCATCGCCGCGTCCCCGGCGAAGAAGTCGGCAGTGGTGCCCGGGCCGGGCAGCGCCTTGTCGGTGAAGATCGCCTTGTGCAGGGCGGTCATCGCGTCGACCATCTCGGGGGCGGCGAAGCCGCAGGACTTGCCGTCCGCGCTCCACGCCTGGGCGCCCCAACCGGTCCAGAAGGTGGAGAGGTTGTCCCAGCCCTTGTAGTCGAAGTCGCGGATGACCAGGCCGGCCTTGCCGGTCGTCCGCTGGGTGGCGCCGGCGGCGGCGAGCGCCGCGTCCCACGTCCACTGGCCGGCGGCGATCAGCTCGGCCGGGGTCTTCTGCCCGGCCTGCTTCAGCAGGTCGGTGTTGACGAAGACGCCGAACGGCGAGGTGGAGAAGGGGTAGGCGTAGAGCTTCCCGCCGTCCTGCCAGAGCTTGAGGGTGGCGGGGGAGATGTCGTCGTACTGGTAGCCCTCGGCCTTCTTGAGGGTGTCGTCCAGCGGCAGCAGGGCCCCGGAGGAGACGAAGTCGGGGGCGGAGTTCTCGAAGATCCAGGCCAGGTCGGGGGCGTTGCCGCCGGCGATCTGGGTGGTCAGCGTGGTGGTGTAGTTCTCGAACGGCAGCGGGTCGAAGGTGATGGCGCTGACGTCGGGGTGGTTCTTGCGGTACTCGTCGGCGATCTCGTTGAGCAGCTTCAGGTGCGCCTCATTGGCCGACCAGACCGTCATCCGGAGGTTGGCCGGGCCGTCGGAGCCCTCGTCGCCACCGCCGCAGGCGGAGAGCGCCAGCACGCCGGCCAGGCCCGCCGCGGTGAACCGCAGTCCCTTTCCTGTTTTCACGATCATCTCCTCACCGGGGGTTGTCAGTAGCCCGCGATCGTCGGCCAGCGCAGCTCCACGCCGGCCGCCGAGATGCGGTCCTGGAAGTCGGCCAGCAGGCGGGGGGTGCTGCGGACCGCGCGCGGGGACTCGCCCCGTGCCAGACAGAAGTCGGCGAGCAGCCCGGCGACCTCGCCGACGTTCCACTCGACCGGGTGCAGCCGGTAGCTGCCGTTGGTGATGTGCGTGGTGCCGATGTTCTTGCCGGCGGGCAGCAGGTTCTCCACCCGTTGCGGAATCAGCGCGCCGAGCGGGATCTCGAATGGGCAGGAGCCCACGTCGATGTAGTTGTCGCCGCCGGTGGACGGGTGCAGGTCGATGCGGTACATGCCGACGCCGACCGAGTCCGGGTAGTGCACGGCGCCGCGCTCGCCGCGTACCGCGAGGGACAGGTCCTGCTCGGCCACCGTGTACTCGGCGCGGATGCGGCGCGACTCGCGGATGTACGGGGCCTGCGCCAGCCCGTCCCGGCTGCCGGTCACGTCGCCACGCAGGCGCAGCCCCGGGAAGCCCGTGCCGCCGTCCGGTCGAGGCGCCTCGGTCTGCAGCCAGTACAGGACCGAGAGGGAGAGCTCCCGCGCCTTGGCCAGGTGCCAGGACGCGTTCGGCACGTCGATGACCGGCCCCTCGAAGTAGTCGATCATGGGCCAGTTCACCAGGGTGATGTCGCTGCCGTACGCCCCGGTGGTGAAGTTGCGCCGGGCGGCGATGCGCCGGAACGTCCACAGGTTGCCGTCGCCGGGGTTGAGTCGCTGGTCGGCGTTGACGGCGAGCGGGTCGTCGTCCGGGTTGGGGGTGAAGCTGCGCTCGACGATCTCCAGGGTGCGCGGGTGGGGGGAGCGCCAGGAGAGCAGCCGGTCGCCCCAGAAGTCGGGCTTGTAGTCGCGCCAGAAGTCGTAGCCGGCCGGGCGGTCGATGGTGTGGTCGCCGTCGACGTGGTCGATGGCGAAGCAGACCGAGACGGCCTGCATGTTCATCGGCTGCGCCTCGGCGGGGGCGCTGGGCTCGCCGGTCTGTGTCTGCGACTCGAAGCCGGTCACGTACTCGGTGCCGGAGAGCGGCAGCAGGTCACCGGCTTCGGTGGCGTCCAGCACGTACGGCGCGGTGAGGTCGATGTGCTCGTCCCGGTCGCGGTGCGCCACCGTGACCCCGACCACCCGGTCCCCGTCGGTCGCCACCGCGACCGGCCGGTACGGCTGGAGCACGGTGAGCCGGCCCGCGCCCCGGTAGGGGGCGAGCATGCCCTCCAGGACGGCGACGGCGACCCGGGGCTCGTGGCAGAGTCGGCTGACCCAGCCGGCGCCCGGGTTGAGGTCGGTCCAGGCGCGGGAGCGCTCGGTCAGCGGGTAGTGCCGGCGGTAGTAGTCCCGGATGCCGTTGCGCAGCGCCCGGTAGCTCGCGGTGGCGCCGAACTGCTCGATCCAGGAGTGTTCGTCCGGGGGGACGGCCTGGCTGGTGAGCTGCCCGCCGAGCCAGTCGAACTCCTCGGTCAGGATGACCGACCGCCCGGCGCGGGCCGCCGCGAGGGCCGCCGCGACGCCGCCCAGCCCGCCACCCACGACGAGGACGTCCGCACGCATCTGTACCACTTGCTTCCTTCCGGTTGCGCGGTCGCCGCTCAGGAGCGGCCGACCGCCGGTTCAGGGGCGCCGAGGGTGGCCCCCTCGACGAGCTCGCAGGGGAGCAGCCGCTGCTGGACGCCGCTGGCGCTGCCGTCGATGACCCGGGTGAGCACCTCGACCGCCTGCCGGCCCATCTCCTCGCGGGGGATGCGGAACCCGGTGAAGGCGAGGTCGGTCGGGACGGGGACGGTCGGGTCGCCCAGGGTCAGCAGCGACAGGTCGCCGGGCACCGAGAGCCCACGCCGCCGGGCGGCCTGTTCGAGCGCCACGGCGGTGGCGAAGTCCTCGACGAAGGCGACGGTGCTGCGGTCGGCGAGCAGGTCGTCGAGGACGGCTTCGGCATCCGCGGCGGTCGCCGGGCGGTGCCGGGCACTCTCCGCGGCCGACGCGGTCGCCAGGTATCCGCGCCGGCGGTCCTCGGACGACTCGGCGGCGATGCCCATGCTGAGGTAGGTCAGCCGCCGGTGACCACGGGCGAGGGCCAGCTCGACGAGCCGGCCGACGGCGCTGGCGTAGTCGGCGCCGACGTACGGCACCGGCCCAGCGGCGTCGTCGCGCCGGCCGACCGCCACGTACGGGTAGCCGTCGCGGTTGAGCCGGTGCAGCTCGTCGGCGTCGATCTCGCGGCCGAGCAGGAGGCAGCCGTCGGCCAGCCGCAGCCGGTTGTCCTGGTGGAAGATGCGTCGTCGGCCGTCGACCACGGGCGCGCTGGTGAACAGCAGCAGGTCGCAGCCGACCCGCTCGGCGTACTCCTCGATGCCGAGCAGGAATGGGTGGAAGAAGTCCCGGCTGCCGCTGGGGAACGCGGGCTCGTAGGTGAAGACGCCGATGATCCGGTTGAAGCGGGAGGCGAGCCGGCGGGCGACCGGGTCGGCGGCGTAGCCGGTCTCGGCGATCGCGCGCAGCACCCGGTCCCGGGTCTCCGGGGCGATCCGCACGTCGGCGTCGGCGCGGTTGTTCAGCACCAGGGAGACCGTCGCCTGGCTGACGCCGGCCAGTCGGGCGATGTCACGTTGAGTGACGCGGCGCGGGGTTGCGGTCACGGGAGTCCTTCCAGCGGCGCTAATACGCATTAGCGCTCGGTGTAGGGAGGACTCTGGCGGCCCGACCCGTCGGGTGTCAAGGGGCTGACCGCAGATTTCCCGGAGATGAACCCGCAGGAGTAATGCGTATTAGCCGAATCGTGACCGATTGAGCGACCGATCAGCGACGCGGTGCCGGCGGATTCGCCGGGACCTCTTGACAGTCGCGCCCGCTGGCGGTCAACATTCGAGAAACGTGATTGCTAATACGTATTAGCGCGCCGGGATGGCCCCCGTCACCCGGCGAACCTCGCTGCACCGATCTCACCGAGCGTCACTGTACGTCCCGGTCCTCACGACCGGGCCGACCCCGGACCGTCCACTGTGCCCGTCCGGCCGCTCCGCACTCCGGAAGCCGCCGGCAGGCACGCCCGTCCGGCCGCCCGCACCGGCCGGTGTCCGACCCGTCCCGAGAAGAGGAAGACGCATGACGAGAACACGCCGTACGGCCGCCGCGGTCGGCGCCGGTCTGCTGGTCGCCGCCGTCGCCGGCACGCCCGCGGTCGCGGACGACTCCGGGATCGACTTCCCGCGGTTCAGCTACGTGGGTACCGCCTTCGACAAGGCGGATCTGACGTACAACCCGACCGACGAGTTCATCTTCCCGAGCGTCATCCGTGCCGCCGACTACTTCCCGAACCCGCTCGGCACCTACTACCTGTACTACGCCCCGCACGAGCGTCCCGGTGGGATCGCCCTGGCGTACGCCGACTCGATCGACGGCCCGTGGACCGAGTACGCGGCCAACCCGCTGGTCAGCAACACCTGGCTGCCGCACTACCCGACGGTCAGCCACGTCTCCTCACCGCACACCGTCTGGGTCGAGGGCGAGGGCAAGCTCTTCCTCTACTTCCACGGCGAGAACTCGATCACCCGGTACGCCACCTCCGCGGACGGCATCCACTTCGACTACGGCGGCACGGCGGTGAGCCGGGACGCCACCACCGGCGGCGAGACCTCGTACGCCCGGGTGTTCGAGCAGGCGGTGCCCCGGCTGGGCAGCCGCTACCTGATGGTCTTCATGGACAACCCGACCGCCGCGCCGCCCGGGCCGACCGGCCCGGTGGCCCGGCGGATCCGCTGGGCGGTCTCGCCGGACGCCCGCACCTGGACCATCCAACCCGAGCCGCTGGTCACCCCGCAGGGCGACGAGGGCGCGAACGCCTCCGGCCCCTTCTTCCTGCGCTGGCAGGACCGCAACCTGGTGATCTACCACGCCGCCGACGGCAACATGCACGCGGTCGACGTCGGCGAGGACTTCGACCAGGAGATTCACCTCGGCGTCGTGCACGACTCGATGGCCGCCGCCCCGGACCTGGGCCGCTCGGCCGCCCCGACCTTCTACTTCGACGGCCGCACCGCGCACATGTACTACGAGGCGGGCGGCCGGCTCACCGCGACCATCGGGCACGCCGTCGCGACCCTGCCGGAGCCGCTGCCCACCCGGCAGCTGGACTGCGCGGTGGACCGGCCGGTGCTGTGGCCGCCGAACCACGAGCTGGTCGACGTCGCCGTGCGCGTGGACCTGCCCGACGGGGTCCTCGGCCCGAACGCGTTCACGCTCACCGGCGTGACCGGCGGCGATCCCGCGGACGTCGACGGCTTCACCACCGGAGCCCCCGACACCACCGGCCGGCTCCGGGCGGAGCGGGCGGGCAACGGCGGGGACCGGGTCTACATCCTGACGTACGCCGGGCACGACGAGATCGGCCGGCCGGTCGGCTGCACGGTGACCGTCACGGTGCCGCACGACCAGGGGGCCTGACGACCGTTCTGGGCTGATCCACCAGCAGAGCACTGAGACCCCGACCGGTCGCCGGTCGGGGTCTCAGCTGTGGCTATTTCGGTTGCCCGCCCCGGCGGCTGCTGGTCGACTGGGCAGGCAAGGGGCAACCGATCGAGAGGAAACCGAGATGCGCGCTGCGTTCATGTCCAACCACCTGGGAACGCTCAACGACCCGAAGGACATGGCGCTTCGTGACAACTCTCAACGTCGGGATCCTGGCGCATGTTGACGCCGGCAAGACCAGCCTGACCGAACGTCTGCTGCACGCCGTCGGCGTCATCGACGAGCCCGGCAGCGTGGACGACGGCACGACCCGTACCGACAGCCTGGCGCTGGAGCGGCGGCGGGGGATCACCATCCGTTCCGCGGTCGTCTCGTTCGTCGTCGACGGCGTGACGGTCAACCTCATCGACACGCCTGGCCACCCGGACTTCATCGCCGAGGTGGAGCGGGTCGTCGACCTGCTCGACGGTGTGGTGCTCGTGGTCTCCGCCGTCGAGGGAGTCCAGGCGCAGACCCGGGTGCTGATGCGTACGCTCCAGCGCCTGCGCCTGCCGACCCTGCTCTTCATCAACAAGATCGACCGGTCCGGCGCCGACCCCGACCGGGTGTTGCGGGACATCGCGGACCGGCTGACACCGTCGGTGGTGGCGACGGGCCACGTGCGGGCGGCGGGCAGCCGCCGGGCTGACTTCGTCCCTCACCTCGACCGGGATCCCCGGTTCGTCCGGCAGCTGCTCGACCTGCTGAGCGCGCGCGACGACCGGCTGCTGGCCGAGTACGTCCAGGACGAGCACCGCGTCACCGGTCCACGGCTGCGGGCCGCGCTCGTGGAGCAGAGCCGGCGAGCGCTCGTGTACCCGGTCCTCGCCGGCTCCGCGATCACCGGGGCGGGGGTGGCGGCCCTGATCGGCGGCCTCACCGAGCTGCTGCCGGTGGCCGAGCCCGACGCGGACGCCCCGGCGTCGGGCACCGTGTTCAAGGTCGAGCGGACCCCGACCGGGGAGAAGGTCGCCTACGTGCGGATGTTCGGCGGCACCGTGCGGCTCCGCGACCGGCTGCCCGTGGGTGAGCGGGTCGCCACGGTGACCGGCATCCAGGTCTTCGCCAACGGTTCGGCGGTACGTGTCGACGCCGTCGGCGGCGGACGAATCGCGCTGCTGCACGGCGTCGGCGACGTCCGGATCGGCGATCCGGTCGGCGTCGCCCGCGCCGGTCGACCGGCCCGGCACTTCGCCCCGCCCAGCCTGGAGACGATCGTGGTGCCCGAGCACCGTCCGGACCAGGCCGCCCTGTACGCCGCGCTCAGCGACCTCGCCGAGCAGGACCCGCTGATCGACGTCCGGCGGGACGCGGCCCGGCGGGAGATCACCGTGTCGCTCTACGGCGAGGTGCAGAAGGAGGTCATCGAGGCGACGCTCGCCGAGGAGTACGGGCTGGCGGTCACGTTCCGGGAGACGACGACGGTGCACGTCGAACGGCTGCTCGGCACGGGTGCGGCTGTCGAGCTGATCGGCGTGGATCCGAACCCGTTCCTGGCCACGGTGGGGCTGCGGGTGGCGCCGGGTGACCCCGGCGGCGGGATCGTGTTCCGGCTCGGCGTCGAACCCGGGTCGATGCCACCGGCCTTCTTCACCGCGGTCGAGGAGACCGTGCGGGAGACGCTGCGCCAGGGACCGTACGGCTGGCAGGTCCTCGACTGTGTCGTAACCATGACGCACGCCGGTTACTGGGCGCGGCAGAGCCACTCGCACGGCACGTTCGACAAGAGCATGTCCAGCACGGCCGGCGACTTCCGCAACCTGACCCCGCTCGTGCTGATGGCGGCGTTGCGGGCGGCCGGCACCCGGGTCGAGGAACCGGTGCACCGGTTCCGGCTGGAGATCCCGGGCGACGTCCTCGCCGCCGTCCTGCCGGTGCTCGCCCGGCTGGACGCGGTGCCGCACCGTACGGTGGCGCAGGGCGGCCCGGTCGTCGTGGTGGGCATGGTGCCGGCGCGGCAGGTGCACGCCGTGGAGCGCCGGCTGCCCGCGCTGACCCGGGGCGAGGGGATCTTCGAGTCCACCTTCGACCACCACCGGCCGGTCCGGGGCGAGCCGCCCCGGCGGCCGCACGGCGACCCGAACCCGACCGACCGGAAGGAGTACCTGCTCGCGGTCAACCGTCGGGTGAACCGGCGCGGCGAGCGGTGAGGTCTTCCGGTCGGTCGCGCCGGGGCCCCGTACGCCGGCATCGTTGCCCTACGATGCGGGCGTGGCGGATGTCGATGCGCCGATCGCCGTCGACGCGGTCTGGCAGCAGCAGGGGGTCTGGTCGCGGGCGGCCGGGCACGCGCAACGCCGGATCGTCCAGGGCCGGCGGGCAGTCGCCGGGTTGACCATCGTGGCGGCCGTCGCCGGCACGGCCGCGGCCCAGCTGGGCGGGGTTCAGGCCGGCGTGGGCCGTGCCCTCGCGGTGCTCGCCGGCGTGGCGCTGGCGCTGGTGCCGGTGGCGGCGCGGTCGACCGGTCGGGAGGCCGTGCAGACGTGGACTCGGCTGCGGTCGGTCTCCGAGGCGCTCAAGGCCGACGTCCACCGTTACCTGGCCCGTGTGGCGCCCTTCTCCGGGGAGGAGCGCGACGCCGTGCTGCTGCGCCGGCTCGACGCCCTGCTCGACGACGCCGGTGACCTGGTCGGGTTGACGGTGGACCTGCCGCTCGCCCGTCGACAGTTGCCGGCGGTGACGGATGTGGATTCGTACCTCACGCACCGCCTGGCACAGCAGGTGGAGGGGTACTACCTCCCGGGCGCGCGGCGGATGGCCCGTCGGGCGGCCCGGATCCGGACCGCGACCAACGTGCTGACCATCGTGGGGGCCGTGCTCTCCGGTGTGGTCGGGGTGCTCGGTGACGGTCTCGGGCTGGCCGCCTGGGTGGGGGTGGTCGCCACCGTGACCACGGCGCTGGTCGGCTACGGCGCGGCCCAGCAGTTCGAGGCCCACCAGCTCGAGTACGCCCGCACGGCCGACCAGTTGACCCGGCTCGGACGGCTGCGGCGCGACGGTGTCGGCTGGACCGACGACGACGGGTTCGTGGCCGAGGCGGAGCGGATCATCTCCCTCTCCAACGAGGCGTGGATGGCGCGGACCCTCGAGGAGGACGGCACCGCGCATCGCTGAGACGCGCTGCCCGACGGCCGATGTGGACGGTCCCGCCGAGGGATTGACAGAACTTGTCGGGACGCTGAGGATGATCCCAGTTCACCGACCGCCACCGCATCATCACCAACCCGTGACGCTGTCGCACATTCGGCGAGGCGCGGCGTCCACCCGGCGGTCGGGTTTTCCACCACCTTTCCCGTTCACTGTCGTGCGCCCGGTCACCGCAACGGCCGCGCGCGACTCGCCGGATGGAGCCGCGCACCCCGGGCGTGCCCCTCGGCCATCACCGTCGGCCTCCCGGCCGAACAGCCAGAAGGGCAGAGAACATTGTCGTATCCCCTGTCCCCGCGGTGGCGACGCCGTCTTCCCGTACCGGCGGTCCTGGCCGCGGCCACGGCTGCCGTGCTGCTGGTCAGCCCGGCCTCGGCGGTCACGCCACAGGCCGCCGCGCCCGTCGCGCCCACCGAGGCCGACCCGATCGCCGGCCAGCAGGCGAGCGTCGTCGAGGTGCTGCTCGACGGCACCGCGGAGCTGGACGCGCTCGTCGCGACCGGTGTCGACCTGGACCATCACGTCGAACGTACGGAGACCGGCGTCGTCGCGCACGCGGTGATCACCCCGAGTGAGGCCGACCGGTTGACCGCGGCGGGCTTCACCCTCGGCGAGGTGCTGCACCGTCCGGCGGACGCGCGCGAGCGCGTGGCCGAGCGCGAGGCCACCATCGCCGAGCACCGGTCGGAGAACCGTGAGTTCGCCGCCGCCGCCGGCTCCTCCGCGCCCGCCTCCGCCGCGGACGTCAAGATCATCCGTGCGGACTACTACACCTCCGGCACCAGCCAGGTCCTCTCCGTCGAGGCGAAGTGGGCGCAGGGCCAGACCGCCACGAACACGCTCACCGTCGAACGGGACAGCGGGCCGGGCACCGCCATCGGCTCGGGCGGCACCCAGACCATCTCCCGCTTCGTCGACGCGGGCGTCTACCTCTACCACCGGGGCGCCGCGACGGTGACCAGCCGGCCGCAGTACGTCCGGATCACGAGCCCCACCGGTGACGTGGCAGTGGCGAAGGTGCGGGAGTGGCTGCCCACGCCGGGCACCGACCCGGAGGGGCCGGGGTACGAGAAGGACTTCGTCACGAGCTACCTGACGCCGACCGAGCTGTACGGGCGCATCCAGCAGCTCGCCGCCGAGTTCCCGAAGCTGGCCGAGGTCGTCGAGCTGCCGTACAAGACCAACGGCTACCGCCGGCACGCCCAGGCCGTGCTCGGCACCGCCAACGCCAGCCGGGTCGCGGTGGACTCGCTCGCCTGGGGTCACCAGGGCGGCAACGACGTCTCCGTCGAGCTGGCCGACCCGGGCGCCGGTAACGCCCCGCTCGGCGTGACGGTCACGGGCAACGCCATCCGGGTGAGCCTCGCCACGGACGGTACGGGCGCGGTGACCAGCACCGCGGCGCAGGTGGTGGCGGCGCTGAACGCGAACGCCGGGACGCTGGTGCGGGCGTACACCTATCGCGGCAACCCGGGCGACGGCGTGGCCGCGCCCGCGCCGCGCACCCAGCTCACCGACGACCTGAGCGCCCCCGCCTCGGTCTCCCGCGACCCGCACCCGGTGTACGCGATCCGGATCGGCAAGCACCGCGACGGCTCGAAGCTGGGCGTGCTCGCGTACGCCCAGGAGCACGCCCGCGAGTGGGTGCCGCCGCTGGTCACCATCGAGACCGCCGAGCGGCTGCTGCGCAACTACGCCCACGACGGCCGGACCAGGCAGCTCCTGAACGAGCTGGACATCTGGATCGCCCCGTCGATCAACCCGGACGGCGGCCACTACTCGTTCTACGACTTCAACTCGCAGCGCAAGAACATGACCAACCACTGCCCGACGACCGGGGCGGCCGACTTCCTCGGCCGTGACTCCTGGGGCGTGGACAACAACCGCAACTACACCGAGTACAGCCTCTTCGACGGCTACTCGGGCGCCTCGTCGAGCTGCACCAGCGGCACCTACGCCGGCCCGAGCGAGCTGTCGGAGCCGGAGAACAGGAACCTCGACTGGCTGGCCTCCCGGCCGAACATCAAGTTCTCGATGAACCTGCACTCGTCCGGCAACTACTTCATGTGGTCCCCGGGCGCGTACGCGCTGCCGGACCGCACCTCGGCGCCGCGGCCGTCGCTCGCCGACGAGTCGTTTTTCTGGGGCGCCTCCACGCGGATCCTCACCGCGATCAAGCAGCACCGGAACATGGCGGTCACCCCGGCCCGTACCGGCCCGATCTCCGACGTGCTCTACTCGGCGGCGGGCAACTCGGGCGACATGCTCTGGTACAAGTACGGCATCTACGCCTGGAACTTCGAGGTCGGCACGTCATTCCAGCCGGAGTGGGAGGAGGCGCACGCGGAGACGATGGAGTTCGCCAACGGTCTGGTCGAGCTCATGCGGGTGGCCCGGGACTTCGAGTCGGACAAGAAGCGGCCCACGAGCACGTTGACCGTCGCCCCGAGTGCGAGCCCGGGCATGGTCGACGTGACGTTCGACGTCTCCGAGCCGGCGGCGGTCTTCTACACCCTCGACGGCGCCAAGCCGACGTACGAGTCCACGCTCTACGGTTCGGCGGGCATCCGGGAGGGCGGCGAGACGCTTACCGTTCCGGCCGGCACCCAGGTGCACTGGTTCTCCGTCGACGCCGCCGGGAACGTCGAGAACAACTACCGTCCGGACGGCAAGGGCAAGAACTACCGCAAGGGTAAGGCGGTCCTGCCGCGCAGCTGACGACAGCCGTACCACGACGGCCGCGGTGCCCTCGGGCGCCGCGGCCGTCGCCTGTCCGCATCGTGCCTGCTGGCGGGATCTGACCTGACTTCTTCTGGCCGTATCACGTCCGAGGCCACCGCCGCCAGCATCGTTCACCTCACACCACCGTGTTGCGCGCCCTGTCTTCCCGCCGAATTCCCCCCGGATTAGCGTGTGATCAACTTCTCGAACCCCCTACGGCGGGAAGTGGCATCCAATCCATTGAGGAGCGACATGCTCAGAAGAACACGGTGGCTGGTGGCCGTCGCGGTGACGGCGACGGCACTCGGCGCGGTGCCGGGCGGGCCAGCGTCGGCCGAACCCGGCCACACCGCCCCGGTGAGCTCGGTGAAGGCCGGCGCCGGCGGTACGACGCACACGATCACGCTGCTGACCGGCGACGTGGTGACCGTACACAGCAGCGGTTCCCGGTGCCCGCAGGCGTCGGTGGAACCGGCGAGGCCGAATGCGGTGTTCCACCAGTCGTGCGGCCCCGACGGCCACCTGCACGTCGTTCCGGTGAGCGTCGCGTCCAAGATCGGCCCGATTCTGGATCCCGACCTCTTCGACGTGACCACGCTGATCGCCGAGGGTTACGACGACGAGAGCACGCCGACGCTGCCGGTGATCGTGCAGCCGGCCGTGCAGGCCGCGCGGGTGGCCGCGCTGGCCGACGTGCGGCAACTACCGCTCATCGAGGCGGTCGCCGGCCACGTGCCCAAGAAGAGCGAGGCGACGGCGAAGCTGGCGACGGACTCGTTGCTGGCGGGGGCGAAGAAGGTGTGGCTGGACCGCAAGGTCCGGGCCACCGGCCTGACCACCACCCGGCCCGGCAACGCCGCGCCGATCGCCGGGAAGCAACACGGCAGCGGCCTCGACTGGAACCTGGACCAGATCTCCGCGCCCGACGCGTGGAAGGCGGGGTACACGGGCAAGGGCGTGCGCGTCGCGGTGCTCGACACGGGCGCGGACTTCACCCACCCGGACCTGGCCGGTCGCGTGGTGGAGAAGGCCGACTTCACCGTCGAGGGCGGCGACGCCGTGGACCACAACGGCCACGGAACGCACACCGCCTCCACCATCGCCGGCACCGGCGCCGCCGCCCACGGGCAGCGGCGTGGTGTCGCGCCGGACGCGCAGCTGGTGATCGGGAAGGTTCTCGACGACAACGGATTCGGCGACGACTCGCAGATCATCAAGGCGGTCGAGTGGGCGGCGGAGCGCGCGGACGTGGTCAACATGAGCCTCGGCGGCGAGGCCCCGGACGACGGCAACGACCCGCTCGCGCTGGCCGTGGACGCCGCCAGCCGCAAGTCCGGCGCCCTCTTCGTGATCTCCTCCGGGAACAACGGTGGCGCGATCTCCGCACCGGGTTCGGCCGCGACGGCGCTGACGGTCGGTGCGGTCGACCGCGACGGCAAGCTGGCCGGCTTCTCCAGCCGCGGTCCGCTCGTCGACACGTCGGTGGCGAAGCCGGAGCTCGTGGCGCCGGGTGTCGACATCGTGGCGGCCCGGGCCGCGGGCACGAACCTGCAGGACCCGATCGACCAGTACTACGAGGGTCTCACGGGCACGTCGATGGCCGCCCCGCACGTGGCCGGCGCCGCGGCGCTGTTGGCCCAGCGGCACCCGGACTGGAAGGCCGACCGGCTCAAGGCCGCGCTCGTCGGCGCCGCCGACCCGATGACCGGTGTCGACCCGTACGCCGTCGGCGCCGGCCGGCTCGACGCGGTCCGGGCGCTCTCCGGCCCGACCAGCAACCAGTCGGCGCCCGACCTGGGCACCTTCACCTACCCGCAGTCCGGCACCGCCGCGACGACGCTCACGTGGACCGGTGACACCGGGCCGGCCACGGTCAACCTCGACCTCGACGTGACCGCCGTGAACCACGACGGAACCGCTGCGCCGCGGGGTGCGGTCACCCTGACCACGAGCAAGGTGAAGGTCAAGCGCGGCTCCACCGCCAGCACCACGCTGCGGATCAACCGTGCCGCGCTGGCCGCGAGCCCGGGCTACCACCTCGCCACCGTCACGGCCCGGTCCTCCGGGCACAAGCTGGTGGCAACCACGCCGGTCAGCTTCTACGTCGAGCCGCGCAGCTTCGACCTGACGGTGAACACCAAGCCGATGGCCGACACCGCGGAGGGTGCGGACAACTTCGTCGGTGTCCTGGTGACCAACCTCGACGACCCGCTCATCTCGGCCGGGGGCGCGTTCTTCGAGCAAGGCAAGTCAGTGACGGTGCGTGTCGCGGCGGGCCGGTACGCGGTCACCGCCGGATACAGCTCGTACGACCCGACGACCGACGCACAGCAGGGCGCGTACGTCGGCGACACCGACGTGGCGATCAACGGTGACCGGAGCATCACCCTCGACCCGGCGGCGGCGCGGCCGGTGACGGCGACCGTCGACGGGGCACCCACCGCACCGATCCTCACCTCGTTCGTCTACCAGCAGACCACCAAGAACGGCCTCTCCTGGTGGAACAGCGTCACCGGCCTCGGTGGCGGGGCGAAGGTCTCCGTGTCGCCGCTGCGCAAACCGAGCATCGGGTCGCTGCGGGCGTACTCCACCTTCTACCTCCAGTCGCCCCAGGGCACGGCGAACCCGTACGCCTACGACCTGGTCCACGAGTACACCGGCGGTGTTCCGGCCGACCCGGCGTACCGGGTGAGCAAGGCCGAGCAGGCCCGGCTGGCGCGAATCGACGAGCGGTTCAACCAGGTGGACTCGCCGGAGATGTTCACCTCGCTGCGGCGCGCCATCTTCGCGCCCGACGGGTTGTACCTGACCCAGCTCCGCAACTTCGACCTGCCGACGAACCGCACCGCCTACCTCTCGCCGGGCTACCTCTACGTGGACGAGGCCGTCTACGGCGGCCTGCCCGCCCAGGAGCAGGTGCGCAGCTACCAGCCCGGTAGCCGGCAGTCCAAGATCTGGGCGCGGCAGCCGCTGCACTCCGACTGGGCCGACGGGATCGTGACCAAGGGCGACGTGCTCCCGTGCGCGACCGCGCCGGCGCGGACGCGGGGCAACCTGCACCTCGATCTGGTCATGCTCACCGATCAGCACGGCCGGGCGGACTGCCTCCAGGGCGGGGGCATCGGCCTGAACCGCACGTTGTCGCTCTACCGGGACGGCAAGCTGGTCGACGAGCGCAACGCCTCGCGGGCCGACTTCACGGTGCCCCAGCAGGCGGCGGACTACCGGGTGACCTTCGACCTCGACACGAGCCTGATCCTGCCCGTCTCGACGAAGGTCAACACGTCCTGGACGTTCCGCTCAGCCGGCCCGACCGGCACGGGAAGCGTGCCGTTGCCGCTGCTCGCGGTCGACTACGCGCTGCCGATGGACGCCGGGAACCACATCGTCGGCGGCACCGGTGAGTTCACGGTCCGGCAGGCCCAGGGCGTGCCGGCGCAGAAGGTGACCTCGTTCCAGGTGTGGACGTCGACCGACGACGGCAAGACGTGGAAGGGTGCCCGGGCGACTCGGGACGGCGGCGCCTACCGCGTCGAGCTGCCGTCGCCGAAGGCGGGTCAGGCCGTCTCCCTGCGGGTGAAGGCCGGTGCCAGTGGCGGTAGCGGCATCGACCAGACGATCATCCGGGCCTACCGAGCCGGCTGACCGTATCGCGCACACGGCGCGGCCCCGGCACGAGGTGCCGGGGCCGCGCTGTGTCGTTCCGGGACGTTCGAGCCGTCCGGCGTTCCGGTTCGGTCAGCCCTTGCGGCAGGAGGCGAGCGCGCCGACCACGCCGACCCCGGTGGGCTTCAGCGGCAGCCGCGTCGACGCCGCGGGGCACTTCGGCACGGTGAGGTCGTGGACACCCCGGCCGAACGTCGCTGCGGTCAGCTGCCGGCTGGTCTCGTGGTAGCGCAGGTACATCACGGCGGCCTGTGGCAGGTTCGTGCCCAGCGCCGCCCACTCGCCGCCGTTCCACGCCGACATGAAGACCCCGACGTCGGTGCCGACCAGCAGGAGCCCGTCACTGGTCGGGACGACGAAGTTCACCGGGGCGTCCGGCAGCCCCCGGCCGATGTCGCGCCAGGTGTGCCCGCCGTCGCGGGTGATCATCACGTGGGCGCGGTCGCTGCCGGAACGGAAGCCGGAGAACGTGGCGTAGGCGATGTCCTCGTCGGTCGGGTGCACCGCCACCCGGGTCACCCAGGTGCCCGGCAGCTGTCCCGGGTCCACCTGGTGCCAGGCGCCGCCGAGGTCGTCGGTCCACCAGAGCCGGCCGTCGTCGGTGCCGACGTAGAGCTTGTTGCCGTCGGTGGGCGCCGCGGCGATCGTGGTGATGGTGCCCCACGGGTAGCCGGACGGGTCGTTGGGTCCGCCACCGGTGAGGTCGGGGCTGATCGGCGTCCAGGTACGGCCGTTGTCGGTGGAGCGGTTGACGATGTTCCCGGCGTAGTACATGACGTTCGGGTCGGTCGGGTCGAACTGCAACGGGGTGAGCCAGTTGCGCCGGTCGGAGGTGGTCTGGCCCGCGCCGATGGTCTGGCGCGGTGCGGCGCCGGAGTTCTCCGAGCGGTAGCAGGAGCCGTACTGGCTGCACCCGAAGACGATGTTCGACTGCTCCGGGTGAATGATCACCTGGAGGCCGTCGCCGCAGCCGATGGCGGTCCACGGCCCGCCGACACCGGTGTAACCGCGGTTGCAGCCGTTGTCCTGCGCCCCACCCACCTTCAGCACCG
This sequence comes from Micromonospora sp. 15K316, assembly GCF_004348525.1. Classification (GTDB taxonomy): domain Bacteria; phylum Actinomycetota; class Actinomycetes; order Mycobacteriales; family Micromonosporaceae; genus Micromonospora. Next base: position 82,856 of record NZ_SMKG01000004.1, on the reverse strand, counting down.
GATCGGTCTCGGCGACGTCGACGGTGTAGAACTGCGTGTACGGCTCGTACGTGGACTTCACCCAGCCGCTCGCGCCGTTGGCCTGGGACCGGTAGAAGCCGCCGTCGTTGCCGAGGTAGACGCGCCCGGGCACCTTCGGGTCCCAGCGCATCGCGTGCTGGTCGGCGTGCACCCCGCCCACCGAGGCGAAGCTCTGCGCGCCGTCGGTGGAGCGCATCAGGTTCACGCCGGTCAGGAAGACGTGGTCGGCGTCGGTGGGGTCGACGAAGAGCTTGCCGAACCACCAGCTGAAGGTGGACTGGGACGCCTGGCCGGCGGTCACCGGCGTCTGGGTCCAGCTGTCGCCGCCGTCGTCGGAGCGGAAGAACGCACGGAACGGGCCGAGCGCGGTGCCGACGTAGGCGTAGAGCCGCTGCGGGTCGTTCGGCGCGAGGGCGAGGCCCCACCGGCCCTGGTCGGCGTCGGTGGGCAGGCCGTTCGTCATCCGCAGCCAGTTCCGGCCGCCGTCGTCGGAGCGCCACAGGCTGGAGCCGGGGCCGCCGTACGTGCGCTGGTGCGGCTCGCGCAGGTGGTCCCACATCGCCGCGTACACCCGGCGGGGGTTGCTCGGGTCGATGAGGACCTCGGTGGCGCCGGTGGTGGGGTTCGGCGGCGCGAGCACCCGCCGCCAGCTCTTCCCGCCGTTCTCGGAGAGGTAGACGCCCCGCTCGCCGCCGGGTACGAAGAGGTTGCCCGCGGCGGCCGCGAAGATCCGGTTCTCGTTGCGGGGGTCGATCGCGAAGCGGGCGATGGCGTGGCTGCCCCGCAGCCCGACGTACTTCCAGGTCTTGCCGCGGTCGGTGGAGCGGTAGATGCCGTCGCCGCCGAAGGTGATCGAACCACCGCCGGGTTGGGCCTCGCCGGTGCCGGCGAGCAGGACGCCCTTGCTGGTCATCGCGACCGCGCCCATGCTCTGCGTCCAGCCGTCCGGCCACGCCGTCTCGAAGGTGGCGCCGGCGTCGCCGGAGCGCCAGATGCCGCCCGACGCGGCGGCGATGAAGACCTGGTCGGGCACGTGCGGATCGAGGGCGATGTCGACCACCCGGCCGCCGATGTTGCTCGGACCGAAGAAGTCCCACTTCCGCTCGGCCAGGTGGCGGTACGCCTTGCGGGTGTGGCCGGCGACCTGGACGGCCTCGCCGCGGGCCCGGGCGTACTTGGCGGTGGAGAGGTCGGTGCTGCCGTCGCTCATGCGCTGAGCGGTCATCCACTCGTCGGGAAGTTCCATGGGTCCGGTGGGGGTGCTGGTGGCCAGCGAGACCTCCTCGACGGGCCGGGGTGCTGAGGACGCGGTCAGCGCGACCGTGGCCAGCAGCGCGACGGCTGCTGTCAGCGTGAGGCCGCGGTATCTTCGGACGAGCGTGAGCTGCATGCGTTGTCTCCCTGTCCACGCGCCGTGACGACCGGGAAAGCGGTCTCCAGCAATCCACGCTAGACAGCCGAAGTGACCCACGTCACCAAGCATCTGTCGCCGAATGGCGCTCTCCGCTTAGGACAGCTGTCGAGGCTGATCTCCGGCCTTGCCATTGCGCTCGCCGAGCTGCGCGCCCTGAACTCGCGCCCGGTCCGGGGTGGCGCCGAGCCGACGGGCGCGCCGGCGTGGTGACCCGGCGGCTCGCCGAGCTCCTGCTGGGCGCGGCTGCCCGGCGCTGGCCGGTCGAGCTGCGCGACGATCTGCGCCGGGAGTGGAGCGCCGAGCTGCACGTCCTCGCCACGGACCGGCGGCGGCTGCGGATGCCGCGCTTCGCGGCGAGCCTCGCGCCGCGCAGGACCGACAGCCCGCTCGCGGGCCGGCGGGCGGTACGCGGGCCGGTCGGCCGGACCGCCGCCGCGTTGCTGCTCGCCCCCCTCGGCGGTGTGGGCGTCGTGGTGATCAGCGCGATCGCGATGAACGTGGTGGTGACCGAGGCCGTCCTCTACCTGGCGATCAGCCCGTACGCGCTCGCGTACGTGATCAGTGCCGGACGGTCCTCCCGGGTCGAACCGGACGCGGCTCTCCCACCGCAGGCGTCGGTCGCCCGACGGCGGCCGACCGCGAGGCCGCGGGCGGCGACGCTCATCGGCTCTGGAACTCGGGCAGACCCGCGCCCTCCGAGTCCGGCCCCACCACCGCGGTCAGGGTCGTGCCGTCGGCGCAGAGGGCGGTGGCCCGGAGGTAGGTCCGTCGCTGCTGCGCCCGCATCAGCACCTCGGTCTCGAAGATCTCGTCCTCGATGCGGAGCAGGTCGATGTCGCCGCGCTTCTCGTAATGGGCGCGTACATCCAGCGGAGTCATCCGTACGGTCGCCTCGACGGTCGTGAGCGCGCCCTGCTCGACGACCGACGTCACCCGCGTGTCCTCGGGCAGGAGCAGGCCGGAGACCCTCGCCTCCACCTCGGCGTCGGTGTCCAGCGGCACCCGGTCACAGCTGGGCAGGTTCGCCAGCATCTCCGGCCCCCGTCCGGCGGGCCGCTGCCCCGGACCGGAGTCCGTGCCGCAGGAGGCGAGCAGCAACGGGATGGTGACGACGACGGCGAGTGTCCGGAGTCTCACCGTGGCAGCATGGCACGCTCAGCGCAGCACCCGCCACCGCCGTACGACGAGCAGCAGCGCGGTGATGACGGACGCGGTGACCACCATGAGGACTGTCGTGATCAGCGCGCCGTACGCGAAGCCGGAGAACTCGAAGGCCTGGTCGAAGATGTAGACCGGCAGGTAGAGGGTGGCGTTCGCGGGCCGGCCGTCGGTGAGGATGTAGGCGGGCACGAAGTTGACCTGCAGGGTCAGGATCGTGTCGCGCACGGCGAGCAGCAGCAGGACGGGGGCGAGCAGCGGCAGGGTGATCCGGCGCAGCTGGCCGAACGGGCCGCAGCCCTCCAGCGCCGCCGCCTCGTAGAGCCGGCCGTCGAGCATCCGCCGGGCGGCGAGGACGACGAGGAAGCCCTCACCGATGGGGAACATCAGCATCAGCGCCACGCCGACCCGGGCGGTGCCGGGCTCGGAGAGCCAATTGAAGCCGGCATGGCCGAAGAGACCGAGCAACTGGTTGAGCGGACCGTAGAGCGGGTTGAGCACCCAGAGGAAGAGCACCGCGAGGGCCACGTCCGGTACGACCGTCGGCAGGTACACGGCGACCCGGAACCAGCGTCCACCCGGTCGTGGCGCGGCGAGCAGCAGGCCCAGACCGACGGCGGCGAGCAGCCGCAGCGGTACGGCCAGCGCCAGGTGGATCGCCGAGGCCCGCACGCTGTCGAGCAGGAACCCGTCGTCGAGCATCCGGCGGACGTGGGACAGACCGACGAACTGCGGGTCACGGGTGAGTCCGGTGTGGTCGGTGAAGGCGTAGCCGACGTTGAGCAGCGCCGGCAGCGCGATCAGGAGCCCGACGGCGATCCCGTACGGGGCGAGGAACGCCCACGCGGTCAGTGGCCTCCGGTCGCGACCCGAGGTCACCGCCGCCGTCCCGTCTCGGCGTCGAAGTGGTGCAGGCGAGCCGGGTCCGGCCGCAGCCGTGCCGCCGCCCCGGGTCGTAGGCCGCAGCGTGCGGCCGCACGTACGGTGAGCCGGGTGCCGTCGGCGGTGCGGGTCAGCAGGATGCTCTCGCTGCCGAGCGCCTCCACCGCGTCGACGGTGACCTCGACCGGCCCGTCGACGTCGAGGATCAGGTCCTCCGGGCGTACGCCGAGGATCAGGCCGGGGGAGCCGCCGAGCACGCCGCCGCCGGGCACCAGGTTCATCGGCGGGCCGCCCAGGAAACCGGCGACGAAGGTGTCGGCGGGCTCGTCGTATACCTGCTGGGGTGGTCCGAGCTGGCGGATCCGGCCGCGGTCGAGGACGGCGACCCGGTCGCCGAGGGTCATCGCCTCCGCCTGGTCGTGCGTGACATGGACGGTGGTGGTGCCGAGGTCCCGGTGCAGGGCGAGCAGTTCGGCGCGGGTGGCGAACCGTAGCGGCGCGTCGAGGCTGGCCATGGGCTCGTCGAGCAGGTAGACGGTGGGTTCGCGCAGCAGCGCGCGGGCGAGGGCGACCCGCTGGCGTTGCCCGCCGGAGACCTGGTCGGGGTAGCGGCCGAGCAGGTCGGCGATGCCCAGCCGCTCGGCCGCGGCACGGGCCCGCCGTTCGGCCTCGTCCCGGCGGACCCGGCGTACCCGCAGGCCGAACAGCAGGTTGCCGAGGACGGTGAGGTGCGGGTAGAGCGCGTAGTCCTGGAAGACCATCGCGACGGACCGCCGGTGCGGGGGGACCCGGGACACGTCCTGCCCGTCGACGAGGATCCGTCCGCGCTCCGGACGGTCGAGCCCGGCGATCAGCCGCAGGATTGTCGACTTGCCCGAGCCCGACGGGCCGACGAGCGTCATCAGCTCCCCGGCCCGCACCTCCAGGTCGACGCCGTCGAGGGCGACCACCCGCCCGTACGACCTGGTCAGCGATTCGAGCCGGATGGTGCCGCGGTCAGCCACCCGCGCCCGCCGGCAGGGTGAAGAGCGGGCGGATCTTCTCCTCCAGGTTCCGCAGCCCCTCCTCGCGGCCGACCCGGCCGTAGAAGACCTCCTCGAGCAGGGCGTCCGCCTCCCGTTCCACCCGGGACCAGGTGCCGGTGCGGGGGGTGGCGCGCAGGTGCGGCTCGGCGTCGAGGTAGACCTGCGACGACTTCGGTGGCTCCTGCGGGTCGAGGAAGGTGGGGGAGTTGGCCACGTCGAGGCGGGACGGTACGGTGCGGCCGGACCCGGCGAGGATGCGCTGGCCCTGCTCACCCATCGCGAACTCGATGAACCGCCACGCCCGCTCGTGGTCGGCCCGGCCGGCGCTCATGCAGTAGGCGTCGCTGTGCAGGATCGAGGCGGGCACCCCGCCGGGCGCGACCGGCAGTGACGCCGCGTCCCACGTGAAGCCCTCGATGGTGCGCAGCGTGGGGACGGCGACGCGGCTGTTGAGGTACATGCCGAGCGTGCCGCGCAGGAACCTGTCCTCGCTCGACTCGCTCTGCTCCTCGGCGTCGGGCGGCACGACGTGGTGCTTCAGCTGCAGGTCGAGGAACCAGTCGACGGCCCGCCGGGTGGCCGGGTTCCCGGTGAGGGTCAGCGCTGTCGGCCGGTTCGGGTCGTCGACCAGTTCGCCGCGGTTGGACCAGACGAACGGCGCGAGCCGGGGAAGCGAGGGCTCGACGCCGACGCCGTACCTCCCGTCGCCGGTCAGGGCGCGGGCCGCGGTGAGGAAGTCGTCCCAGGTCCAGCCCGCCTTCGGCAGCGGCACACCGGCCTTGGCGAAGAGGTCGGCGTTGTAGTAGACGACGAGGGAGGACATGTTCTGCGGCAGGCAGGTCAGGGCCTTCCCGTCGAACCGGAAGGCGTCCAGCGCCCGCGGGCTGAAGTCGCTCTCCTTCAGGACGGTGCTGCGGTCGAGGTACGACTGCACCGGCTCGATCGCCTGCTGGGCGGCGAACTGGCCGTACCGGCGGTAGTTGAGCAGGAACACGTCGGGTGGCTGGCCGCCGGCGAACGAGGTGGTCAGCCGGGCCATGAGTTCGTCCTGGGTGGCGACCGGGGAGAGCGTCACGGGGACGTCGGGGTGCGCGTCGCCGAACTCGTCGATCATGGTGCGGTACCCGGCGATCTCCTCGGCGTCGCCGAAGAGCACGACGGTGATGCCCGCGTCGTCCGTCGCGTCGCCGCCGCTGTCACAGGCGGTGACGCCGAGCAGCAGCGCGGCGGTGACCAGGGCGGCGTACCGGCGGAATCGGCTCACCTACGACCTCCAGATCTGAGTGCGGCCAGCGGGTCGTCGTTCAGCAGGATCCGCTGGGCCAGCAGGAACACCAGCACGCACGGCGCGGTCGCCACGACGCAGCCCGCCATCAGCAGCGGCCAGTCGGTCGGGTTCAGCAGCCGCAGGAACTGCAGGCCCAGCGGGTACGTGTAGCGGTCGCCGCTGTGCAGGTACAGCAGCGGGTCGATCAGGTTCGACCAGTGGAGGGTGAAGGCGAGCACGGCCACCGCGAGGGTCGCCGGGCGCACCTGGGGCAGTGCCACCCGCCGCCAGATCGTCAACCAGCCGGCGCCTTCGAGTCGGGCCGCCCCGAGCTGGCTCTCCGGTACGCCGCCGAACGCCCACCCGTAGAGCAGCACGAGGAGCGGGCTACCGGCGAGCAGCGCCGGGGCGAGCAGCGGCACGTACGTGTCGACGACGCCGGCGAGCCGGAACAGCTCGAAGCGGGTGGCCCAGACGGCGGTGACCGGTACGAGCAGCACCGCCAGCAGGCCGAGGACGGCGCGGCGACGGGCCGACGGGCTGAGCAGGCGTAAGCCGAAGCCGGTCAGCGACGCGACGAGCACGGTCACCGGCACGGCGATCGCGACGACCAGCGCCGAGTTCGCCAGGTACCGGAAGAGGGGGATGAGCTCCGGCAGCCGGGCGTACGCCGCCACGCTCGGCTCCGCCGGCAGAAGCTCCACGGTGCGCGGCGGTGGCTCTCCGGCGGGTCGGAGCGAGCCGACCACCATGAACCACAGCGGGGCGGCGAAGAGCGCCGCGACCAGCGCCGGCACCACGAACCGCCCGACGAACCGCAGTGCCACGCTGCCTTCCGACCGCACATCCTGCCCTTCTCACGGGTCGGCGGGGCCTCGTCCGGGTCGACACCGGCGCCGGGGCCCGCCGGGTTGACCGTTCGGCGTGCTGGTGCGGCCGAACCTATGACCGCCGGAGGTGTGCGTCATCGGGCACCTGTTGGAATCACCGCCCGGGCGGTCCTACGCCTGTCGCACTCCGGCAGGTCCGGCAACCCGCCACTGACGTGCGCGGCGGCCGGTCACGCGCGGTAGCGAAGGTATGCGACAGACGTAGGAGCCGAAGACGATCAACTCCCGCACCTGTCCGATGACCGGTCCCGGCTCGATTCCTAGGGTTCGATGCAGCCGCACCCGCGGCCGGCCGTCCCTGCCCTGGGCGGCCGGCGACGGCGCCGGTGCCGGATCAGGGAGGAGCACCATGCGAACCACGAGGAGCTGGTGGCGGTCGTCGGTGGTGGTCGCGTTGACCGTCGCCGTGGGCCTGCCGGCGGCCGCCGCGACGGCGAGTCCGTCCGCGGAACGTCTCCGGCCGGTCGTCCGGGACGGAGTCACCCAACCGGTGTTCGGGTACGCCGACGCGATCCGCGAGCGGGTATTCGTCACCTCCGACGTCGACACCGACGGCGACGGCGCCCGCGATGTCGTGGCCATGGACATCATCCGGCCCAAGGCCAGCGAGCGCGGGCTGGACGTTCCGGTCATCATGGACGCGAGCCCGTACTACTCGACGGTGTGCCGAGGCAACGAGAGCGAGTGCAAGGAGGACGTCGACGGCGACGGCCTCAACGACAAGTGGCCGCTCTTCTACGACAACTACTTCGTTCCGCGCGGTTACGCGGTGATCCTGCTCGACATGATCGGGACCAACCACTCGACGGGTTGCCCGGTCACCGGCGGCCGCGCCGACAACATCAGCGCGCCGACGGCGATCGACTGGCTGAACGGGCGCCGGAAGGGCACGAACGCCGCCGGCGAGCGGGTCGTGGCCGACTGGCACAACGGCCGCACCGGCATGATCGGCAAGTCGTACGACGGCACCCTGGCCAACGCGGCCGCCGCCACCGGCGTCAAGGGGCTCTCCACGATCGTGCCGATCTCCGCGATCTCCAGCTGGTACGACTACTCGCGCAGCAACGGGCTCGTCACCCGGGGCAACAACTACTCGGGCAGTCTCTCCAACACGGTCACGAACCCGGAGCGGCGGGCGTACTGCGCACCGGTCCGTGAGCAGCTCGGTGTGGACAGCGACGACACCACCGGCGACTACAACGACTTCTGGGCCGAGCGTGACTACGTTCCGCACGCCGACCGGGTGCGCGCCAGCGTCTTCGTGGTGCACGGCATCAACGACGACAACGTCCGGGCGGACCACTTCAGCAAGTGGTGGGACGCGCTCGCCGAGCACAACGTGCCCCGCAAGCTCTGGATGACGGGCACCGGACACGTCGACCCGTTCGACTTCCGCCGGGGCGAGTGGGTCGACACCCTGCACCGCTGGTTCGACTACTGGCTGCACGGGGTCAAGAACGACATCATGAAGGAGCCCCGGGCCGACATCGAGCGGGCCCCGGACGTCTGGGAGACCCACCGCGACTGGCCGATCCCCGCGGCCCAGAAGACCCAGGTGTTCCTGCGACCGGGCGCCGAGGGTGCCGCCGGTGCCCTCTCGGTCCGCCCCCAGCACGGCAGGGAGTCCCGCACCTTCCAGGACACGCCGTCGATGAGCCAGACCAACGCCATCCGGCACCCGTCGGATCCGGCGGCGAACACGGCGAACCGGCTGGTCTTCCTCTCCGAGCCGCTGCGGGCGCCGCTGCACATCTCCGGCACCCCGGTCGTACGGATCAAGGCGTCGGTGAACGGTGAGGACACCAGCTTCGCCGGTCTGCTCGTCGACTACGGCACCCGGCCCCGGTTCAGCACCGCCGGCGACGGCATCCGGACGCTGACCGAGGAGGACTGCTGGGGCGAGACGGCGACCTGGGGCGGGTACGCCGAGGAAGCCTGCTACCGGGAGACCGCCAAGAACGTGGCCACCGATCCGCAGGCGCTGGTGACCAAGGGCATCCTGGACGGGTTGAACCTCGACTCGCTGTCCACGTCGACCCCGCTGCGGCCGGGGAAGAAGAACAGCGTCGACGTGCCGCTGCTGCCCGAGGACTACGTCTTCGACGCCGGCAACCAGATCGGTGTGGTGCTGCTCGGCTCGTACTCCGGTTACAGCAGCCGGGCGAAGCAGAACCAGGCCGAGATCACCGTCCACTTCGACAGCAGCCGGATCGAGCTGCCGGTCGTCGGTGGCCGGCGGGCGGCCGAGAAGGCCGGTCTCTGATCCGCGCCTGACCGGGGCGGGGCGGCCATCGTCGCCCCGCCCCCCGCCCGTTCGGCGCCCGCGGACAGCCGCCCGCTAGGCCACGCCGGTCAGGTACTCCCGCCGCCGCTGCGGTTCGAACTTCTCGATCGCGTAGCGCAGCATGACTCGTGGCATGACCCGGTAGCGGTGGGCCAGGAACTCCTCCTCCGCGGCTCTGTCCCGGTTGCCGACCTCCCGCAGCATCCAGCCGACCGCCTTGCGTACGAGGTCGTGCGGGTCGTGCAGGAGCCGGTCGCCGAGCCGGAAGGTCCACCGGAAGTCGCCGGCCTTGATGAAGGCGAACGTCGCCATGACGGCGATGCGCCGGTCCCAGACGAGGTGCGACCCGGCCAGCCGGTCGAGGACGTCGCGGTCCTTGTCGATCAGCCAGGGGCCGACGATGTACGGGGCGGACGAGTCCACCAGGTCCCAGTTGTCGATGTGGCCGGTGTTGGCCAGCACGATGTCGAAGATCCGGGCCCGTTCCTCCTCGTCTCCTCCGCCGAACTTCCGCACCAGCACGAGGAGCGACGTCAGCCGCTCCTCGTGCACGCCGCTGGTCAGCAGCGTCACCGTCTCCGTCAGCGGAAGGTCGCGCCAGTGCCGGGCGGCCACCCGGCGCTGGTCCGGCACGGTGACGCCGATCGCCCGGTCGCCCTCGCCGTACCCACCGGGAACCATCTGCAGGAACCGGCTGACGTTCGCCGCCCGCAGCGGGTCGGCGAGTGCGGCGAGTTCGCGACGGACGTCGGCGGCGGTGGCGGTGGCCATGACTGTGCAACCTACCGCGCCCTCGCCGGCGGGCGAGCGATTTGACAGCGCTATAGCTAGCGGTTATCTAATATCGGTCGACGGAGGTGCGCTCGGGTGCAGGATGTGGTGCTGGCCATGCTGGCGAAGGAGCCGGCGTACGGCTACGAGCTGCGCGCCCGTATCCGGGGCGCGCTCGGCCCGCTCGGCGAGGCGATGAACGCCGGGCAGATCTACGTGACGCTGGCCCGGCTGGCCAAGGCGGGTCTGGTGACCTCGCAGCACGCCGAGGGCCTCCCGGACCGCCCCGACCGGCGCGTCTACGCGTTGACTCCGGCCGGACAGCAGCGGGTCGCCGCGTGGCTGACCGAGGTGAGCTGGCCGAAGCCGGACCTTGCCGAGTTCCATCTCAAGCTGGTGGCCGCCGCTGCCGGCCGGCTGGCCGATCCGGTGGCGTTGGTCGACGCGCAGCGGCGCGAGCTGCTGCGCCGGTTGCGGGATGCCCAGCGGGCCGCGTTGGAGCGGTCGGTGGATCCGGTTGCCGGATTGTTGCTGGAGGGGGTCGTGCTGCGGCTGAGGGCCGACCTGGAGTGGCTGGAGGCGTGCGAACGCATGTGGACCGAACGCGACCGGACCCGACGGAAGGCGACTCCATGAGCGCGCGCACCGAGCGAGACGGGGACCGCGCTGGTGTGCCCGGTGGCGCCGCGTGACCGAGTCGGCGCTGCTGCGGACCCACGGGGTGAGCAGGTGGTACGGCCAGGGGAGCGCGCTGGTCCGGGCGGTCGACGAGGTCGATCTGGGGGTACCCGCCGGGTAGACGCTCGCGATCATGGGGCCCAGTGGCTGCGGGAAGTCCACCCTGTTGCACCTGCTCGGCGGGCTGCAACGCCCCACCCACGGCGAGGTGTGGCTGGCCGAACACCGGATCGACACGATGAGTGAGCGAGCCCTGGCCCGGTTGCGGCGCCACCATGTCGGCTTCGTCTTCCAGTCGTTCCACCTCATGGACGAACTCACCGCGGTGGAGAACGTCGAGCTGGCGGCGTTGCTGGCCGGGCAGTCGCCGCGCCGGGCTCGGCAGCGCGCCATGACCCTGCTGGACCGGGTGGGGCTCGCCGACCGCGCCAAGCACCTGCCGTCGGCACTGTCCGGCGGCCAGCGCCAGCGGGTCGCGATCGCCCGCGCGTTGAGCAACGAGCCGTTGGTCGTGCTGGCCGACGAGCCCACCGGGAACCTGGACAGCGCGGCCACCCTGGAGGTGTTGCGGCTGTTCGAGGAGCTGCGTACCGGAGGGCAGACGCTGGTGGTGGTCACCCATGACGCGCGGATCGCCGCGGTCGCGGACCGGATCATCTCCATGCGGGACGGGGCCTTCGTCGACGACAGCCGGCTCGCCGGCACCACCGTCGGCACGGGCACGGTCTACGGCGGGTGGCGCTGAGATGACCGGACGCCTGCTGCTCGTGTGCCGGCTGATGGTGCGGGACCTGCGCCGGCGGCGCACCGAGACCGTACTGCTGCTGCTCGCGATCAGCGCCGCAGCCGGGACGCTGACCCTCGGCCTCGCCCTGGACAATGCTCTCGCCCGTCCGTACGAGCGGACCAGGGCGGCCACCGCGGGTCCGGACGTGGTGGCGACGCCGGTGACGACGGGCCCGGATGCTCTGGCCGCTCTCGCGCCGCTCCCCACCGCGCCCGGGGTCACCGCACACAGCGGCCCGTACCCGATGGCCTATCTGATGATGACCGCCCACGGTAGGACCGTGCAGACGGTCGTCCAGGGCCGCGACGCCTCCCCGGCGGCGCTCGACCGGCCGGTGGTGACCGACGGGACCTGGGTACGCCCGGGTGGCGTGGTCATCGAACCCACCTTCGCCAACGCGCTCGGCGTCCATACCGGCGACACCGTCGAGGTCAACGGCCACCCGCTGCGGGTGGTGGGCACCGCGGTCACCGCCGCCCGAGCCGTCTACCCGCGCGCGGACTGGCGCTTCCCGGGCAGCATTCTCGTCCAGTCCTCCGGTCTCGTCTGGGTCGACAGTAGCCAGATCGGCACGTTGGCCGACGGCCAGCGGCTCTCCTACACCCTGAACCTGAGATTCGTCGACCCGCACGCCAGCACCTCCTTCCACAACATGCTCAGAGACGGGATCGAGTACCACAGCTGGACGGCGATCGCCGACTCGAACGGCAGGCTCGTCAGACAGGCGCACAGGGCCCTGCTGATCGGCAGCTGGCTGCTCACCGCCCTCGCGGTGGCGAGTGTCGCCAACATCGTCGCCGGCCGCGTCGTCGACCAGCGCCGCCGGGTGGGGCTGCTCAAGGCCGTCGGTGCCGGACCAGCCATGATCGCCGGCGTCCACCTCGCCGAATACCTCGTCCTCGGGCTCGTCGCCGCCGTCATCGGCCTGACCGCCGGCTGGCTCACCGCGCCCGCGTTGACCAACCCCGGCGCCGGACTCCTCGGCGCCACCGGCGTCCATCCGCCCGCACTGCGTACGGTGATCACCGTCACCGCTCTCGCCCTCGCCATCGCCGCCGCGGCGACCCTGGCACCTGTGCTACGCGCCGCCGCCACCGACACAGTCCACGCGCTGGTCGACGCCGCCACCTCACCGCGCCGCCGCCGCTGGCGCGTCTGGCTGTCCCGCCGGATGCCCGCCGCCCTGCTGATCGGGGTACGCATCAACGCCCGCCGCCCCCGCCGCGCCCGACTCGTCATGGTGAACACCCTGGTCACCATGACCGCGCTCGCCGCTCTGCTCATGGGCCTGGCGCAGGATCGGCAGGTCGACCTCGGGGAAACGGAGCTGGCCAACCCCAAGGAGACGCGAACTCTCCAGGCCATGCTCCTCGTCGTCGTCGTGCTCTGCGTCCTCGCGCTCGTCAACGCCATCGTGAGCACCTGGACCGCGGTCCTCGACGCCCGTCACCCCCTGGCAGTCGCCCGCACGCTCGGCGCCACACCCGTCCAGGCCAGCGCGGGCATGGCGGTGGCGCAGCTCCTTCCCGCGACGCTCGGCGTCGCGCTCGGGGTTCCGCTCGGCATCGGGCTGTACCTGACGGTCTCCATGGGTGAGATCCGGTATCCACCCGCTTCGTGGATGCTCGCCGTAGCGCTCGCGGTCCTGCTCGCCGTCGCCGTACTCACCGCCCTCCCCGCCCTGGCCGCGACCCGACGCCCGGTCGCGGACGTCCTTCGGTCCGCACGCGCCTGACCGGCCGCCGGCGGCTACCGCCTGGTCACCGGCAGCAGACCGGGTGGCCCTGCCCGCGCCCGGCCGCGCACCCTGCGGGGCCTCGTGCGGAGGTGGGCAGACGTTTGAGGAAGTCGGCCCGGGGCAGGTATTCGTGACCGACCATGCGATCGAGGGAGGTCACGGTCATGTCGAAGGGCGACGTCGAGACGTACCAGGAGGACGGTCAGTGGAAGAACCGTCCTGAGGGCAACGAGCGCGCCAGCAGCACGCACGACACCAAGGCGGAGGCGGCGGCCGCCGGCCGGGAGACGGCCGTCCAGCGCGGCACCGAGCACGTGATCAAGAAGCAGGACGGCACGATCGGGGAGCGGAACACGTACCCGCGCAGCCGCGATCCACGCGACATCGAGGGCTGAGGGGTTCCCCTCCGCCGGATCGGGTGGCGGCCGGACGTCCGGCCGCCACCCGATGGTCGCGACCGGTCAGGGTGCCCTCGGCGGGCCGCACATAATCCTCGGACCTATTGACTTTCGATAGGTAACGAGTGATAGTCGATGCATGGTGACGGAACGTCGGGCGGTTGCCGCTCTCAGAGTCTTCCTCGTGTTGCTGTTCGGGATCCTGGTCCTGTTCCAGACCATGTCGCTACCCGGACAGTTCGCCCACATGGCCAAGGAATCGCCGGAGGACGCCTACCTCAGGTGGCCGTTGACCGCCATCACGGTGTTCTGGGTGCTCTGCGTCCAGGTGGTCATCGTGGCGACCTGGAAGCTGCTCAGCATGGTCAAGAAAGACCGGATCTTCAGCCAGCCCGCCCTGGCGTGGGTCGACGCCATCGTGTGGGCCATCGCCGCCGCCTGGGTGGTGCTCCTGGGTGTCTTCCTCTACGTCGGGTTCCGGGCGGACGATCCCGGGGCTCCACTCGTGCTCTTCCTGCTGCTCATCGGGGTCGCGGTCATCGGGCTGCTGATGGTGGTCATGCGTGCCCTGCTGCGCCAGGCCACCACCCTGCGTACCGACATGGAAGCGGTGATCTGATGCCGATCGTCGTACGCATCGACGTCCAGCTGGCCAAACGCAAGATGAGCGTCGGTGAGTTCGCCGAACGTGTCGGGCTCACCCCCGCGAACGTCGCGGTGCTGAAGAACGGCCGCGCCAAGGCCGTCCGGTTCAGCACCCTCGAAGCCATGTGCCGGGTGCTCGACTGCCAGCCCGGTGACCTCCTCGAATGGGTCGAGGAGTGAGCACCTCGCCCCACCGGCCGGAGAACTCGACCGCCGGCGCGCCCGCCCACGAGATCGGCGCCGGGACCGGCCGCCGGAAGGAGCCCCGATGAGGTACGTCATCCTCGCCCCCGTCGCCCTCCTCGCCATCGCGATCGGCGTCGCCGCCGTCGTGTACGGCGAGGCCGACGACTCCCCGGGCCTCCAGCTCCTGGGCGCCCTGCTCGTGATCGCCACGATCGGGTTCGGAGTGCGGATGATCCGCCGCGACGGGCGGCAGTGACGCCGCGCCGGCGCCCCGGCACGGCGTGCTCCGTCACTCCTCCGGGTGGTACGCGCCGGTCAGCCGGCCCAGCTTGAGCGCCAGGTGCAGGCACAGCCGCTCGTTGCCGTCCTTCAGGTCGGTCTCGGCCAGCTCCTCGATCCGTTGCAGCCGGTAGTAGAGCGTGGTGCGGTGCAGCCGCAGCTGTTCGGCGGTGGCGTGCGCGTTGCCGGCCAGGTCGAGGTAACGCTCCAGGGTCCGCAACAGCACCGGGTTCGGCTGCTCGCGCAGCAACCGTTCCAGGCCCGGATGCACGTCGGCCATGTCGAGGTGCCGCCCCTCCAGCCGGGACAGCACCCGGTAGATGCCCAGACCCGACCAGGAGACCACCCCGCCGAGAGCCGGTAGCCGCACGCCGACCCTTGCGGCCTGCAACGCCTCCCCGTACGACCCGAAGGCCTCGGCCAGGCCGGGCCGCGTCTGCCCGATCCCGACGACGGCGCGCTCGATCGAGCCGAGGCCGCGGGTCGTGTGCCGCAGGTTGTCGTCGAGCAGCTTCGCGGCGACCTCGGGGGAGGGGCGTCCCGCGCCGCGACCGCAGGCGATCAGCAGCACCCCGTGGTCGTCGCGGACCAGGTGCAGCGCGTCCCGGGTGCCGACCCACCGCCGGGTGGTGACCAGCGCCTGCTCCAGGGCGAGCCGGGCGAGCTCGTCGAGCGGATCCCCGTCGGCGGCGACGAGCTGCGCCACGAGGGCGGTGGCCGAGCCGTCGGCGATCATGCCGGCCTCCCGGAGGGCGCGCACCGACCGGACGCGGGTCGCCTCGTTGTCGGAGAGCAGCGTACGCGCGGCCTCGGTCTCCCGCTGCGAGGCCAACTCGCCGAGCAGGTTCTCCCGGTAGAGCGCCAGCGACAGCTCGCTCATCAGGCCGGTGGCGGCGATGTCCGTGTCGGCCATGGTGGCGTCCGGGTCGATGAACCAGACGAACCCGAGCAGCAGGTCCTGGTGGCGGATCGGTACGCAGACCCGTGGCAGCAGGTCCAGCTCCCCGGAGGCCGGTGTGCGTACCGGCTCGCGGGCGTCCATGATGCCGACGTTGCGGAACCAGGCCATCACCTCCGGGGTGGTCTGCCGGCGCAGGATCGAGGCGCGCCGTACGTCGTCCATCGGTCCGTTGTGCTCGCTGTAGACCACCACCCGTTGGCGCCGGTCCTCGATCAGCGCGGGTCGTCCTGCGTACGCGGCGAGCGCGTCGACGAGGCGTTGCAACTCATCCTGCATGGCATTCCTCCGGTCACCTCCTCGCTGGACCTCACACGGTGGACTGGTACCCACCGGTGCGGCCTACCGAGCCTGAAGGCCCGGCCGCGCCAAGGCCGCACAGAACGATCATGCTTGTCGGCATCGACGGGGACAACCGCCTACCGGCACGTAGCCGGCGCTGGCGCCCGCTGGTCGGGATGCGCCGTCCGGGATCTCCCGTTTCCCACACATCCCGACTCCGCATCCACCACAGTGGTGCCGTGGCGGAGGAGGCGAGATGAGCGGGCTGCGGACCGACCTGTACGAGCTGCGGATGGCCGCCAGCTACCTGCGGCAGGGAATGACCGAGCGGGCCACATTCAGCCTCTTCTCCCGGCGGTTGCCGCCCCGGCGGGGCTTCCTCGTCGCCGCCGGGCTGGCCGAGGCGCTGACCTTCCTGGAGGAGTTCGCGCTCGACGCGGACGACCTCGACTACCTGCGTCGGGTCGGCGGCTTCGACCGGTCGATGCTGACCGCGCTGTCGGCGCTACGGTTCACCGGCGACGTCTGGGCCGTGCCGGAGGGCCGGGTGGTCTTCGCCGACGAGCCGCTGCTGGAGGTCACCGCGCCGATCGCCGAGGCGCAGCTGGTGGAGACCGGCGTCCTCAACCTGATCACCTTCCACACCACGATCGCCAGCAAGGCCGCCCGCTGCCGCATCGCCGCCGGCGACGCCCAACTGATCGACTTCGCGTTCCGGCGTACGCACGGGATCGAGGCCGGGGCGGGTGTCGCCCGGGCGTCGGCCATCGCCGGCTTCGCGGCGACCAGCGACGTGGAGGCGGCCGCCCGCTACGGGCTCACCCCGTCCGGCACCATGGCGCACTCCTACGTGGAGGCGTTCCCCGACGAGCGCTCGGCGTTCCGGGCGTTCGCCACCGACTTCCCGGCCGACCCGATCTTCCTGGTGGACACGTACGACACGCCGGCCGGGGTGCGGGCCGCCGTCGACGTGGTCGAGGAGCTGGGGCTTGCCGGCCCGTTCGGTGTACGGCTCGACTCCGGGGACCTCGCGGCGCTGGCCCGGCAGACCCGGGCGATCCTCGACGAGGCGGGGCTGGCCCGGGGCCGGATCGTGGCGAGTGGCAGCCTCGACGAGGACGTCATCGCCGGCCTCGTGGCGGCGGGCGCGCCCATCGACGGGTACGGCGTGGGGACGAAGATGGGCGTCTCCTACGACGCGCCGTCGCTGGACAGCGCGTACAAGCTGGTGTCCATCGGGGACCGGCCGGTGCTGAAGCTCTCGCCCGGCAAGGTCACCCTGCCCGGCCCGAAGCAGGTGTTCCGGGACACGTCCGGCGTCGCGTGTGACGTGGTCGGGCTCCGCGACGAGCCGGTACCGGCCGACCGGGAGCCGCTGCTGGTGCCGGTGATGCGCGACGGCCGCCGCCTCGACGCCTGTGCCCCCGCCGACCAGGTGCGGGCCGCGCGGCGCCGATTCGAGGCGGAGCTCACCTGGCTGCCCGTGTCGGCGCGGCGGCTGACACAACCGCAGCCACTGACCGTCACGGTCAGCCCGGCGCTGGCGTCGCTGCACGACCGGGTGGCGGCCGAGGCGGGCCGGGGCGGCAGCTACTGACCGCGCTCGCCTCGATCGCCGCCGGGGGCGAGCCAAGGGCGTCCCCGCACCCCCGGACCGGGGCCCGCGGCGCGCCGTCGCCGGTGTGCGCCGCGGGCCAGAGCATCGTCATGTGTCAATAGCCGCTGATCGCAGCCGCTGCCGCCGCTCGGCTCAGCCAGCCGCCCGCTCGTCGCGCCGACCGCACCGACCGCCGTCGATGCGCTGTCGGATGATCACGGTACGTGATTTCATCACCCCCGCCGGCCGGCGACCCCACCGAGAACTCGAGACGAGGAGCTGGACGTGACATCGAGACGTCTACGAGTACGCCTCTGCACCGCCGCGGCGCTCACCGCCGTGATCAGCCTCCTGCCCGCGAGCGCCACCGCGCAGTCCCACGCCCGCGCCGACTGGATCGGCAGCTGGACGGTGGCGGTGGCCGAACCGAGGACCACCGGCACGTCGGCCACCGGGTTCACGGACACCACGCTGCGGCAGGTCGCGCACCTGTCGATCGGCGGCGACAGCATCCGCGTCCGCCTCAGCAACGTCTACGGAACCACCCCCCTGGCCATCGCCGCCGTCACGGTGGCACCGCGCTCCGGCGGGTCGGGAACGCCGCAGGTGACCGAGCCGGCCCTGCGCCCGGTGACGTTCGCGGGCGTTCGGTCCGTGACGATCCCCGCCGGAGCCGAGTGGTGGTCCGACCCGCTGCGCATCCGGGTCGCCGCGAACTCGGACCTGGTCGTCAGCACGTACCTGCCCGGTCCCACCGGCCCGACCACCTGGCACCCGGCCGGCTTCGCCACCTCCTTCCGCGCCACGGGCGACGCCACCACGGACACCGGCGGCGCCTTCACCCCGCTGGACACCGCGCGATACTTTCTCTCCGGCGTCGACGTCCTCTCCCGGGCGGCCGGATCGGTGGTGTTCTTCGGCGACTCGATCACCGACGGGGTCGTCTCGACCGTCGACGCGAACCTGCGCTACCCGGATCAGGTGGCCGACCGGCTGGCGCAGCGGCCCGAGGCCCGACGCTGCGGCGTCCTCAACGCCGGAATCAGCGGTAACCGGCTGCTCGCCAACGCCGGCTCGGCGGGCGACTCCGCCCTCGCGAGGTTCGACCGGGACGTGCTCGGGCAGGCCGGCGTCCGCTCGGTCGTGCTGCTGGAGGGCATCAACGACATCGGCAACAGTCGCGGCGCCCTCGAACCGGAGCAGCTCATCGCGGTGTACCGGCAGTTCATCGCGCGGGCGCACCAGGCGGGCATCCGCGTCGTGGGCGCGACGATCCTGCCGTACGAGGGCGCCGGCTACTACAGCGCGGCCGGTGAGGCCGACCGGCAGGCGGTCAACCAGTGGATCCGCACCTCCGCCGAGTTCGACGCGGTGGTCGACCTCGACGCCGCCACCCGCGACCCGGCGAACCCCGGCCGGATCAACCCCGCGTACGACTCGGGGGACCACCTGCACCCCGGCGACGTCGGTTTCACCGCCATGGCGCGGGCCGTGGACCTCGGCGCCGTCTGCCGGTAGCGGGGAGGCGACATGAGAAGAACCTCGATGCTCCGCGCCGCGCTGGCGGTCGGGCTCGTGCTGGCCGGGCTCGCCGTGCCGGCGCCGGCCCTCGCCGCCGCGCCCGTCCGGGCCTCCGACGGGGCGTACGTGGCGCGGGAGACGACCGTCGGGCCGCGCCTGGTCGACCTCACGATCCAGTCGCCGGCCCTCGGCGCGACGGCGAACGTCCGGCTGCTCACCCCCGACGGGTGGGAGCAGCGCCGGCGTGGCGACAGGTGGCCGGTGCTCTACCTGCTGCACGGCTGCTGCGACTCCTACCTGAGCTGGACCCGCTCGACCGACGTCGCCAGCATTCCCGAGCTGCGGGACGTCCTCGTCGTCATGCCCGAGGCCGGCGCGGCCGGCTGGTACAGCGATTGGTGGAACGGAGGCGAGGGCGGCACCCCGGCATGGGAGACCTTCCATCTCCGCGAGGTACGCCAGATCATCGAGCGGGGGTACGGCGCCGGCCCGGAGCGCGCGGTGGCCGGGCTGTCGATGGGCGGTTTCGGCGCCCTCTCGTACGCGGCCCGGCACCCTGGGATGTTCCGCGCGGCGGCGTCCTTCAGCGGCGTCCTGCACCCGTTGCGGGACGCCTCGTTCTGGTTGCCCTTCTTCGGGCGCACCGGGCTCGACCCGTACGACCTCTGGGGTGACCCGGTGGCGCAGCGGCGGCTCTGGGCGGCACACGACCCGTACCACCTCGCGAAGCGGCTGCGCCACGCGGCGCTCTTCGTGGCCAGCGGTGACGGCACCGCGGGCGGGCCGTTCGACCAGCCCGGCGCGACGGACAGCCTGGAAGCGCTCATCCACCAGGAGAACGTCGACGTCGTCGAGCGGCTGCGCGAGGTGGGTGTCTCCGTCGAGACCGACTTCTACGGTCCCGGCACGCACAGCTGGCCGTACTGGCAGCGGGAACTGCACCGGGCGCTGCCGATGCTCTTGGACGCGCTGGAGACGCGGCGCGGCGCGGCGGTCCACTCCGCCGAGCGGTAGCCATGGGGGGCACCTGCCGCCGCCGACCAGCGGGTGCCCCCACCACCAGCACCGAGTGCCTGCTCCGATCACGGGCGAGCCGGGTGAAACCTGGTTGAGGCTTCGTTACTGGCCCACGCGCGTCGTCGCTGAAAAGCCTCAACCGAGGTTTCAACGCTACGGTTGAGACACATGAGCCAGGACATACGACAGCTGGTACCCCAGCCAGGTGACCTTCTCGCCCTGGGCGAGCCGACCCACCGGGAGCCCGCCTTCGGCGCGATCCGCAACGAACTCTTCACCCAACTGGTCGAGCTCGGCTTCCGCTCGATCGCCCTCGAGACCGACCGGGTGGCCGCGTTCGCCGTCAACGACTACGTCCTGCACGGCACCGGAAGCCTCGCCGCGGTGATGACCGAAGGCTTCTCCCACGACTTCGGCGCACTGGACGCCAACCGGCGGCTGGTCGCCTGGATGCGGGAGTACAACCGGAACCGGCCGGCACCGGAGCGACTGACCTTCCACGGCTTCGACGCCCCGACCGAGAACACCAGCGCGCCCAGCCCGAGGAGCTACCTCGAGTACGCGCGCGACTATCTCCACCTCGAGAACCTCGACATCGCAGGCATCGCCGGGGACGACCACCGGTGGAGCCGCACCGAGGCGATCCTCGACCACGCCGAGTCCATGGGCGCCACGCCCGAAGCCGAGCGGCTGCGGCGCGTCGGCGAGGACCTGCTCACCCGGCTCCACGCCCGCGCGCCGGAGCTGATCGCGGGAAGCTCACGGGACGAGTGGCTCCGGGCCAGGACGCACCTCGACGCCGGCCTCGGGCTGCTCCACTACCACTGGCAAGCGGCGCAGCCGCTCCCGCAGAGCGAACGGATCTGCCTCCTGCTCACCACCCGGGACACGTGGATGGCGCGCAACCTGCTCGACATCCGCGCCGTGGAGGCGAGGCGCGGCCCGACGATGCTCTCCGCGCACAACTCCCACCTGCAACGGAACGCGAGCTCCTGGAGCCTGGGCGACCTGAACGCCGACTGGTACGGCGCCGGGGCCATCGTCGACTCCCTGGGGATCGGCGACTACACCTTCATCGCCGGCAGTCTCGGGCGCAGTACGGCCCTCGAACTGGGCGAGCCCGCGCCGGACACCTTCGAGGGGCACCTGCGACAGCGTGTCACCGGCTGGGGTCTCCTCCCGGCGGCCGAGGTGACCCCGGCCCGCCCGCGTACGGACACCACCCCACAGCAGGGCTACTTCCCGCTCGACCAGGCGACCGTCGACGCAGCCGACGCGATCCTGCACATCGCCGGCTGAAGCGCTAGATCAACTCGACTTCCTTGAGGGGGCATCCGCCGACCTGGATGCCCCCTCAAGGCAATCGTCGATCTGGCGACCGCTCGGGGTGAGGCGCTGCTGCCACTACCCGCCGCAGCCGGTCGGACCGGCCCCGGCTCGGCCGTTCATCGGACGCCCGAGTGCGGCGTTCGTGCCCCCGGAACGATTCGAACGTCCGGCCTCTTGATTCGTAGTCAAGCGCTCTCTCCGCTGAGCTACGGGGGCGTGGCGAAGGGTGGGAGATTCGAACTCCCGGCGGGGGTCAACCCGCTCCGCGTTAGCACCGCGGCGCCATAGGCCACTCGGCCAACCCTTCGTGCAATGACCGAACGGAAAAGCCGCCCGATCCCTTCGCTGGGTGGGCGGCTTCCGCGTGTTCGGTCGCGGTCAGTCGCGCCACCGGCTCGGGCGGCTGGGAACGGAGGAGGCGGCGATGGCTCGGCGGCTTCGCCCGCGCGGCGACATCCGCTGCCGCGGTGCGGGGCTCGGGTGGCGCGTCATGACCGGCTGCTCCTTCCTGATCGGTTGACGACGAGGTTAGGCGTGGTGGCGAGCGCCGGCAACGCATTTACCGCGGGCGTCGCGCAGACGCTAGAGGTGGTGGATCGTCCGGGCCGCGACGGCGCGGAGCTTGTCGGGATTGGCGACGTCGTGGATGCCGGTGATCACGCCGTCGTCGTTCAGGTCGAAGGTGACGGTGGCGACGATCCGCCCGCCGTCGCTGAAGACCAGACCCACCTGCCCGTTGAGCTCGACCATCTCGACGGCCATGTCGACGGGGGCGATGCCCTCGTAGGGCCGGACGGCGACGCCCGCGAACCAGGCGGCCACCCGCTGCGCGCCGATGATCGGGCGGATCGCCTGACGGACCTTCCCGCCACCGTCGGTCCAGAGCGTCACATCGGGGGCGAGCAGCTGCATCAGCGTGTTGATGTCACCGCCGGTGGCGGCTGCGAGGAAGCGCTCGGTGACCGCGCGCTGCCGGGTTCGGTCGGTTTTGAATCGCGGGCGACGGGCGCGCACGTGCTCACGTGCGCGGTGTGCGGCCTGGCGTACGGACTCCTCGGAGCGGTCCACGGCCTGGGCGATCTCGGCGTGGCTGAAGCCGAAGGCCTCCTTGAGCACGAAGACGGCGCGTTCGAGTGGGGTCAGCGTCTCCAGCACGACCAGCAGCCCCATCGACACCGCTTCGGCGGTGGCCACGTCCTCGGCCGTGTCGGTGCTGGTGAGGATCGGCTCGGGCAGCCACGGGCCGACGTAGGTCTCGCGGCGGACCTGTGCCGAGCGCAGCCGGTCCATCGCCAGGTTGGTGACGATCCGCACCAGGTAGGACTTCGGGTCGGCGACCTGGGAGCGGTCGGCCGCCGACCATTTCAGCCAGGAGTCCTGCACCACGTCCTCGGCGTCGGCGGCGACGCCGAGGATGCGGTACGCGACGGAGAAGAGCAGGTTGCGGTGGTCGTCGAAGGCCCCGCCCGGCTTGTCGGTCATCGGGTGAACCGGCCGCCGCGGCGCCAGACGAACGCGCCCAGGGCCGGGTGCGTCTTCAGTTGCCCGAACGACGGCCACGCGATCGAACTCACCGTCTCCTTGTACCAGACGGCCGGGCGGCCGGTGAGGAGAAGCCGCTTGGGGCTGTCGTCGGGGTGGGTGAACTGGACGACCGCGTCGCGGCGGCCGACGCTGACGGCGGCGTGGATGTAACCGAACCGGAAGGGCCGGGGCTGCCGGCCGTCGCGTTCCCGCACGATCGACGACGCCGTGTGCACGCCGTTCGCCAGGCCGCTTCCGCAGGTGCCGTGCAGGAAGCCGTAGCCCTGCCGGATCGCGGCGGCGTCGCCGATGGCGTAGACCTGTGGGTGGGACACCGACCGTAGTGCCGGGTCGGTGACGATACGGCCGTTGTCGTCGACCCGCAGACCCGCTGCGGCGGCGAGCACCGGTACCCGTAGGCCGCTGGTCCAGAGCACGGCGTCCGCCGTGACGCTGGTGCCGTCGGCGAGGTCGACGGATCCGGGGCGTACCTTGACGATCTCCGCGCCGTTCACGACGCGGACGCCGAGCCGGGCGAGAGCGGCGTGCAGGTGAGCCTTCGCCTTCGGCTTCATCGTCGATCCCGGTTCCTGCCGGCCGAGTAGCACCACGTCCAGGCCGGGGTGCTGTTCGGCGATCTCGGCCGCCGCCTCGACGCCGGTCAGCCCGCTGCCGCAGACCACCACCGTGCCACTGCCGAGGCTCGCGAGTTTGTTCGCCAGTAGTTCGGCGTCGTGCGCGCTGTCGAGGGTGTAGGCGTGTTCGCCGGCTCCGGGAACGGTGTCGGTGTCGGTGGCGGCGCCGAGCGCGTAGACGAGCCGGTCGTACTCGATCTCCCGTCCGTCGTCGATCCGGACGCGGCGGGCGGCGATGTTGATGCCGGTGACCCAGCCACGGACGAACTCCACCCGGGTTCCGGCCAGCAGTTCCGGGATGCGCAGATCGGCCAGGCGTTGTCCGGATGCGGTCTGGTGCAGCCGCAACCGTTCGGTGAACCGCTCCTCGGCGTTGACGATGGTGATCTGGACGTCCTCGCGGCGCCGGGTGCGCCCGGCGAGGCTGACCGCCGTGATGAGGCCCGCGTACCCGGCGCCGAGGATCACGATCCTGTTCATGTGTCCGCCCTCTTTCGTGTCGGTGACGACCACGAGACGGAGCGGCACGGCTCGATCGTGAACTGGCGTGACGTGGCTCACTGCCGGCTTGGTGGTGGTTGCCCGGCCGGGCGGGTTCGGGCCGTTACGGCTCGTCGGCTCGCACGACGGTGGCGAGTACCTCGTTGAACGCCTCTGTCGAGCTCGGGTGGGTGTAGACGGCGTCGCGGAGTTCGGCCGCGGTGACTCCGTGCCGCATGGCGAGCGCGACGGTGTTGATGATCTCCTGTGCGTCGATGCTCAGCAGCGCGGCGCCGAGGATCCGGTCCGTACCGGCGTCGATCACGAACTTCATGACGCCGCGGGTCTCCTCCACGGCGTAGGCGCGGGGCATGGCCACGATCTTCGCGACATCCGCCCGCGCGATCTTCACCCGGTGTCCCGCCTCCCGGGCCTCTCGCTCGGTCATGCCCACGGTCGCCAGGGGCGGAGTCATGAACAGCGTGCGGGGGACGATCCGGTCGGTCGTCGACCGGAGGCCCACGCCGGTGAGCTGGTCGAGAACGATCCGGCTGTCGTCGAGCGAGAGGTAGGTGAACTGCGGCCCGCCGCGTACGTCGCCGAGGGCGAAGATGTGGGGCTGGCTCGTCCGTAGGTGGTCGTCGACCTCGACCGCCCCCAGTGCGGTGGTGCGGACACCGGCGGCTTCGAGGTGGAGATCGCGCGTCGCCGGCGCCCGGCCGGCGGCGGCGAGGAGGGCGTCGACCTCGAGGGTGTGCTGCTCGCCGTCCCTGTCGTACACGACCGTGGCGCCGCTGTCGCCGTCGCGTACCTCCGTCACCCGTGCCGCCGTGACAAGGTGGATGCCCTCGTCGACCAGGATGTGTGTGGCCACGGCGGCGATGTCGTCGTCCTCGCGTCCGAGGATCCGGGCGGTGCGTTCGAAGAGGGTGACCTGGGAGCCGAACCGGCGGTAGATGGCGGCGAACTCGATGCCGAGGTATCCGCCGCCGACGATGGCAAGCCGTTGCGGCAGGGTGGCCGTCTCGATCAGGTCGGTGCTCGACCTCGCGTACCTGCTGGTGGCGAGGCCGGGGATGTCGGGGACGACCGGTTCGGAGCCGGTGTTGATCAGAATGGTGTCGGCGGTGACGGTGAGGTGCTCGTCGGCGGTGACGACGGTGACCGTGTGCGGGTCCGCGAAGGCGGCGCGGCCGGTGATCACGGTTACCGTGTCGATGCTGCTCAGGGTGTCGAGGTTGCCCCGGCGCATCATCTCCCGGGTCTCCTGGACCTCCCGGACGGAGCGTGCGTACCAGTCCTGCGCCGGGTCCTCGGGTCGGCGTCGCTGGGACCGGTGCACGAGGCCCTTCGTCGGTACGCAGCCCACGTTCGGGCAGGTGCCGCCGTACATCCGCTCCGACTGCTCCACGAGCACGACTCGCTTGCCGGCCCGGCCCAAGGTGGCGGCTGCGGTCTTACCGCCCTTTCCGAAGCCGATGACGAGGACGTCTGCCTGCAGCGTGCGGTCTGGGGTACTCATGGCTCCGGTTCCTCGGGCGGTGTTCGGTCGGCGGCGCGGGTGGTGCGGGCGTGGGACGACCTCGGGATGACGAGGGTCTGGTCGGGGACGCCGGCCGGGGTGCGCCTGGTGCGTCACATCGGCGAACTGCACCGGCCGTCACCTGGTCGAATGCCCGGTTCACGCTAGTCGCCATTCGCGAGACGCGGTTATTCGCGCGCTTATGGCACCCATAAGGAGGGCAGGAGGGCCGGTTCCGCCGACTCGACGTAGAGCGGTGCGGTCACCGCGACGAGCAGGCCGAGCGGCACGAGTGGTGGCCGGGGGTCGGGTGGTCGCGCCGGCGGACCGAATAGCGGCACACCGCTGAACGCCGGAAACGC
Source organism: Micromonospora sp. 15K316 (assembly GCF_004348525.1). GTDB lineage: Bacteria > Actinomycetota > Actinomycetes > Mycobacteriales > Micromonosporaceae > Micromonospora. The sequence continues at coordinate 57,206 of NZ_SMKG01000004.1, read as the reverse complement.
GCCGATCGCCGCAGCTGCCGGCCCGCTGGCCGCAGGCCGGCGCAGGGGAGCTGCGCCACGATCGCGGGCAGGAGAACCATCGGAGAGGTTCGATGGAAGCTTCGCCGGGGAGGCATCATGACGGGCGTACGGAGGCGGGATCTGCTGGCGGGCACGGCCGGCGCGGCGGCACTGGCCGGGAGCGGGGTCGCGGGCCCGGCTCTGGCCGGACGGCACGACGAGGCGGCGGACCGGGAACGCCGGATCTCGCTGCGGCAGGGCACCGACGTCGCGGCCCAGCTCTCCCCGGACGGCCGGACGATCGCGATGGACCTGGTCAGCGTGCTGTGGGTGTTGCCGGCGTCGGGCGGCCCGGCGCGCCGGCTCACGAGCGACCTGTTCGACATCGCGCAGCCCGAATGGGCGCCGGACAGCTCGACGATCACCTTCCAGTCCTACCGGGACGGGAACTTCAACCTGTGGCTGATCCGGCCCGACGGCTCCGGTCTCCGGCAGCTCACCCACGGCCCGTACGACCACCGCGAGCCGCGCTTCTCCCCCGACGGGCGACGCATCGCCTTCTCCTCCGACCGATCCGGCAGCTACGGGATCCACCTGCTCGACCTCGACAGCGGGCAGAGCAGGGTCGTCGCCGACAGCGGTCTGGAGGAGTACGAGCCGGCCTGGTCGCCGGACGGCACCCGCATCGCGTTCGTGGTCGCGAACACCCGCATCGACGTGGTCGACGTCGCCAGCGGCGCGCGGAGCACCGCGGTCACCGCGCCGACCGGCGCGGTGCTGCACAGCCCGGCCTGGACCCCGGACGGCCGTGACCTCGTCTACCACCGGCTGCTCGACGGCCGCAGCGAGCTGTGGCGGGGCGACGCGCCGCTGGTCACCGGGGAGGACGCCTACCCGTTCCGGGTCTCCTGGCGCTCGGACCGCGAGTTCGTCTACACGGCGGACGGCCGGATCCGGCGTCGCCGGCTCGACAACGACCGCCGCCACGACATCGGCTTCGTCGCCCCGGTGACCGTCGCCACGCCCCGCTACCGCAAGCGGCGGCGCGACTTCGACTCGACCACCCGCAGGCCGGTGGTCGGCATCGGCAGCCCGGTGCTCTCCCCGGACGGCCGGCGGGTGGCCTTCCGCGCGCTCAACGACATCTACCTGCTGACGATCGGGCAGCCGCCCCGCCCGCTCACCCGCGACCAGTGGTGGAAGTGTGACCCGGCGTGGTCGCCCGACGGGCGGTACCTGTCGTACTCCACCGACCGGGGCGGGAAGCTGGACATCTGGCTGCGTGATCTGCGCACCGGCACGGAACGCCAGCTGACCAATCTGCCGGCCGCCGCCGCCGTCTCCGGAACCTGGTCGCCGCAGAGCGACCGCCTGGCGTTCCTGGACCAGAACGGCGCGCTCTACACCGTCGAGGTCGAGACGGGGCAGGTGCAGCCGGTCTTCGGTGCCACCTTCGAACCCGGCCGCCCCACCTGGTCGGCCGACGGGCAGGTGATCGCCCTCGCCGCGGTCGTGCCCTACTCCGCCCGCTACCGGGAGGGGCTCAGCAAGATCCTGCTGGTCGACCGGATCTCCGGCGCCGCCCGGTACGTCGATCCGATGCCGCACCGGTCGATCCAGACCCGAGGCGACGACGGGCCCGTCTGGTCGCCCGACGGCCGGCGGATGGCCTTCGTGGTGGCCAGCGTCCTGTGGGTGGTCGACGTCCACCCCGACGGCACCTTCGCCGGCACGCCCCGGCAGGTCACCGACGAGGTGACCGACGCGCCGAGCTGGAGCGGCGACTCGACGCGGCTGCTCTACCTGAACAACGGGCGGCTGCGGCTGGTGTCGGCCGACGGCGGCTCACCTCGTACCGTGTCGGTCGGTCTGAGCTGGGCCAACAGCCGGCCGCGTGGGCGTACGGTGATCCGCGCCGGACGCCTCTGGGACGGCGTCGACCGGCGGTTGCGCGCGGACGTGGACGTGGTGGTCGAGGGGCATCGGATCGCCGCCGTCGAGCCGTCCCGACCGGGGCGGGACGGCCGGGTCGTCGACGCCCGCGACGCGGTGGTGGCCCCCGGCCTGATCGACATGCACCACCACCGGGAGATGCAGGGCTACGCCTACGGCGCCCGGCAGAACGGCCTCTGGCTCTCCCTCGGCGTGACCACCACGCGCTCGCCCGGCAGCCCCGCCTACCACATGGTCGAGGAGCGGGAGTCGATCCAGTCCGGCGCCCGGATCGGGCCGCGGTACTTCGCCACGGGCGAGGCGGTGGACGGGTCCCGGATCTACTACAACTTCATGCGCCCGACCTTCGACGAGCGGCAGCTGGAACGGGAGCTGGAACGGGCCGGCGCGCTCGACTACGACCTGATGAAGGCGTACGTCCGGCTGCCGGTCGCGTGGCAGCGGGCGGTGGTCGCGTGGGCGCACCGGCGGGGCGTGCACTCCACGTCGCATTACCACTATCCGGCGTTCGCGTTCGGCAGCGACGGCATGGAGCACACCGGCGCGACGAACCGGTTCGGCTACTCCCGCACCGTCACCGCGATCGGGGCCGGTTACCAGGACGTCATCGACATCTTCACCACGTCGCGGGCCGCTCGCACACCCACCCTGTTCGGCGCGAACACGCTGCTGCGCGAGGACACCTCGCTCGTCACCGACCGGCGCGTGCGCACGCTCTACCCGTCCTGGCAGTACGCCGCGCTGCAGGCCGCGGTCACCGCCGCGCGGACCACCGACCAGACCGCCAACCGGGAGAATCTGGCCCGGCAGGTCGCGCAGGCCGCAGCGATGATCCGAGGTGGTGGTCGCGTGCTCACCGGTACGGACTCACCTATCGCGTTCAACGCCGTCAGCCTGCACCTCAACCTGCGGGCCATGGTGAAGTACGGGCTCACGCCGTACGAGGCGTTGACCACCGCCACCCGGGCGCCGGGGGAGTTCCTGGAGGAACCGATCGGGCGGATCGCGCCCGGCATGTACGCGGACCTGGTGGTGCTCGGCGGTGACCCGCTCACCGACATCGACCAGGCGGCGAACGTGCGGTTGACCATGGTCAACGGGGTGCCGCACGGGGTGGACGAGCTGCTCGCGCCGTTCACTGTCAACAGTGCGGTTGCCGCGGCGGCGAGCAGGGTGCTGCCGCCGCTGCCGGCGCATCCGGAGAACGCCCGGTACTGGTGGCACGACCCGCACTACGTCGAGGCGGGACGCCACTCGTGCTGCGCCGAGGGCTGATCGTCCGGGTCCACGCCGGGTCCCGCGCAGTGCGGGGCCCGGCGGTCAGACGACGCGGCGGTCGGCTGCTCGCCGAGGCGCGCGGCGACGCGCTGCTCGCCCCGTCGATCACCCGGAAGCTGATCGACGGTACGTCGCCCAGCCGCCGCCCCGGAATGCCGACGTGCTGGCGCGGCTGACCACCCCTGAACGCGAGGCCGTCGCCCTCGTCGCGCGGGGCCTGTCCAACGACGAGATCGCCGACCGCATGGTGATCAGTCCGGGGACCGCGAAGAGCCACGTCAACCGTGCCATGACCGAACTGCACGCCCGTGACCGGGCGCAGCTCGTGGTGCTCGCGTACGAATCGGGTCTGGTGGCCCGGTGCGGCGGCTGACCTCTCGCCCGGACGGGTCGCGGCGCGGGCAGGTCGGGTCGTGGTGGCGCGCCGCTCACCGTCCGGAACCGCCCGTTCACCGCATCGGCTCGTACGTTGGCCGAGCGGGCCGTGGCGTCGGGCGGTTCTGCTGCTTCCCGGGCCGGGCGTTCGGATAATCGATGCCGCCATGGAGAGCACCCCGGTCCTGTTGGACACCGATATCGGTAACGACATCGACGATGCCGCCTGCCTCGCGTACCTGCTCGCGCAGCCCCGGTGCGAGCTGCTGGGCATCACCACGGTCACCGCCGAGCCCGAGCAGCGGGCCGCGCTGGCGAGCGTGCTGTGCCGGGCGGCGGGGCGGACGGTGCCGATCCACCCCGGAGCCGCCGAGCCGCTGGCCGGGCCGTCGGTGCAGGGGCCGCCGCCGCAGGCGGCCGCGCTCGCCCGGTGGGAGCACGAGACCTCCTTCCCGTCCGGGGAGGCGGTGGAGTTCCTGCGGCGGACGATCCGGGCGCGTCCGGGCGAGGTCACCCTGCTGGCGATCGGCCCGTTGACGAACGTGGCGCTGTTGTTCGCCGTGGATCCGGAGATCCCGTCGCTGCTGGGGTCGCTGGTGCTGATGGGTGGGGCGTTCGGCACGGTGCCGGGCCCGGAGTGGAACGTGCGCTGCGACCCGCACGCGGCGGCCCGCGTGTACGCGGCCCGGGTGCCGGTGCACCGTTCGGTCGGCCTGGACGTGACCACGCGGGTGCGGATGGAGGCCGAGTCCTTCCTGGAGCACTGCGCCAGTCCGCTGCTGCGGCCGGTGGCGGACATGGCGGCGTCCTGGTTCGCGGAGCGTCCCGAGATCACGTTCCATGACCCGCTGGCCGCGGCGACGCTGTTCGACCCGGCGCTCTGCGTGTTCGCCGCCGGCGAGGTGACTGTCGACGGGTCGGCGGCGGGCGTGACGACCTGGCGCGCCGCGGACGAGGGCGGGGCCGGGCCGCACGAGGTGGCGGTCGGCGTACGCCCGGAGGCCTTCCTCGACCACTACCTGACGATCCTCGACGCGGCGCCGTCCGGGGCGCGGATCGGTCGTCGTTGACCGGTCCGCGCCCGGTCACCGGCTAGCGGCTGGCCCAGAGCAGGCCGCGTTCGGTCAGCGTGCGTACCTCTGCGCGGTCGAGGTCCTCGACCCGGTGGCCGATGGTGGAGACGAACACCCGGCCCTGCCCCCACTGACGGGTCCAGACCGCAGGGGAGACGACGTCCTGCCGCCACGGCGTGTCGGGGGTGGCGCGGAAGCGGGTGGTGGCCAGCACGTCGTTGCCGGAGTCGGTGAGCATCCAGTACTGCTCGGTGTGCTGGGTCCATCGGTGCAGGCCGCGCACAACGGGGTGGTCCGCGCGTTCCGGTACGACCTCGATCTCGTGGTCGACGAAGCCTCCTGGATGTTCGGCGAACTGACCGCCGGTCATCTGCAGGTACGGGGTCGAGGTGCGGAACGAGTCGACGATGCCGCCGTGCCAGCCGGCGAAGCCGGTGCCGGCGCGCACGGCGGCGGTGAGCCCGGCGATCTGCTCGTCGGTGGCGGTGCCCATGGTCCAGCAGTGCACGACGAGGTCGAGCCGGGCCATCCGGTCGGTGTCGGCGTAGACGGCGAGGTCGTCGCTGACCTCGACGGCGAACCCGTGATCGCGGAGGAAGGGCACGAACCGGTCGGTGGCCTCGACCGGTTGGTGCCCGTCCCAGCCGCCCCGCACGACGAGGGCGTGTCGGTCGGTGGTCATGGCAGCAGGCTCCGTAGGGGTGCGCGGCGCGGCGCGTCGCCGAGTTGCGTGGCGATCGCGCGGTGGGCGGGCTTGGGTGCGAGCTCGGCGTCGAAGGCGAGCGGGCGCCGGGGCGCGCCGTCCTCGCGCGGATAGTCCTCTTCGAGCCAGGTGTAGCGGTCGGAGAGGCCGAACGCGATCACGGACTTCACGGCCCGGTGGGAGAGCGCGACGTCGAGATAGCGGCGGTAGACGTCGGCGACGGCGGCGTCACGGGTGGCGATGTCGGCGGGCAGGCCGTCGTCGAGCACGTCGAGTTCGGTGATGAGGATGTCCAGGCCCCGGTCGGCCACCTGGGAGAACCAGTTGAGGTACGCCTTGGCGTGGAACCGGTCGGCGAACTGGTCGGCGAGCAGGTGGGCCTGTACGCCGAGCGCGTGCACGGGTACGCCCTGACCGATCAGGTCGTCGATGACCTGGAGAGTGGCGCGGCGGCGGGGGCCGGGCTCGTCGCCCCACTCGTTCACGGTCTCGAAGCCGAACTCGTTGAGCACGAGCGTGGCCTCGGGGTCGGCGGCGTGGGCGACGTGGAAGGTGTCGGCCACGTAGGGGCGGCCGATCGTCTGCCACCAGGGCACGTCGGTGCGGTAACCGCGCCGGCCTTCCGGGCTGGTGACCTCGTTGGCCACGCTCCAGGTGCCGACCCGGCCGCGGTAGCGGCGGACGACCGCGTCGACGGTGCCGTAGAGCAGCTCGCGGGCCTCCTGTTCGCCCAGGCCCCACAGGTCGTCCTCGGTCCATCCCTCGCCGAAGCCCTCGTCCCACACGAGGTGGGCGCCGAAGACGGCCATCTGCTGCGCTTCGGCGTAGGCGATGACCTCGTCGGCGTAGGTGAAGTCGAGCTCGGCGTCGGGCGTCGGCTTGAGCCGGTACCAGAGCAGGTCGTCCTCGGTGAAGAGCAGGGCCGCTTCCCGGTTGACGAGTTGCCGGTAGGTGGTGTCGGTGAGCTGCCAGGTGGCTGCGGAGGTGCCGAAGGCGAGGCCGTTCGGTCTGGCAAATCTCCACAGTGGTGGACGTGTGGCCGCGGACGGTGCGGCGTGGGCGTTGCGCGGGATGCTCAGGGCGCCGGCGGTGGCGAGGCCGGCCACGCCGAGGAGCAGGGCCCGGCGGGACACGGGGTGGACGTCACGCATGGTGCCGCCTCCTTCGGATCGCGATATTGCAAAACGTTTTGCCATGTCGCTGCTGAGCAGCGTACGGCCCCCTCCCTCGGCCCGACAAGACATGGTTGCCTCTCGCGTTTTGCGGCGGTTACGCTGCCCGCGACCCGCTGCCAAACGTTTTGCATTGGGGGGTTCCACCATGCACCGGCTATCCATGGGCATCATCGGACTGGGTGAGGTGGCTCAGGTGGTGCACCTGCCGGCCCTGCGGTCGCTGCCCGACCTCTTCCGCGTCACCGCCGTCTGCGACATCTCCCCGGGGCTGCTCGAGCGGGTCGGCGGCGCCTACGGCGTCGAGCGCCGCTACGCGGAGTTCACCCAGATGCTCGACGAGAACGAGCTCGACTGCGTGCTCGTGCTCAACAGCGACGAGTACCACGCCGACGCGGTGATCGCCGCGCTCGACCGGGGCGTACACGTGCTGGTGGAGAAGCCGATGTGCCTGAGCCCCCGGGAGGCGGAGGCCATCATCGGGGCGCGGGACCGCTCGGGCGCCACCGTCATGGTCGGCTACATGCGTCGCTTCGCCCCGGCGTTCGTCGAGGCCGGCCAGCAGATCGGCGCGCTCGGCCGGGTCAACTACGCGCGGGTCCATGACATCATCGGCCGCAACCAACTGATGATCGACCAGACCATCTTCGTGGACCGGCCCTCCGACGTGCCCCGCTCCGCGGTCGAGGCGCGCTGGGCGAGGGGACGTGCCCTGGTGGCGGATGCTCTCGGCGACGTGCCGGACGTCCTGGCCGGCGCGTACCGGCTGCTCTGCGGACTCGGCAGCCACGACCTGTCGGCGATGCGGGAGTTGCTCGGACGCCCGCGTGGCGTCGCCGCCGCACGGCAGTGGCGCGACGGCCGGTTCATAACCGCCCTGCTGGAGTACGACGACTTCCTGGTCACCTACGAGACCGGCGTCGACGAGCAGTTGCGGTTCGACGCGCACATCGAGGTGTACGGGGATCACGCGACCATGCGGGTGCAGTACGACACCCCGTACATCCGGCACCTGCCGACCCTGCTGATCAGCGAGGAGACCCGGGGCGACGCGCTGCATCGGGTCGTCTCACGTCCGCACCTGAAGGACCCCTACACCCATGAGCTGGAGTACTTCCACCGGACGGTCACCGAGGGCGGCCGGCCGAAGACGGATCCGGAGGACTTCGTCGAGGATCTCGACCTGTTCGCCGAGTTGATTCGGGCGATGGCGACCGACTCGGGCGCCCGGATCTGACCCGGACCGGAAGATACGTCGAGTCCCGCCGGAGATAGGTGCCGCCGCGGCGACGCGACCGCAACTAGCTTCGAACCCACCACGTCGCCACGAGCGCGGCGGCCACCGAGAGCAGGAGGTGCACCGGTGCTGGACCAACAGGCCATCGACTTCTACCGGACCAACGGCTACTACCTCCAGCGGGACCAGCTCTTCTCGCCCGAGAAGCTCGACACCCTGGAGCAGATCTTCGACGAGCACCTCGCCGACAAGGGCGACAAGCTCTCCGACGAGCTGGACACCCCGCACTTCCGGGATCCGCGGCTGCTGGACTTCCTCCTCTCCGACGAGGTGCTCGATCTGGTCGAGCCACTGGTCGGGCCGGACATCGCACTGTGGACCAGTCACTTCATCTCGAAGGACCCGAAGGTCGGCCGGGCCACGCCCTGGCACGAGGACAGCGCGTACTGGAACGGCCGGCTCAGCGAGTACGACCGGATCGTCACCGTGTGGCTCGCGCTCGGGCCGAGCAACCGGAGCAACGGGTGCATGCGGGTCGTTCCCGGCACGCACGACAACGGCTTCTCCGACTACGTGCCGACGGACAAGACCAAGCAGACCTTCCACGCCGAGATCCCCGGGGTGGACGAGAGCAGGGCGGTCTACTTCGAGCTCGAACGCGGGCAGTGCTCCCTGCACGACGGGCGGATCATCCACGGTGCGGAGCCGAACACCAGCGACCTGCGACGCACCGGGTACACCATGCGGTACTTCCCCGCGTCGGTGAAGGTGCTTCCCGTGCCGGCCAACGACGGGTGGAAGATCTGGCTGGCCCGTGGCCGCGACAGCGCCGGCAACACCTACCAGCCGGACCCGCGGTGAAGCTCGGCCTCCTGACGGCCTGCCTGCCCGGCGAGTCACTCGACGAGATCGCCGGGTGGGCGGCCGCCCATGGTTATCGAGGTCTCGAGGTGGCCGCCTGGCCACGCGACCCCGGACGCCCCTGGGAGGCGAGCCACCTCGACGTGGACGGTTTCGACGAGCCCGCCGCCCGCCGGTTGCGGGACCTGTTCGACCGGCACGGCCTGGCCCTGTCGGCCCTGGCGTACTACGAGAACAACCTGCACGCCGACCGGCCGACGCGGGAACGGATCCATCACCACCTGCGCCGCTGCGTCGACGCCGCCGCGCTGCTCGGCTGCGAACACGTCGGGACCTTCATCGGCCGCGACGTCACGCTGCCGGTCGCGGCGAACCTGCGGCTGGCCGAGGAGGTCCTTCCGCCCCTCGTCGAGTACGCCCAGGAGCGTGGGGTGCGGCTGGTGGTCGAGAACTGCCCCATGGAGGGGTGGCACCCCGACGGTTATCCGGCGAACCTCGCGTACTCGCCGGAACTCTGGCGGTGGCTCGCGGGGCTCGGCCTTTATCTGAACTTCGACCCGTCGCACCTGGTCTGGCTCGGCATCGACCCGGTGGCCGCGCTGGCCGAGCACCTGGACCTGGTGCGGCACGTCCAAGCCAAGGACGCGCAGGTCGACCCGCGTGCCCGGAACCGGTTCGGAGTCTTCGGCCAGGTGATCGGGCGGGAATCGCCGTGGGTCAGCGGATGGTGGCGCTACCGGGTGCCCGGCCTGGGGGACGTGGACTGGCGGCGGCTTGTCGACGTGCTCTACGAGGGCGGGTACGACGGTTTCGTGTCGGTGGAGCACGAGGACCCGGTGTGGTCCGGCTCGCCGGAGCGCGTTCGGCAGGGGCTGCTCCTGGCCGAGCGCACGCTCGGCCCGCTGATCGTCTCGTGAGACAAGGAGCCCGAGGCATGCAACGTGGCGTGTACTTCGATGCGTGGTTTCCCCGGCAGCACTGTTATCACCCGAGCCTCCCGCCCCGGCGGCTTCGCATGATCGACGACCTCGTCGACTACCGCGCCACCGCCCTGGTCTGGGCGTCGCTGGGCGGGGGCTCGATCTCGCTGCCCTACCTCGAACAGGAGGCGTTCGGCCGGGTCGACGCCCGGTCGCGCTTCTACGGTTTCGTCAACGACAGCGAGTTCGTCGCCGCCGCGCAGCAGCGCGGCATCAAGGTGTTCGGCATCGTCTTCGAGGCCCAGGGCTGGGAGTTCCCGGTGGAACTCTCCGCCGACGAGGACGAGATCCTCGCGGTCAACGAACTGCGGGGTGCCGGCCGGCGCGACTGGATCGGGTTGCGGGAGTTCAGTGGCAACCGCTACCCGAAGCTGTGGAAGCCGTTCGAGCACTACTTCCCCGACGGTCTGGTCAACAGCGACGGTGAGCGGGTCACCGACCTCATCGAGGAGTGCTGTGCGCGTGACATCCACCAGACGGCGTTGCACGCGCGGTGGGTCGAGTGCCCCGACCGCGATCACCGTTGTTACTACATGGACCGGAACAATCCGGTCTGGCGGGAGTACCTGAAGGCGGTCATCCGCATCCAGATCGACGCCGGCGTCGACGGCGTGCAGCTCGACGAGACGGAACTGCCGTTGGGCTCGCTCCAGTACGGCGGATGCTTCTGCAAGGACTGCATGAAGGGCTTCCGCGCGTACCTCAGAGGTCTGCCGGAGGACGAGCGAGGCCCGGAACTCAGCGGCGTCGACCTGGAGACGTTCCACTACGGGCAGTGGCTCCTCGAGCGGGGATACGACTTCAAGGGCGCGCAGCACGGCACACCGCTCTTCCCCGAGTACTACCGGTTCCAGTGCGCGGCCATCCGGCGGCACTTCGGTGAGCTCGCCGCCTACGCGCGTGAGTACGCCCGATCCCGGGGTCGCGAGGTGCTGGTCTCGGGAAACTTCTTCAACATGGACCCCCAGTACCTGGGCCTCGCCGACGACGTGGACGTCATCGTGACCGAGATGCGGAACACCACCTACCGGCAGCCGGAGTGGTACCGCTACGTGGCCGGGTTCGCCGGTGACAAGGACGTCATCGTCGTGGAGAACCCGTACGGCGGGGTCGTGCCCGAACTGGTCGAGCTGCTGCGCGCCGGTAGGGGACACGACCTGCTGCGGCTGTCCTGTTACGAGGCGGCGGCCTTCGGCGTCAACATGGCGGTGCCGTACGGGGCGTGGATGGGCGCGACGATCCAGGATTCGTTCTACGCCCCGCACGACCTCGCCGCCGAGGTGCAGGCGTTCCTCGCCGACAACGAGCGGCTCTTCGACCGGCGCAGCAGCAATGAGGTCGCGGTCGTCTACAGCGTGGAGAGCAACCGGGAGCTCGTCTCCCGGCAGGACCTCGGGGACAACCTGCGCAACGCACGTGACGACAGCGTCCGTGTTCCGTACCGCGAGGTCACCGAGGCGCTCGCCGGCGCCGCGGTGCCGTTCGACGTGATCGTCTTCCCGGATCCGCGTACGGCACCGGACCGGGTCACGGTCGAGAGCCTGCGCCGCTACGACACCGTCATCCTTCCCGCCTGCACGTATCTGAGTCCGGCGCAGGTCGTGGCCCTGCGCGACCACCTCGACGCCGGCGGGCGGGTGGTACGCACCGGTGGGCTCGGTGCGAACCTCGCCGACGGCGAGCGGGCCGATCTGCTCGCCCGGCCGGGCCTGAGTACCGCCGAGCCGACGGAGCTGTCGGAGTTGCTGCCCAACGGCCGGCAGGTCGAACTCACCGCGGTCGGCGCGTCGAGCGTCGCGGCGAACACCTGCCGGCTCGCGGACGGTTCGGTCGCCGTTCACCTGGTCAACTACGACTACCGCCCGGAGCGGGACGAGGTACGTCCGGTCCCGGACCTCGAGGTGCGTGTCCGGCTGCCCGAAACTCGCCCGGAGGCGATCGCGTACTCCTGCGACGGGAAGGTGACCGCGCTCGACGTGCGCGTCGACGGCGGGATCCATGCGGTGACGCTCGACGCGCTGGGCCCGTACGCGATCGTGGTCTTCTCCGGAGGACCCGCGGCGGGCGACGGTGAGCGGTCGTGAGCGTGCGGACGCGGCGAGTGGAAGGCGGGACGGGATGAGGATCGCGGTGTTGACCGGGCCGGAGCGGTTCGAGATCGCGCAGGTGCCGCCGCCGGAGATCGCGCCGGACCAGGTCCTCGTCCGGGTGCGGGCCTGCGGGGTCTGCACGTCCGAGCTTCCGGCGTGGCGCGGCGACCCGGCCGGTGACTATCCGCGTCACCTCGGGCACGAGGTCAGCGGAACGATCACGCTGGTCGGCGCCGAGGCCGGATCGTTCACGGCCGGCGACCCGGTAGGCGTCTGGGTGACCTCGCACGGCTTCGCGGAGTATGTGGCCGTGAAGGCGGCGCACTGCCGGCCGGCCGGTGACGTCCCGCTCGACGAGGCCCTCGCCGAACCGCTCGCGTGCGCGGTCAACGCGGTGGAGGAGACCGACGTCCGGCTCGGTGACGACGTGGTGCTGATCGGCGCGGGGTTCATGGGAAATCTGGTGCAGAAACTGGTGCGCCTGCGGGGTGTCCGGCACCTCGTGGTGGCCGACACCCGCCCCGACGCGCTGGAGCGGGCGCGGGACCTCGGCACGACGCGGGTGGTCGACGTGCGCGTCGAGTCACTGCCGGACGTGGTCGGTGAACTTACCGGTGGCCGGGGTGCGGACGTGACGTTCGAGTGCACCGGCGGTCAGGCCGCGCTCGACGTGGCCGGCGACGTGACCCGGATGAGCGGGAAGATCGTGCTCGTCGGGTTCCACCAGGGCGGGCCGCGTTCCGTCAACCTGGCGTACTGGAACTGGATGGCGTTCGACATCGTCAACGCGCACTACCGCGACATCGACACCATCATGCGGGGCATGACTGTGGGAATGCGTCTGCTCGCCTCCGGGGTCCTGTCGCTGGACACGCTGGTGACGCACCGGTTCCCGCTGGAGGAGATCGACGCCGCCTTCCGGGCCGTGCAGGACAAGCCGACGGGATTCGTGAAGGCGACGGTGACGCTGGACTGATCGCGACACCTCCGGCCGGTGCGGGCGGCGGACGTGCCCGGCCGGAGCGCGGTCAGGCGGACCCGCGGACGATCAGCGGGCAGGGCAGGACGACGGTCCGCCCGTCGCCGTCGTAGCTGCCGTCCATCCGGCTGAGCAGCAGTTCACCGGCGGTGCGGCCGATGTCGTACGCGGGGTTGCGCACCGTGGTGAGGGGCGGGTTGACGATGGTGGCGGCGTCGACGTCGTCGAAGCCGACGACGGCGACGTCGTCGGGCACGACGAGCCGCTGCTCGTGCGCGGCGTCGATGGCACCGATCGCGGCGAGGTCGTTGGCGCAGAACACCGCGTCGGGGCGTTCGGGCAGCGTCAACAGCTGGTGCATGGCGGCGTGGCCACCGGGACGGGTCCAATCGCCGCGCACCATGAGATCGGGGTCGACGGAAATGCCGTGTTCGGTGAGTGCCTGCCGGTATCCGTCCTCCCGCGCCGAGCCGGACGGCAACGGCCCTTCGATCATCGCGATGCGGCGCGCGCCGCGGCGGATCAGGTGCGTGACGGCGGCGTGTGACCCCACGGTGTCGTCCGGGGTCACCAGGTCGAGGCGGGGAGCGTCGTCGTGGGAGCCGCCGATGCAGACAGCGGGGACGCCGGGCGCCGGTGAGCCGCTGCGGGCCCGGGCGTCGGTGGGTCCGGAGGCCATCACGACGCCGTCGACGCCGCGGTCGAGGACGTCGGCGAGGAACGCCTCCTCGCGCTCGGGGATGGCGTCGGTGTTGCAGACGTAGGTGCCGTAGCCGGCGGCGTCGACGGCGTCGGCGAGGCCCCTGGTGAGTACGGCGTAGAAACTGTTGGTGATGTCGGGCACGACGACGGCGACCATCCGCGACCGGCGGGTGCGCAGGCTCCGCGCCACGTTGTTGGGGCGGTAGCCGAGTTCGCGGATGACGTTGCGGACGGTCTCCCGGGTGGCCTCGGCGACCCAGCGCTTGCCGGAGAGGACGTGCGAGACGGTCGTGGGGCTCACCCCGGCGAGCTTCGCCACCTGCACCAGCGTCACCCGTGACTCGTCGGGTGCCGCCGGCGACCGTTTGTCGGGCATCGACCTCGACCTCTCGCACCGTTGACCGCCGGAATTCGAGTTCGTACGGTAGCAAAACGTTTTCATCACCCCGATCACCGTGGGAGACGGGATGACGCGGCTACTCGACCGATACATGATCGACGGGCTGGTCGCGGGCGAGGCGCGAGTCCGGGTGATGCGTCCGCAGCTGCGGCACGTGCCGGCCCATTGGCACGACTACTACGAGCTCGGGTACGTGCTCGACGGGTCGGCACGGCACGTGGTGAACGGCGTGCCCCGTCCGCTCGGACCCGGCGGCGTCTTCCTGCTGACCCCGACCGATTTCCACGAGCTGGTGCCCACCTCGGACGGGCCGTTGGTCTGCTACAACGTGGTACTCGACCCCGGCGTGGTGGAGCGGTGGTTGGACGTGGCGGGGATCGGGCCGGCCGCGGCGGGCGGGCCGCCGTGGCTGGCCGACGACTGCGCCGACCTCGGAGCCGACTTCGATCGGCTGTGGCGGGAGTCCGACGGTCGGCGTCCGGGAGCGCGGGCGCTGTCGGACGCGGTGCTCGGATGCCTGCTCATCGAGTTGGGTCGGCGGGCGGATCCGGCCGGCGGCGGTGACCAGCCGGGCGTGCCGCGCGACGTGGCGGTCGACGTTCGACGGGCCGTGCAGTACATCGAGCGGCACTTCCGGGAGCCGCTGACGTTGGCGGAGGTGGCGGCGCACGTGCACCTGTCTCCGAACTACCTCAGCGAGCGCTTCGGCCGCCTGGTCGGGGTGTCCTTCCAGACGTACCTGCAGAACCGGCGGTTGCGGTTCGCGCGGTCGTTGCTCGCCTCGACGGGGCTCGGGGTCACCGAGATCTGCCACGCGGCCGGTTTCAACAGTCCGTCGCACTTCGGACGGGCGTACCGGCGTCGGTACGGGCGTTCGCCGTCGACGGGGCGTACGGCTGGCGACGGGGTGGTCACGGACCGGAGATAGAAGAACGGCGCATGACGAACCCGTTGCGTTCGTTACCCACGATCCCTTGACAAGGCCAAGGCGGTCGGAAGACGCTAGCCGCAGCATGCCAAACGTTTTGCACCGGGCATCCACAGTGTGATCCGCGCATCACCTGCCGGCAACGACATTGGGGGCTGATCCGATGAAACATCGCGCATCCCGTAGGTCCCTGGCGATGACGGCGGCGGCGAGCGCCGCCCTGTTGGCCCTCGTGGCCTGCTCCAGCGGGGGGTCCTCCTCGACGGACCGAGGCGCCGGCGAGGGGCCGGTTCCCGAGCCCACGGCACAGGTGACCATCTCGTTCGCCTCCTGGGTGGCCGCGATCCCGGAGATGAAGGAGCTGATCCAGAAGTTCGAGACCGAGCACCCCAACATCAAGATCCAGGCACAGAACGTACCGGCCGAGGAGGCGAACGAGAAGCTCACCGCGCAGGTCGCGGGCGGCAACCCGCCGGACGTCGCCTACCTCGACGCCAGCACGGTCGCCGCGTTCGCCTCCCGCAAGGCCCTCGTGAACCTCGACAACTACATCCGCCGCAGCGAGGTGGTGAAGGCAGACGCCTACGTGCCCGCGTTCAAGACCTTCACCACCTTCGAGAACGGCATGTACGGGCTGCCGTTCGACGGCGAATCGACAGCGCTGTTCTACCGGACCGACATGTTCTCCGCCGCCGGCCTGACCAAGCCCCCCACGACCTGGGAGGAGTACGAGGCCGCCGCGAAGGCGTTGACCGACCCCGCTGAGCGGACCTACGGACACGCCATGTTCACCAGCTCGCCGGAGGCCGCCTACTACTGGTACCCCTGGCTCTGGCAGGCCGGCGGCAAGGTGCTCTCCGACGACGGCAAGGAGGTGCTGTTCAACAGTGCCGAGGCGAAGCGGGCCGCCGAGTTCTACGTGAACCTCGCGAAGTACGCCCCCAAGGACTACCTCACCTCCAACTCGTACGACGGCCGCCAGGCGTTCGCCAACGGTCAGGTCGGCATGTACGTCGCGGGCTCATGGTTCGCCGGCACCCTCACCGACGAGTTCCCGGCCATCAACGGCAAGTGGGCCACCGCTCCGCTGCCGCAGGGTTCGGCGGGCTGCGGCACGACGATCGCCGGCGACGCCCTGGTCATCTTCAGCCAGAGCAGGAACTCCGATGCCGCGTGGAAGTTCATCGAGTTCCTGTCCAAGCCGGACAACGTCGCCTTCTGGACCTACAAGTCCAAGGACGGCACGACCCTGCCCCCGATCACCAGCCTGCTCGACTCGCCCGACCTCGTGGCGACGAAGCCGGTCCTGAAGGGCTTCGCGGAGGCCATGAAGTGCGGTGTCAGCAATGTGATCGTCCACCCCGACTGGCCCAAGATCGAGGAAGGACTGAACGAGCAGTTGGCCAAGGCGATCTACGGGGAGCAGACCGCCGCGCAGGCGCTCGACAACGCGGCGTCCGAGGCGGAGAAGATCCTCCGGTGAGCCGTCGGTCGGGCCGTGGCGGGCGGCAGGTGCTTCGGTGATGAGGAGATGACCGCGGTGGCGACGACGCAGCCCCCGGCGCCGGGTGGGGGAGACGGGACCCGGCAGCCCGCCTCCCGCAGGGGTGGTCGGCCCCGGCGCCGCGGCGTACGCGGCACGGCACGGCTGATGTGGCGTGAACGTTCCGCGTACGCCTTCCTCGCGCCCGGCCTGATCGTCTTCTCGGTCTTCACGGTGTTCGCGCTGCTCTTCGCGTTCTACCTGACCTTCCGGGAGTGGAACATCCTGGAACCGGAGAAGCCCTTCGTCGGCCTGGAGAACTACCGGGACATGGTGCAGGACGAGGACTTCCGCCGGTCGATCATCAACACCGCCTACTTCACCGGGGCATCGGTTCCGTTGGGCATGGCCATCGGACTCGGCGTCGCCCTCCTGCTGAACCAGCCGATCCGGGGTCGGGGGCTGCTGCGCACCCTCTACTTCCTCCCGACGGTCACGCCGTTCGTGGTGTCGGCCATCGTGTGGAAGTGGCTCTACAACGGCGACTTCGGGCTGTTCAACTTCTACCTGCTCAAGACGCACCTGATCAGCGAGCCGCTGGTCTGGTTGTCGAACAAGAACCTCGCGATGCCGGCCGTCGTGCTCATGAGTGTGTGGGCCAGCGTCGGGTTCTCGATGGTGGTGTACCTCGCGGCTCTACAGGCGGTCCCTGAGCAGCTCTACGAGTCGGCGCGCCTCGACGGGGCGGGGCCGTGGGCCCGGTTCCGGTACGTCACCCTGCCGATGCTCGCGCCGTCGACGCTCTTCCTCGCGGTGATGGGCATCATCGGCTCGTTCCAGGTGTTCACCCAGATCTACGTCATGACCGGCGGCGGGCCGGTCAACCGGACCACGACGATGGTCTATTACATCTACGAGGCGGCCTTCAAGTTCTACGACATGGGGTACGCGAGCACCCTCGCCTACGGCCTGTTCGTCCTCCTGCTGGTCTTCACGGCGTTCCAGCTGAGGCTGTACCGAAAGGCGGACCTGTGAGCCAGTCCACCGCGACCCGTACCCGGCCTCCCGCGCCTCCACCGCCGGCGTCGCCCGGATCGCGCCGCCCGGTGTGGCCCCGGCGGCTCTGGCTCGCCACCTGCTACGCGATCCTGGTACCGGGCGCCATCCTGTTCGTCGCCCCGTTCGCCTGGCTGGTGAGCGCCTCGTTCCAGCACATGGGCGACATCTTCTCCTGGCCACCCCAGTGGATCCCGAAGAACCCCACCCTCGACGGATACCGGGGTTTCTTCGGCATCGGTGAGGCCGGAGAGCACGCCCAGGGCAGTGAGGGCGCCTGGCGCTGGTTCCTCAACAGCGCCTTCGTGGCCACCTCGGTGACGGTGCTCCAGCTGTTCTTCAACGCGCTGGCCGCCTACACGTTCGCCAAGCGCCGCTTTCCCGGCCGGGACATCATCTTCCTGCTCTTCCTGGCCACCATGATGGTGCCGCCGCAGGTGACGCTCATCCCGAACTACCTGGTGCTCAAGCACATCCCGTTCTTCGGGGGCAACGACGCGCTCGGCAACGGCGGCCACGGCTGGCTCGACTCGTACTGGGGGCTCATCCTGCCGGGGGCGGTGAGCGCCTTCGGCATCTTCCTGCTCCGGCAGTACATGATGTCGATTCCCGACGAGCTGCTCGACGCCGCGCGGATCGACGGCGCCGGCGAGTTCCGGGTCTTCTGGCGGGTCGTCCTACCGCTGTGCACGCCCGCGCTCGCGGCCACCGCGATCTTCACCTTCACCTACGCGTGGGAGGACTTTCTCTGGCCGCTCATCGTGATCTCCAGTTCCGACAAATTCACCGCGCCGCTCGGCCTAGCATTGTTCGTGGTCAAGAATCGGACGTCCTGGAACCTGCTGATGGCCGGTTCGGTCGTCGCCACCCTTCCCATGATCGTCGCGTTCCTGGTGTTCCAGCGCCGGTTCATCCAGGGCATCTCGATGAGTGGGCTCAAGGGATGACCGCCGACTCGCCCCGCGAGCTGGTCGAGGAGCTGCTGAACGACGGCGGGGGAGTGCTGCGTCTGGCACCGGCCTTCGTCGCGCGGGATCTGGTGCCGCCCGGACGGCGGTTCGGCCTGCCGGAGGAGGCCTACGACCTGGGCGAGCGGGGCTACCTCTGCGAGCGGTGGCTGGGCTCGACCACGAAGGCGGACAACCGGATCGGGCCGGACGACGAGGGGCTCAGCCGGGTCGTCGACTCGTCGGGCCGGCCCCGGATGACGTTGCGGGACGCCGTGGCCGCGGATCCCGCAGCGGTCATGGGCGCGGCGTACGCGGCGAGCCATCCGCAGGGTCTGGGGCGGCTGGCGAAGCTGCTCGACTACGGGGCGCGGATCCCGTACCACATCCACCCGCCGCAGCGCTTCGCGGAGCTGCTGGGCCGACGGTCGAAGGACGAGGCGTACTACTTCCCGGCGGGCGTCGAGGCCGGCCCGCACCCGGAGACGTTCTTCGGCGTGCACCCGTGGATCGTCCGGGAGCGCGCGTACGACGTGCTCCTGCCGTACCTGGTCGACTGGGACAGCGACCTGATCCTGCGGCACTCACGGGCCGAGGTGCAGGTGCCGGACGAGGGTTTCCAGGTGCCGTCGGGGGTGCTGCACGGGCCGGGTACGGCGCTGACCGTGGAGTTGCAGGAGGATTCGGACGTCTTCGCGATGTTCCAGGCGCTCAACGCCGGTCGGATCATCGACAAGGAGTTGCTCTTCCACGACGTACGCCCGGCCGACCGGGCGGCGCACGGCGAGCGTTTCCCGCTCGACTTCGTGGAGTGGGAGCTCAACGGTGATCCGTTCTTCTACGAGAACAACCATCTGAGCCCGCAGCCGATCGACACCGACGGCGGCGGCGCCGAGTGGTGGATCTTCTACAACACCCCGAAGTTCAGCGGGAAGAAGCTCGTGGTGCCGCCCGGGGGGCGGCACACCGCGGCCGAGAACGGGGTGTACTCGATCCTGGTCTGGTCGGGTTCCGGCCGGTACTGCGGGCACGACGTGCGTGGCGGCGACGCCGACCGGGACGAGCTGTTGGTGAGCCACGCCGCGGCGACCGCCGCGCACACGGTGGAGAACACCGGGGACGGCGAACTGGTGATCTTCAAGTTCTTCGGCCCGGACGTCAACGACACTCCGTCGATCCGCCGGTACGCGGGGTAGGGGCGGGGGTCGGCGCGGCCGCGAGGTAGGTCACGTGGTCGACATACGTACTAGTAGGTATGGTCGTGGAGTGGCGAAGCAACAGGACGACGCGCGTGAGCGTCTGATCGAGGGAACCTCCGAGCTGCTCTGGGAGCGCGGGTACGTGGGAGTCAGTCCGGCGGCCATCCTGCGCCGCTCCGGAGTCGGGCAGGGCAGCATGTACCACCACTTCCAGGGCAAGGGAGACCTCGTTCTGGCCGCCGAGCGACGCAGCGCCGCGTTGATGCAGGACGAGCTGAGATCCGTCCTCACCGGCGACGGGACGGCGTTCGAGCGGATCTCGGCGTACCTGCTGCGCGAGCGCGACGCGCTCCGCGGGTGCCGGGTGGGCCGGCTCGTCGCCGACCCGGAGGTGGTGGTCAACGACCAGCTCCGCGAGCCCGTCCGGGAGACCTTCGCGCTCCTGCACCGGTTCCTCGTCGAGGTGATCGATGAGGGCAAGGCGGCCGGTGAGTTCAGCCCGGAGCTCGACGCCGACGAGACGGCCTCCGCGCTGGCGGCCGTGGTGCAGGGTGGCTACGCCCTGGCCCGGGCGGAGCAGTCGGTCGTGCCGTACGACCGAGCTGTCCGGGGGGCGCTGGCGTTGCTCAGGGCCGCCACGCCGAGCGCCGGCTGAGCCGCCAGTTGCGCTGAGGCGGCCCCGGAGGTAGCCGGGGCGCGTCCGGCTGCTCTCCGTCGGCCTTCGCTCGACAACTCCGCGGACGCGCGTGTCCGCACCCGCTCCCTTCCGGCGCGTCCTGCCGTCGTGGACGCGCCGCGCGTCGCCGTGCCCGGAATCGTGACGCCGGGCCGGTCGGATCTTCCCTGGAAAGCGCCGCGCGCCGGGGTCGGTCCGACCAAACAAATCCACGAATGTCGATCAGATGTCCGGTCTGCCGGCCGGCGGCCATACCTCGAGGAGAAACAATGACCATCAACCCACCAGCGACCGCCGAGCGCGGTACGCCGCTCACCCGGGGTGAGCCGGCGGCCGACGCCGGTTCCGCTCCCGGTGAACACCGGGCCGCACGGAAGGGATCGGCCGCGCTTCTCGCGATCGGCCTGGTGCTGCTGGCGATGAACCTCCGTCCCGGGGTGGTGGCGGTCTCGCCGCTGCTCGACGCCATGCGTGCCGATACCGGCATGTCGACCGCGATGGCCGGCCTGCTCACCACGCTTCCCCTGCTCTGTTTCGGCCTCCTCGCCCCGTTCGCGCCCCGCATCGGACGCCGGTTCGGGGTGAACCCCGTACTTCTGGTCATGATGGTGCTGCTGGCCGCCGGAACCGTCCTGCGGCTGCTTCACCCCACGAGCATGCTGCTGATCGGGACCCTGGTCGTCGGTGCGGCGATCGCCGTGGCGAACGTGCTGCTCCCCGGCGTGATCAAGCAGGAGTTCCGGTCCCGGGTCGCCCTCATGTCGGGCATCTACAGCATGTCGTTGTTCCTCGGCGCGGCGCTCGCGGCCGGCGTGACCCTGCCGATCCAGAACGCCCTGCACTTCGGCTGGCGGGCGGCCCTGGCGATGTGGGGTCTGCTCGCCGTACTCGCCGTGTTCGTGTGGCTGCCGCAGCTGCGGCGCCGGACGGCCGGCAAGAGCGCGGGGATGTCCCGGTCGCGCGGTGGCGACGTCAGTGACCAGCTGGTACGGGGGCTTTGGACGCACCCCGTGGCGTGGTTCGTGGCGTTCTACTTCGCCGCGCAGTCGTTGGTCTTCTATTCCGCGGCGGCGTGGCTGCCGACCGTCCTCACCGGCACGGGGATGTCGTCCGGTGCGGCCGGGTGGATGCTCTCCTTCTCCAGCCTGGCCGCCATCGTCGGAGCGTTGTTCACGCCGATGCTGGCCAACCGTCGGCTCCACCCCGGCGTGCTGGTGCTGCTGAGCGCCCTGCTGACCATGATCGCTTTCGCCGGCCTCCTGGCGGCGCCGGGAGCGAACACCTACCTGTGGATGGCGCTGATGGGCGTGGGGCAGGGCGCCGGTCTGAGCCTGTCGGTGATGTTCATCGTGCTGCGCGCCCCGGACGCCCGGCACGCCGCACAACTGTCGAGCATGGCGCAGTGCTCCGGATACATCCTCGCGGCCGTCGGTCCCTTCGCCCTCGGTGCGCTGCACGACGCCACCGGCAGCTGGGCGGTTCCGCTGGCGGTGCTGGTCGCCCTCGGCGTGCCCACGATCGCCTGCGGGCTCGGCTCGGCCCGGAACCGGTACGCCTCCCGCGAGGTCACCGTGGCCTGACGACGGCGCGTGGGCTGCGGGCTTTCCTGGCCACTAGTCTCGACGCATGGCGAGGTACTACGACGTGCATCCGGACAACCCGCAGCCCCGGGCCATCGGCCAGGTCGTCGACCTGGTCCGCGGCGGCGGCCTGATCGCCTACCCGACGGACTCGTGTTACGCCCTCGGTTGCCGCCTCGGCGACGAGGACGGTCTCGACCGGATCCGTCAGATCCGGCAGCTCGACGAGCGGCACCACTTCACGCTGGTGTGCCGGGACTTCGCGCAGCTCGGCCAGTTCGTGAAGGTCAGCAACTCGGTCTTCCGGCTGGTGAAGGCGTCGACCCCGGGCAGTTACACGTTCATCCTGCCGGCCACCCGGGAGGTGCCGCGCCGGATGCTGCATCCCCGCAAGCGCACCGTCGGGGTTCGCGTACCGGACCACACCGTCGTCCAGGCGCTGCTCGCCGAACTCGGGGAGCCGCTGGTCTCGAGCACCCTGATCCTGCCGGGCGAGGAGGAGCCGATGACCCAGGGCTGGGAGATCAAGGAGCGGCTCGATCATCTCGTCGACGCGGTGCTCGACGCCGGCGAGTGCGGCAAGGAGCCGACCACCGTGATCGATCTCTCCGAGGACGAGCCGGAGATCCTGCGGCGGGGGGCCGGGGACACCGCCCGCTTCGAGTAGGAGCCGAGCCGCCTCGCACCCGCGCTCCTGGCCGCGACCCGTGGCCTCCTGCTCGACCTGTTCGTCACCGGCCACCGGGACGTCCTCGACGCCGCGGCCGACCTGTCCGCGCCGGTCATCACGGCCGATTGCGGGGCGGCCCGTCACGGCGAGGGGCGGTGGACGGGCCGGTGTGCGCGATGTGGTCGGCGAGGTTGGCGAGCAGGAAGTTCACCTCGACGAGGTGCCGGACCTGTGGGGCCGCACTGCGTTCGTCGAGCAACGGGCGGAACCGGTTCAGCTCGTCGATACAACGGGTCGCGCTGACCACCGGGTGCGGCGCCTCGCCGCGAGTGATCTGGTCGGCGACCTCGTCGTACGCCGAGCGGATCCGGCCGGCGGTCTCGCGTAGCTGCGCGGCCGCCTCCGGCCAGTCGGCCAGGCGCCCGGACTGGTAACGGAAGAGCATCGCCGGCACGGCGTGCAGCGCGTGGTGCCCCGCGGAGAGGACCGCCTGCCAGTCCACCTGGCCCGCCGGCGGATCGTGGCGTTCACCGTGGTATTGGGCGTAGGAGGCGTCCGCCAACGCGACCGCCCGGCGCGCCCGGTGCAGCGCCTCGTCCGGTCGCGGGCCGCCGAGCGTCGCCGCCACGGCCTCTTCGATCAGCCCCCCGACCGCGCGTAGGTAGCCGGCGGTGTTCTTCCGTAGGTCGTGCCGGGCGCCTCGTGGCCACAGGAGCACGCCGGCCAGGATGCCGACCGCCGCGCCGATCAGGACGTTCACCAGGCGGGTCTCGGCGAGTTGCGGGCCTGCGGGCGCGAGCTGGGCGAAGACGAAGGTGAGCAGCAGCGTGAAGAGCGCCTGCGCCCAGGACGGCCCGAGCAACCGGCCGAGGGTGAAGGCCAGCACCATGGTGACCGGCAGCGCGACGACGTAGACGATCGAGCGGTTGACGAAGAGCATCAGTACGCCACTGGCGGCCGCCCCGCCGATGGTGCCCAACACCGCCGGCTTCAGTGCCGTGCGCGTGTCCATGGCCGAGGTGCGCAGCACGGTCAGCGTCGCCAGCAGCACCCAGAAGCCGTGCTGGAGGGGCAGGAAACCGGCGACCACCCGGGCGGCGGACAGCGCCACGGCGAGCCGTACCGCCGACTGGAACAGGGCGGAGCGGACCGTCAGGTGCGCCCGGAACTGTCGCCAGTACAGCCGCCACCGAGGCTGCCGCACGTCGCCGACCACGCTCCGGTAGCCGGCGACCGCGGGATTCGTGTCGGTGGTCGGTAACCCGACGGCGGCCCGGGCCGAGACGGCGAGAACGCTCACCTGGTTGGCGAGGCTCAGCGCCCCCGCATCCAGGCACAGCCGCGACAGGTCCGCCGGGCCGACCGGACCGGTCGGGGCGGCGAACGCCCGCTCGGAGGCGTCGATGGCCGCATCCAGGTCGTCCAGGGAGACCGGCGGTCCGCCGTGCCGCAGGGTCCGGCCGCTGGCGCGGGTCGTCTCGGCACATGCCCGGAACAGCCGCGCCGCCGCCAGGCCGGGGGGCGGCTGCGGCGGGGCCTCCGCCAGGATCCGCGTCACCTTGACGAGCACGCCCTGCAGCGCCGCCTCGCACGCGCGCAGCGCGCGGTCCCGCACGACGGCACTGGTCGGCCGCTCCGCCGCGGGGAACTCCGCCAGCCTGAGCCGGGCCACCGCCGCGGCGGCCTCTTCCTGGCGTGACAGCCGCTCGCGCTGGTCGCCTTCGGTGCCGGCGAGCATCTCCGCGGCGACGTCGAGCAGCACCGCGAGACGGTCCGCCGCGGAGACGAGCCGCTGAGGGTACGAGACCGGGGGTGGGTCCGGGAAGAGCAGCACCTCGGTGACGGCGAGCAACAGCACGGCGATAGTCACGCCGAGAAGCCGTTGCGGCAGGGTGTCCGGCTGATACGGCGGGAAGGAGGCGAGGATGTAGAACAGTTGCAAGGCGCCGACCAGGCCGACCAGGCGGGGGCCCCCGGTGCCGGCGAACGCCACCACGAATCCGACGACCAGCATCCCGCCGGCCGCGGCCCAGACGTTCCCGGCCAGCACGGTGCCCAGAGAGATCAGCACCCAGCCGACCGGGAGCGCGACGAGCAGGATCCGGGCGCGCTCGCGGGGTGCGCCCGGGAGCTGGGTGAACGCGCCCATGGCGACCGCGCCGAAGAGCCCGTACGTGGCCAGCGTCGGGTTGCCGAGGCCGTACCGTCCGCCGTAGAAGACGGCGGAGGCGACGAGGGTCAGCCGGGCGGCACGTCGGAGGACGACGTACCCCGGGTCCCGGCGACGCACCCAGGCCAGGAGGCCGCTTCCGAGCACGCCTGGACCCCCGTCGCACGCACCTCAGTCCCCGAGGCCATTGTCCATCCCGGGTTGCGGCGGAGTCGGCTTTCGGCGTAATCGCCGCCCGCGGAGGCCGTTGCCGCGTTCGCGGACGGTCAGGGACGCTCCGGCACCGCCATCTCGCCGAGCGAGGACCAGTCGTCCTGCGGGACCGTCGCGTTGACGATCCTCGGCGTCTCGGCCAGGTGCGGCGGCAGGGTGCGCTGCGCGGTGCGGAAGTGCTCCGACTGCACGTGCGCCCCGCCGGCGTCCCCGTCGCGGAACGCCTCGACCAGGACGTACTCCGTCGGGTCGGCGAGGCTGCGGGACCACTCGAACCAGAGGCAACCCGGCTCGGCTCGGGTCGCGTCGGTGAACTCCTTGACGATCTCGGGCCACCGGTCGGCGTACTCCGGCAGCACGCGGAACTTCGC
The DNA here is from genome assembly GCF_004348525.1 of Micromonospora sp. 15K316. Taxonomy (GTDB): domain Bacteria; phylum Actinomycetota; class Actinomycetes; order Mycobacteriales; family Micromonosporaceae; genus Micromonospora. Next base: position 32,110 of record NZ_SMKG01000004.1, on the reverse strand, counting down.
GGTAATGAAGATCATTTGTTCCTCCCCACGGTGGCGGCGCGCTGCGCCGGACGGACGGCGTTCACCGTACCGGCGTCGGAACGCCGCCGCAGCCGCCTGAGCGGTCACCGTGAACACCAAGGCCAGTCACTCGTCCGTGTCCTTCATCGGTGGTGTGGGGGCGCGGCTCACTACGCCCCCACACCGTGCCGTGGGTCAGCCCATGCTCTTTGCCCCGTCCAGGGACTCGCGGATGATGTCGGCGTGGCCGGCGTGTTGAGCGGTCTCGGCGATGACGTGCATCAGCACCCGGCGGGCCGACCACCGCGCGCCCGGCTCGAACCACGGGGCGTTCGGTAGCGGGTGGGTGGCGTCCAGGTCGGGCAGGGTGGTGAGCAGCTCGTCGGTCCGGCGGGCCACCTCGGCGTAGTCGGCCAGCACACCGGCCAGCGTCTCGCCGGGTAGCAGCCGGAACTCGTCGGCCCGTCGGGCCCAGTCGGCCTCGGTCATGGCGGTGAAGTCGTCCATCGCCGACGGGCCGGCCACGATGAAGTCCGTCCAGCCCCGCTCGGTCGCAGTGACGTGCTTGATCAGGCCACCCAGGCAGAGCTCGCTGACGGTGGTCCGCCGCCCGGCCTGCTCGTCAGTGAGGTCGCGAGTGGTGAAGCGCAGGAAGTGCCGAGTTTTGGCCAGCATCGCCAGCAGATCGGCTCGCTCACCCGTGACGGCCGGCTCGTCTGCCCGGTCACCGGTGGCCCGCTCGGCGGCGGTCGTGGTCTCGCTCATGGTCTCACCTTCCGTTGTCCTGTTCCGGATCAGGACCCACGCTAGGGCGCACTGCGGACACTTCCTGACCTCTATCGCGGAAGAATCACCGACATGGCGAACACCAGCACCCGGATGCTGCGGCTGCTGTCCCTGCTGCAGAACCACCGGTACTGGCCGGGCACCCAACTGGCCGAGCGCCTGGGAATCTCCGTCCGTACCCTGCGCAGGGACATCGACCGGCTGCGCGAGCTGGGCTATCCAGTCGAGTCGCAGCGCGGGGTGGACGGCGGCTACCAGCTCACCGCCGGTGCGGCACTGCCGCCGCTGGTGGTCGACGACGAGGAGGCGGTCGCCCTGGCCGTGGGGCTGCAGGCCGCCGCGCAGAGCGCGGTGGAGGGCCTCGCCGAGTCCTCGGTGCGCGTTCTGGCCAAGGTGGTGCAGGTGATGCCGACCCGGCTACGGCGCCAGGTCGAGGCGTTGCGCGCCATGACCCTGCCCGCCGGCTGGGACGGCCCGACCAGGCCGGCGGTAGACCCGGGAATGCTCACCGCTGTCGCGTTGGCCTGCCGGGACAGCGAGCACCTGCGATTCTCCTACACCGCCGCCGACGGCCAGCACACCGACCGGCACGTCGAACCACATCGACTGGTCTCCCTGGGCCGACGCTGGTATCTGGTCGCCTACGACCTCACCCGGCATCAATGGCGCAGCTTCCGGGTCGACCGCCTCACCGCGCCACACGGCACCGGCTCCCGGTTCCGACCCCGCGAGCTGCCCGCCGCCGACGCCGCCGAGTTCGTCCGCGCCAGTCTGGGCGGCATGCCCCACCCGTACCGGGTGGAGGCCCTGGTCGACGCCCCGGCCGCGGCCGTGAGATCGCGGATCGGCCGGTGGAGCAGGGTCGAGGAGCTCGACGCCGAGCACTGCCGGGTACTCATGACCGCCGACTCCCTGGACTGGCCGGCCATGGCACTGGGCACGCTCGACGCCGACTTCCGCGTCCTCGACCCGCCCGAGCTGCGCGAACTGCTGCGGAACTGGGCAGCCCGTTTCAACCGGGCCTAGGGATCTCCCCGTTCCCGCACTCCACGCTCCCGCGGCAGCGCTCGACTGGCACAGCGGGCGGGGCCGGCTCGGTCAGCAGAAGGCAACCCGACAAGCCGGACCGCGGTGGTCGCGGCGCGATGGTCCGGCGACGGCCTGCCGGAGGCGTCCGCACTGCGGTGACAGCACGGAGCAAACACCGGCGGTGCGGCCCGACGAGGCCGTGCCGCCACGTCTGTGCCACATTTCCGCCGAGCTAGAGGCGGTGCCGGACCCAGACGTTGGGCTCCACGTAGACCGCGTGGTCGTGCGCCACGTCGCAGTGCACCGGCACCAGCGCACCCGGCACCCGCACCGGCCCGCTCACGTCGAAGGGCAGGCCGGTCCAGCGCCGCCAGTCGGCGAGCGTGCCGGCGATCGTCATCGACCGCGTCGCCACCCGTTCGATGCGTCCACCGGCGCGCACGTGCACCCGCAGCCACGGGTCGACCGGCAGGCCGTCCGCGCGGACCCGCGCCGCGTACTCGGTCATCGACAGGTCGGGCTGGGTGTGCTTGCCGTTCGGCCGCACCGGCGCGACCAACGTGTCGTACCCCTGCTTCGCGGCGGCCCGCCGCATGGCGTCCAGCATCAGCGCGGAGAGCCCGCCGCCGCGCCGCTCGGGCCGAACGCAGATCTCCAGCGCGGAGACGATGGTGGTCTCGGCGCCGGTGAGCCGGTCGATGGTGGCCCGCTGGATCATCCGGTCCCAGCCACCGTCCGGCAGCTCCGGCTCCGTCCACCGCAGCGGCACGGCGTACGCCCGGGCGATCGCCCGTCCCGGCTCCGCCGGATCGACGGCGGCGAACACGAACTCGGGATACAGGTCGTGGGCGACGCTGTAGTACACCGAGCCCATCGGATCCCAGAGCATGAACGGCGGCCACGCCCCGGCGAAGTCCTCGTCGAGCAGAGGAGCGAGGTCGGGACGCTCGGCGAGGCTGGCGATGTCGATGGTCACCGCCGCACGGTAGGGGCCTCGCCCGGCGTCCGCATCCCATATTCGCGGCCTTCGCGGACGCCCCGACTCCGGGTCCATGGTCCGTGGTCGCGCCCGGGCGGGCCACGGTGGCCGGCGGCGCCCAGATCCTGCCGCACCGGTCCACTCGTGGCCGCGCCCACCAGCGGCGTTCACGCAGGCCCGTCCCCGGATCGGGCGACCGGTCAGCCGCGCGGGTGGCCGCACCGGCGCGCGGTGCGCTCGCGGGTCGTGCGCTACCGGGTTCTGCGGTTGCGCGTCACGCCGCCGTGCGGCGGGCCGCCGGCACCATCGGAACGGCGGGCCAGTCGGCGGGGGAGTCGTACTCAACAGTGACCACGGGGTCAGTGGCCGGGCCGCCCTGCGCCGCGCGCAGCGCCCGCTGGGCGTTGTTCCACGCCGTGCACGGCCACGGCTCACCGGCGCACAGCAGGTTGCGGCAGCCGCCCTCCCCGTCGGGCTCGTGCGCGTCGGCCACCTCGAGCGCGAGCTTCCACAGAAGCGGGTCGGTCACCTCGTCCGGGCGCTCTGTGACGGCCTCGCTACGACTTGTTTCGGACATGGCTGTCCCCCCTCGGGTTCGTGTGCCGCCCTACCTTCACCACTGCCTCCCCCCGGTAAACCCCGGTGGCTAGGCGGCTGAGCTGCCGGGGTCTCCGCTCCGGATTGTTGCCGACGTGGCCCGCTCCGCCCCAGCCCCGCCCGTCCACGTGTCGCAGTCATCACGGGACGTACGCCCCCATAGCCCTCGCGGATCACCGTCCGCAATGTCTCGACGCCGTACGGTCATCGTCTCTGCGGCTGCCCGGTCGCGACGCGTGGGCCCCGCGGCGGCCGGGCGCACCGATCGCCCCGGCCGCCGTACCCTCGCCCGGTGGTCAGGCCCGGCGGGCCACCACCGCGCCGTTGGCGCCCGGGGCGTCGAACAGCACCGTACGGATGTCGACGAAGTCGGCGTCGGCGAGCCAGGTCGCGTACTCGGCGCGGGAGTAGTTCCGGCCGCCTTCCGTCTCGACCACCATGTTCATGCCCATCAGCGCCGCCTCCGGTGGGCCGGTGCGCTCGTCATTGAGCAGCAGCTCGCAGATGACGACAGTCCCGCCGGGTGGCAGCGCGGCGTGGCACTTCGCCAGCAGCGCCCGGTTCGTGGGCTCGTCCCAGTCATGCAGGATCATGCTCAGCAGGATGACGTCGTATCCCTGCGGCAGTGCGGGGTCGGTGAGGAAGTCACCGGCGACGGTGCCGATCCGGCCGGTCAGGTCGGCGGCCGCAATCCGCTCCTCGGCCCGCACGCAGACGTGCGGCAGATCGAGCACGGTCGCCCGCAGCTCCGGCAGGCGCCGGCACAGCTCGATCGGGAACGCCGCCGCCCCGCCGCCGACGTCGAGCAGCGCCCGGTGCGTGCCGAAGTCGTACGCGCCGGCCAGGGCCCGGGCGGTGAAGCTGGACGTGGAGTACATCGCGTCCCAGAACTGGCTGATCATTTCCGGGTCGCTGGTGTCGAACATCGACTGCTGGCTCTGCGGGTCCCAGGTCAGCGGCCGGTCCGTGCGCAGCGCCTCCGAGATCCGGTGCCACGGCAGGTACGTGCGCAGGTCGGAGTAGCGGATCTGGCCGCCGAAGTAGTACGGGCGCCCCTCGACCAGAAACTGCTCGGCGAGTTCGGAGTTGCGGTAGCCCGTGCCGACCCGCTCCAGCAGGCCGAGCGAAGCGCTGGCCGCCAGCAGCATGTCCGTCGGGCGCTCGGCCAGATCGAACTCGGTGGCTGCCTCGCCGACGGTGATGGTGCGCCCGTTCGCGAGTCGGGTGAACAGGCCGAGTTCGACGCCGACGGCAAGGGTCTTGAAGCCCCAGACGCCGGCGACGAGACTCATCAGGGGAGTTGGACTGATCATGAAGACATCAGAGCATGGGCATGTGTGCTTGCCCTTGTCGGGGTTGTCGGGAGCTGGTCGGCCGCCGCCGATCCGACTCTCACGGCGGGCGCGACCGGCGGTCGCCCGCGGTAGTCGTTGCGTCCGCAGATCGTGACCATCCTCCCTGTCGGACGGTTCGGTCCCGGCGAAAGGAGCGTCGGTTCGTCGCCGCCGCACGATCCGGCGAGGCGCGCAAGTCGAACGCGGACCGCCGCGCGTGGCCCGGTGAAGAACGTCACAGGAAGTGGGCAATCGTCGCGAATGCTGCATAGCGTCGGTCGAGTTCGCCGACGCGAACACCGCGACCGGTAACGCCAAATCCTGCCGCCGGTCGTCGGAACGTCCACCCGGGCAGGAGCGGGGGACCCACCGTTTCCCGGCGCCGCCGGCCTTTCCATGTCGGGGCGCCTCGGGGTGAAGCCGCCCATCGTGCGGCCGGGCTCCTCAGTCCGAACCCGACAGCTCACCTCGTCGGCGTGGAGGAAACCAATGGCAGCTACCTACCATGCCCGTCACCGTGCCGTGACCGCCCGTCGCGTCGCCGTCGGCACCCTGGCCGCCGGCGCGATCACCGGCGCCGTCGCGCTCTTCGGCGCCGCCCCCGCCCAGGCGGCGGTCAACTGGGACGCCATCGCCCAGTGCGAGTCCAGCGGCGACTGGCACATCAACACCGGCAACGGCTACTTCGGCGGCCTCCAGTTCTCCCAGAGCACCTGGGAGGGGTACGGGGGCACGAAGTATGCCGCCCGCGCCGACCTCGCCACCCGCGAGGAGCAGATCGCGATCGCCGAGAAGGTGCTCGACGGTCAGGGCATCGGCGCGTGGCCGACCTGCGGCAAGCAGGGTGGCTCGACGTCGTCCGAGCCTACCGGCGGATCGAACTCCACCGGCGCGTCGAAGCACTCCACCGGCGGCGAGACGAAGTCCACCCGGCGGCACGACACGTCGACGTCCGCGGCCGGGACGTACGTGGTGAAGCCGGGGGACACCCTGTCGGAGATCGCCCAGGCGCACCACGTGGCCGGCGGCTGGCACACCCTGTACGAGCGCAACAAGCGCGTGATCGGCGACGACCCGGGATTGATCTTCCCGGGCCAGCGTCTCGCCGTCTGAGCGCGGCCGGGGCACTCCACCGGACTCCTGATCCACGGATCCGGGTCGCCGGCCGCGCGCCGGTGCGAGGTGGTCGGGACCGGTTCGTGCCAGACCGGTCCCGGCGACCTTCGTCGCTCCGTCACCGCCGCCCGCGCACCGGCCGCCCGGCCGATCCCGAACCGTCCGGGCGCGCGGCGTCGAATCGTCGGGCCGCCCGGCGTCGAACCGTCGGGCGCCGAACCGTCCGGGCGGCGGGTCGCGGGTGGTGGGTGGCGCTCAGGCGGTCAGCAGTCCGGCGAGGCTGAGCTGGTTGACGGCGGCGCCGACGTCGGCCCCGGGCACGCGGGCGAAGAGCGCCGCCACGTGGTGCGCGCTGGCCTTCCGGTCCCCGATCGCGGTCAGCAGAGCCGCGCAGGCGGGATCGGTGCCGGGGCCGGTCAGGCTGGTCATCGCGCGTACCGTCTCGCCCGGGGTCCGGATCGGGGGCAGGGGAACGTCGAGTTCCCCGGACGTGTCGGTGGCTCCCCGATGCCAGCGGCCGTCGGTCCACCAGAGGCAGAACGTCAACAGGCCGTTGCGGTTACGGGTGTTGAGGACGCTGTCCGTGACCCAGGCGGGTGCCCCGGAGTAGAGGTCGGGCAGCGGCCGGCCGCCGTTGTAGGCGGCTTCGAGCAGCGGGGAGTCCCACTTCCCGCCGGAGAGGACCGCGCGTTCACCGGGGAGTACGAAGAGGACCGAGCCGCTGCGCCTGTCGCTCTCGTACCAGGCGTGGCCGGGGAGGATCCGCGGCCCCCACTCCGATCTGACGCCGACGTACACGGCGGAGAGCGCGGCCCACCGCGCCCAGACCTCGGCCAGCGAGGGAACACCGTCGACCGGGACGGCCGTCCTTCCGACGGCGGCGTCGGCGGCTGCGGCGGCCGCCGCCCGCTGCGGGTCGCGTCCCTGTGCGGCGGGCCCGGCGACGTACCCGGCGAGCCACACCGGTACGTGCGAGCGGGGATGGACGGCCAGGTCGTTGCGGTAGTGCTCGGCGGCCAACAGTTGGCCGTCGGGGAACGGCTGGTCGCCGTAGTCGTACTCCACGGTCATCACGCCGTGGTTCGTGACGGTCAGCAGCAGCCGCCACCACGGCCCGGCCGGCATCCGTGCGGCGACGTTGCGTTGGTGGCGGACCAGTTCGCCGATGCTCAACGGCACGGGCGCCGGCATCGATCTGTCCCCGGACCAGAACCAGAGCTGGGCGACCTCGGCGGAGACGGTGAACGCGAATTCGGCCGAGAGTCGCTCCCAACCAGGAGGTCCGAGCTGGGCCAGCCGTTGCGCGATCGGTTCGAGCAGCCGGGACGCCTCGGCGGCGGTTCTGGCCTCATCGGACGGGGCGTCGACGACGGTGAAGCTGCTGGCGGCCGGTGGATGTTCCGCCGCCGCCTGCTGGAAGGCGCGCTCGAACTCGGCCATGAACTGTGCCTCGTCCGACCCGGCGGCGTGCGCGTCCGCGATCTCCTGCGTGGTGAACCGGTCCTGTGCCTGCTGTGGAGGGACCGAGGAGGACACCTCCTCGATGCGCCCGGAATCTCCCACCAGGAAGACCGACCGTCCCACCGGCATGTCCAGGAACGCCATGGGATCACTCTCGTCGACGGTCACCGGCGCGTACACGCTCCAGCCCGCCTCGAAGCGATCCGCCACCAGCCCGTCGGTGGGGTAGTCCACGCCGTGGGAGCGGATCCAGTTCGCCGCCAACGAGATGGCTTGCGCCGCGTCCATCCGTGATCCTCTCGACGGGACCTCACCCTATGCCGGTCGTCGAAGATCCGGAAGAACTCTCTGCCGGCCCCGGCCGGCACTGCGAGGGCGGGCCCTCGCGCCGCCGGCGTCGGCGCGGGCGGCGCTCGGAAGTGATCTGGGCCACGGCGGTCGCCGCGCATTACTGCTGACCTCGGTCGGCGAGGCGTGACCTCCAGCCCATTATCTTGACTGATTCCAAAAAACGAAGAAGACTCCGCGCCGTGTCCACGACTCCGGACTTTCAGCAGATGCTGCGCGGGGCCGCGTTGCGCGTGACCCGTCCGCGCGTGGCGGTGCTGAGCGCGGTGCACACGCATCCGCACGCGGACACGGATTCGATCATCGGTGCCGTCCGTAACGATCTTCCGCACCACCACCTCGTGTGCCGGAACTGCGGTCTGATCGCCGACGTCGACTGCGCCGTCGCCCTGCCTGACCGCGTCCGACGACCACGGCTTCACCATCGACGAGGCCGAGGTCGTCTACTGGGGCCTCTGCCCCGGCTGCTCCGTCACCTGCAACTCCTGATCCCCCTGACACGTAAGCACGGAAGGAACCCGATGTCCGAGAACCACGACGCCGTCGTCCACGACGCGGAGGCGGGCAGCGAGTCACGCTGCCCGGTCGCGCACGGACGCGCCCCCCACCCCACGCAGGGCGGCGGTAGCCGCGGCTGGTGGCCGAACCGGCTCAACCTGAAGATCCTCGCCAAGAACCCCGCGGTGACGAACCCGCTCGGGGTGGAGTTCAACTACGCCGAGGCGTTCAAGTCCCTCGACCTGGCCGCCGTCAAGCAGGACATCGCACAGGCCCTGACCACCTCGCAGGACTGGTGGCCGGCCGACTTCGGCCACTACGGCCCGTTCATCATCCGTATGGCGTGGCACAGTGCGGGCACCTACCGCATCAGCGACGGCCGTGGCGGCGCGGGTGCCGGCCAGCAGCGCTTCGCACCCCTGAACAGCTGGCCGGACAACGGCAACCTCGACAAGGCCCGCCGCCTGCTGTGGCCGGTCAAGATGAAGTACGGCAAGAGCCTCTCCTGGGCCGACCTCATGATCCTCGCCGGCAACGTCGCCCTGGAGTCGATGGGCTTCAAGACCTTCGGCTACGCCGGTGGCCGGGAGGACGTCTGGGAGCCCGACGAGGACGTCTACTGGGGCCCCGAGACCACCTGGCTCGGCGACGAGCGCTACACCGGCGACCGGGACCTCGAGCAGCCGCTCGCCGCGGTGCAGATGGGCCTCATCTACGTCAACCCGGAGGGCCCGAACGGCAACCCGGACCCGCTCGCCTCGGCCCGGGACATCCGCGAGACGTTCGGCCGGATGGGGATGAACGACGAGGAGACCGTCGCGCTGATCGCGGGCGGCCACACCTTCGGCAAGACCCACGGTGCGGGCCCGACCGACCACGTCGGCCCCGAGCCCGAGGGCGCCCCCATCGAGGAGCAGGGCCTCGGCTGGAAGAACAGCTTCGGCACCGGCAAGGGCGCGGACACGATCACCAGTGGCCTGGAGGTCATCTGGACCACGACGCCGACGAAGTGGACCAACAACTTCTTCTGGAACCTCTTCGGCTACGAGTGGGAGCTGACCAAGAGCCCGGCCGGCGCACACCAGTGGACGCCCAAGCACAACGGCGGCGCCGGGACCGTGCCTGACGCCCACGACCCGTCGAAGCGGCACGCCCCCGGCATGCTGACGACCGACATCGCGCTCCGCGTCGACCCGGTCTACGAGCAGATCTCGCGGCGCTTCATGGAGAACCCCGACGAGTTCGCCGACGCGTTCGCCCGGGCCTGGTTCAAGCTCACCCACCGCGACATGGGCCCGGTCGTCCGCTACCTCGGCTCGGAGGTCCCCGCCGAGACGCTGATCTGGCAGGACCCCATCCCGGCCGTGGATCACGAGCTCGTCGACGCCGAGGACGTCGCCGCCCTCAAGGCGCAGGTCCTCGCCTCCGGCCTCTCCGTGTCCCAGCTGGTCTCCACCGCGTGGGCGTCCGCGTCGACGTTCCGCGGCGGCGACAAGCGCGGCGGCGCCAACGGCGCCCGCATCCGGCTGGAGCCGCAGAACAGCTGGGAGGTCAACAACCCGGACGAGCTGGCGCGGGTGCTGGGCACCCTGGAGGGGATCCAGGAGGCGTTCAACGCCGCCCAGACCGGTGGGAAGAAGATCTCGCTGGCCGACCTGATCGTCCTCGCCGGTGGCGCCGCCGTCGAGCGGGCCGCCCGTGCCGCCGGCGTCGACGTCGAGGTGCCGTTCACGCCGGGACGTACCGACGCCTCGCAGGAGCAGACCGACGTCGAGTCGTTCGCCGCGATGGAGCCGACCGTCGACGGGTTCCGCAACTACCTCGGCAAGGGCCACCGCCTGCCGGCCGAGTTCCTGCTCGTCGACCGGGCGAACCTGCTGACCCTGAGCGCGCCCGAGATGACAGTCCTCGTCGGAGGTCTGCGCGTCCTGGGTGCGAACCACCGGCAGTCGCCGCTGGGCGTGTTCACCGACACCCCCGGCACGCTGACCAACGACTTCTTCGTCAACCTGCTGGACCTGGGTACGACGTGGAAGGCGACCTCCGCGGACGCGAACACCTTCGAGGGCCGCGACGCCGCCACCGGCGAGGTCAAGTGGACCGGTAGCCGGGCCGACCTCGTCTTCGGCTCCAACTCGGAGCTGCGGGCGCTCGCGGAGGTCTACGCGAGCGACGACGCTCGGGAGACGTTCGTGCACGACTTCGTGCGGGCGTGGGTCAAGGTCATGAACCTGGACCGGTTCGACCTCGTCTGAACCTTCTGACAGTCCGGGCCGGCCTCACGAGGGGCCGGCCCGGACGCCGTGAGGTACGGGCCGCACCCCTTTCGGCGGCGCACCCGAAGGGGTTTCTGGTATGACCATGGCCGCTGTCGACTGATGTCGATTGCCGAATGCGCTGGAGCGATCGCCTGCTATTGGATGTCCGATTTCCTCAACAGCACGGGGTGTTCGACCGCTCGCTCTGACTCATCCGAATGCGTGAATTGAGGCTACTGCCGGCGCGAGACACGAGGTCCAATGGCGACCCTCGCCTGCTGAGCACGAGGTACTCACCACGCCGGAGCCGCGACGGCAACTGGTGTATTCACTCCAGGCACCCGCCGCCGTCGTCAACCCGGGTAGACCGGTCACGTGATGAGCCGCCGGGCCGGGCCGGGGCCCCCTGTTCAAACGTGAATCGCCATCCGTTAAGCTGATTCGCCAATGACCTTCCTCGACTACATCTCCGGCGTGCCCGCATATCTGGAACGAGAGTGGTCTGACCTGCTCGAGCTGAGCTTCGAGCATTTGCTTGTGGTGTTCGTCACGATAGTGCTGGCGACTGTGATCGCACTCGGGTTGGGCCTGGCAACTTATCGAAATCGGAGCGGAGCCAGAACCGTACTCACGGTGACCGGCACCTTCCTGACCATTCCGTCGTTCGCCCTGTTTGGACTGTTCATACCGATCTTTGGCCTCGGGGCCGTGCCCACAGTCGTCGCGTTGGTGCTGTACGCACTGCTTCCCATCGCGCGCAACACGATCACCGGCCTGCGTTCGGTCGATCCAGCTGTTGTCGAATCGGCACAGGGCATGGGACTCTCCCGCCGCCAGCGGCTGCTCCGCGTCGAGCTACCACTCGCCTGGCCGGTCATCATGGCCGGCATACGCGTTTCCACACTGATGATCGTCGGGATCGCCGCCATCGCGGCCATCGTCAACGGGCCCGGCCTCGGTGGTCCGATCTTCCAGGGACTCTCGGCGATCGGCACCCAGCGCGGATTCAACCTTGCCTTCAGCGGAACCCTCTTCGTCGCGACGCTGGCGCTGCTGCTGGACGGGGTCCTCGCCGTGGTCTCCAGGTTGACGACATCGAAGGGGTTGTGATGACTGAGCATGAACAAGGGACCGCCGCGGCAGCACCCATCCGCCTCGAGTCGTTGGTCAAACGCTATCCGGGTCAGGCCGAACCGGCCGTGGACAACCTCACCATGGACATACCAGCCGGCGAGATCGTGGTTCTGGTGGGACCCTCCGGCTGTGGCAAGACCACCAGCCTGAAGATGATCAACCGGATCATCGAGCCGACCTCCGGACGCATCTTCATCGACGGCGAGGACGTGACCGACGTCAACGCCGATCAGCTACGCCGCCGGATCGGCTACGTCATCCAACAGATCGGCCTGTTCCCGCACATGACGATTGCCGAGAACATCGGCATGGTGCCCAGGCTGCTCGGGTGGAGCCGGGACCGGATCTCCCAGCGCGTCGACGAACTGCTGGACCTGGTGGGTATGGAACCTACGGCCTACCGCACGCGGTATCCGAAGGAGCTGTCAGGCGGCCAGCGCCAACGGGTCGGTGTCGCCCGGGCGATGAGCGCCGATCCCCCGGTGCTGCTGATGGACGAGCCGTTCGGCGCCATCGACCCGATCACACGCGAGCGCCTCCAGAACGAGTTCCTCCGCCTCCAGAACGACCTTCGGAAGACCATCGTCTTCGTGACGCACGACATCGACGAGGCGATCAAGCTCGGCGACCGGATCGCGATCCTCACGAAGGGGTCGAAGATCGCACAGTACGACACTCCAGAGGCGATCTTGACGGCTCCGGCCGACGACTTCGTCGCGGATTTCATCGGCTCGGGCGCCTCGCTCAAGCGCCTGAGTCTGAGCCGTGTCCGGGACGTGGAGCTGAACCAGTGGGCGGTCGGCCGGCTCGACGACGATCGGGCACACCTGCGCCAGGCGCTCACCGGCAGTGATCACGGGTCGCTGCTGCTGCTCGACGAGAACCAGCGGCCGGTTCGCTGGATCACCGGCCACGACCTCGTCCGTTCGGACGAATCCCTCGACCGGGTAGGACTTCCCGCGGCGGCCACTGTGGAGCCGCACGCCACGCTGCACGACGCACTGAACGAGATGGTCACCTCGCGGGTCGGATGCGCCATCGTCGTCGATGACCAGCGGCGGTACCAGGGCGTCGTCGACATGCGCACAGTGATGCGGGCCATCGACGAGATGCGGGGGAGCGTCCAGGCCCGGGACCGGGACGCGGCAGGCCGGCCGACGGAGGCTGGTTAGATGGCCATCCCAGCACTCGGGGGCAGGACCCGCGGTGCCGCGCCCGACGCCGACGACCTCCTCACCGAGCTTGGCGGACCGCCGCGGTTCTGGCGTCGGTTGGGCACTCCGGCGCTGATCGCCGCCGTCTGCGTGGCGCTCTACTTCTACGTGCGCAACCAGGATCTCGATCGGATCTCCCAGGCGAGCCTCAACGCCGAGACGATTCGCGAGAAGCTGGTCGAACATGTGGAGCTCACCTTCGTCTCGACGCTGATCGTCGTCCTTCTGGCGGTGCCGTTGGGGGTGGTGCTGACCCGGCCGGCGGTCCGCAGGTTCTCCCCGGTAGTGCTCGCCGTCGCCAACATCGGTCAGGCGACGCCGTCGATCGGGGTTCTGGTGTTGATGGCGATCACCGTCGGCATCGGCTTCGACCAGGCTGTCTACGCGCTGGTCATCTACGCCGCGCTGCCGGTCCTCCGTAACACCATCGTCGGTCTCAACCAGGTCGATCGCATGCTGGTCGAGGCGAGTCGGGGGATGGGACTGAGTGGCTGGCAGGTGCTTCGCCGCGTCGAGCTACCGCTGAGCGTGCCGGTTCTGCTCGCCGGCATCCGTACGGCACTCATCATCAACGTCGGCACCGGCACCCTGGCGACCTTCGTCGGTGCCGGAGGTCTCGGCTTCCTGATCGACCAGGGGATCCGTTTCGACCGGATGCCCGTTCTCATCACCGGAAGCGTCCTCACCGCCGTTCTGGCGCTGCTCCTTGACTGGGTGGCCGGCATCGTCGAGGACGCTCTGCGCCCGAAGGGGCTTTGACCCACCGCGGCTTCGTCCGATGTCGTTGGGTATCAAAGGAGGAAACATGAGCAACACGAAGAAACGAGGACGGTGGCCGGTGCTCGCCGGCGCACTCGCGCTGGTGATGCTCGTCGCCTCGTGCAGCAGCGACGGCAACGACGATGTCGCGGGTAGCGGAAGCATCGGCGAGAAGTTCGACCTCGCCGGCGCGACGGTCACTGTCGGTTCCAAGGAATTCACCGAGCAACTCATCCTCGGGAACCTGACCAAGCTCGCGCTCACCGCCGCTGGTGCTGAGGTGAAGGACCAGATCGGGTTGCAGGGCAGTACGACCGTCCGCGACGCGCTCACCTCCGGCGAGATCGACCTGTACTGGGAGTATCTCGGCACGGGCTGGGTCACCTACCTGCAGAAGGAGAAGGGCATCCCCGGGGCCAAGGCGCAGTTCGAAGCTGTCCGCGACGCCGACGCCGCCAACGGTGTCGTCTGGCTCGAGCCGGCCCCATTCAACGACACCTACGCGATCGCGGCGAGCAGCGAGACTGCCGAGCGGCTCGGCGTCGCCTCGATCTCCGACCTCGCCGCGTTGATCGCGCGCAAACCGGCGGATGCGACCTTCTGCGTCGGCGGAGAGTTCTCCACCCGGCCCGACGGTCTGCCTGGGCTCGAGAAGGCCTACGGCTTCAAGGTCGCGCCGGCCAACGTCTCGAACGTGCAGGACGCCCTCGTCTACAACCAGGTCGACAAGGGCGACTGCGCCTTCGGCTCGATCACCTCCACGGACGGCCGGGTGAGTTCTCTCGGTCTCACCGTGTTGACCGACGACAAGCAGTTCTTCCCGCCCTTCAACGGTTCCGTGAACGTCCGGACCGAGGTGCTCGCCGAGCACCCCGAGATCAAGGAGATCTTCGCTCCGATCGCGGCGGCGCTCGACGACGCCACGATGGTCGGGCTCAACGCGAAGGTCGACGTGGACGGTGAGGATCCGGCGGACGTCGCCAAGACCTGGCTGACGGAGAACGGCTACATCGGCTGACAAGACTGCCTCGTAGGGCTTCGAACCCCTTAGGGCACGCGAGCGATCAAGGCCGTGACCCGTGGAGCCACGGGTCACGGCCTTGATCGATCGTGCAGCTGGTGGAGCTACTACTGAAACGGCCGCCGTCGTCGTCGCCAGGCAGCACCGGCAGGGACATCCTGCCGTCAGAACTCCTCGTACACCGCCGGATCCTGACCCGCGAGGCGCCCGTCGGGGCGGCCCAGCGCGGTGATGGCCGCGATCTCGGCCTCGGTGAGCTCGATGCCGAAGATGTCGAGGTTCTCCTGCTGCCGCTTCGGTGACGCCGCCTTGGGCAGCGGGATCACCCCACGGGCCACGTGCCAGGCGAGGATGGCCTGCGCGGGCGTGATGCCGTGCGCGGCCGCGACCTCGGCGATGGTCTGGTTGTCCTGCAGGTCGTTGCCGCGACCGAGTGGACTCCACCCCTGCACGAGGATCCCGTGCGCGCGGTGGTAGTCGAGGGCCTCCTGCTGCGGGAAGTAGGGGTGGATCTCGATCTGGTTCACGGCCGGCGCGACGCCGGTCTCCGACAGCAGCCGGTCGATGTGCTCGGGCAGGAAGTTCGACAGGCCGATGTGCCGGACGAGCCCCCGCTCGCGCGCCTCGATCAGGGCTCGCCACGCCTCCACGTAGAGGTCGACCTTCGGGTTGGGCCAGTGGATCAGGTACAGGTCGATCTGGTCGCGGCCGGTGCGGTAGACGCTCTCCTCGATCGTGGTCAACGCCTCGGCGTAGCGGTGGTGCCGTCCCGGCAGCTTCGAGGTGACGATCAGCTCGTCGCGTACACCGGCGGCGCGCGCCGCCCGGCCCACCGCACCCTCGTTCTCGTAGTTGACGGCGGAGTCGAGGAGCCGGTAGCCGGCCTGGATCGCCTGACCGATCGACTCGACCCCGTCGGAACCGGTCAGCCGGTACGTGCCCAAGCCGATCGCCGGCAATGCGGTGCCGTCGGCGGCGGTGAGATGCGGAATCGCCATCGTTGCGGTGCCTTCCCTTCGAGCCTGGTCGGCCGGTTCGGGTGGCCGCCCCGCCGGGTGGCCCGGTCGCCGGGTTGCCGGCCACCGTGACCCTACCGCCCGCCGGTGACCTGGTCGGGCCGCGCCCGGCGGCATGCCGGATCGGCCGCCGAGGCTGCGGGAGTGGAGTCGCGTCACGGCTCGGATCCGGGTGGCCGGCGCACGGGATCCGAAGCGAGCCGTCGCCCGTCTCAGTCATGGATCACGAGGGGGCGAGATGTTCGTGCGGGCGGTTGGTGGCCGGATAGCGGTCGTACTTGTCGGGTTGGCGCTGGTCGGCTGTGCCCCTGTCGAGGAGGGCGCGGCCGAGGGCCGGGCGGCGGGTGCTCCGGGTGGGCGCTGGAGCTCGTGTGTCGAGGTCGCGCCGGAGACGACGACGGTGGGCTTCATGGTCACGGCCCCGGACGGGGGAGCGCTGCCCCGACTCGACGACGGCTTCACCCCGGTCGCGGTGGTCGTGTGCGGGCAGGAGACGCAGCAGCGTCCCGACGGCGGTCAGGACCGGGTTCTCACGGAACGTCGTGCCGAGGAGGTGGACGGCCTCACCGCCGCGCTCCGGCTGGCGGACGAGCCGCCCACCAATGGGCTCTGCACCAGGGAGCTGTCGGTCGCTCCCTGGCTCGTGCTGGTCGACGCCGACGGCCGCTGGGTCCGTCCCGGCCTGCCGCTCGACCGGTGCGGCAAGCTCCGGTCCGAGGTACGCGACGCGCTCGCCGCGCTGCCGATGACCACCGTCTCGACGCGGACGGTCGCCGAGCTGGTGTCGGCCGAGGCTGCCGCGGCGGGTTGCAGCCAGGACTGGAAGGACACGATCGCGCTGGAGACGGAGACGACGGTGAACCCCGGCGTCCCGCGCGAGGCGCTCCCGGCTCCCCTCCCCACCGGCCGGCAGATCCGCCTCTGCGTCTACGAGGTGCGCAAGAGCGAGCCGGGCACCGGCAGCTTCGTACACGGGACGGTGTTGACGCCGCAGCGCAGCGCAGCGATCGGGCGGGCGCTGCGGGAGGCCGGGCCGGTGAGGGTCTGCACGGAGCAGGCCAGCCGTTTCGCGCTGCTATGGGCCACGACCGGGGAGGACCCGCAGACGTACGTCGAGCTCGACGGCTGCCACCGGGTCATGGTGGTCCGGGGCGACGGTTCGGTGCCGGCGCAGGGCGACGCCGCCCTGGCGGAGCTGATCGACGAACGGTGACCGTGCGCCGCTCGCAGCGGCGCGGTGAATGCCCCGCTGTCGGGTCGCACCTTCGGTGACGTGGGTGACCTCCCCGGCGGGAAGGTCCTGGACCCGGTACGCCGCCGATACGATCGACCCCGTCATGCTGCTGCGAGTGCTCGGGCCTCTCGAGGTCGAGGTCGGCACGGGCGGAACGGTCGACCTCGGTGGCCCCCGCCAGCGTGCCGTACTCGCGCTGCTGCTCTCGGCTCGTGGTGAGGTCGTCCCCGTCGGGCGGATGATCAACGACCTGTGGCGGGGTGCGGCGCCGCCCCGGGCGATCGCCTCCCTCCAGGCGTACGTGTCGAACCTGCGTCGCCTGCTGGAGCCGGATCGGGAGCGTCGGATGCCGGCCCGGGTGCTGGTGACCGCCCCGCCCGGGTACGCGCTGCGGGCGAGCGCCGACGCCGTCGACGCGGAGCGGTTCGAGGCGATGCTCGGGCAGGCGCGTTCGGTCGGCTCGTCGGATCCGGGCCGGGCCCGCCTGCTGCTGAGCGGGGCTCTCGACCTGTGGCGTGGCCCGGCGTACGCCGAGTTCGCCGGGGAACCGTGGGCGCAGCCGGAGGTGACCCGGCTGGAGGAGCTGCGTCTCGCCGCTCGGGAGCTGCTGCTCGACGCGACGCTGCGCTCCGGCGCGGCGGCCGAGGCGGCCGCGGAGGCGGAGGTGTTGACGAGGCAGGCGCCGCTGCGCGAGGAGAGCTGGCGGCTGTTGGCGTTGGCGTTGTGGCGCGCGGGTCGGCAGGGGGACGCGCTCGCCGCGCTGCGGCGGGCCCGGGCGGTACTGGCGGAGGAGCTGGGCCTGGATCCGGGGCCGGCGCTGGTCGAGGTGGAGCTGGCGATCCTGGGCCAGCGGGTCGACCTCCTGCCGCCGCCCGCGCCGGTCGCCGGAACATCGGTGCCGCCACCCGGCGACGCCCCGCCCGCGCCGGTCCCCGGAACACTGGTGCCGCCACCCGGCGGCGCGCCGGCCGAGGCGCAGCCGGGACCGGCCGGTTCCACTCGTCCGGGTCCGCCGGAGTTCTGCCCCGAGGCAGCGTCCGACGAGCTGTTCATCGGGCGGGAGGCGGAGCTGGCCACCCTGCGGCGGACCGCCGCCGAGGCGACGGTCGCCGGACCACGGATCGCGTTGGTCAGCGGGGAGGCCGGCGTCGGCAAGACGAGCCTGCTCGCCCACTTCCGGGCCGAGCTGGCCGCCCAGGGTTGGCTGGTCGTGGTGGGCCGCTGCCCGGAGGTCGAGGGTGCGCCCCCGGCCTGGGCGTGGGTCGAGGCGCTGCGGCAGCTCGCCGGAGAGGCGCCGCCGGGCGACCTCGCGCCGACCCTCGCCCCGCTGCTGGGCGAGGGTGAGCTGGGTGGGGACGTGGCCGCCGGTCGGTTCCGGCTGCATCAGGCGGTCGTCGCCTGGCTGCGCGTCGCGGCGACCGGTCGCCCGATCGCCGTCGTCCTCGACGACCTGCACGCCGCCGACGACGAGACGTTGCTGCTGGTGCGCAGCGTCATCGAGCTGGCCGACGGCGCCGTCCTGTTCGTGGCGGCCTCGCGGCCCGCCGACAATCGCGAGCGGCTCGCCGAGACCATGGCCGCGCTGGCCCGCCGGATGCCACGTCGGATCCACCTGGGTGGTCTGTCGCCGGCCGAGGTCGAGCGGCTCGTCGGCTGCGTCGCCCGGACGACCGTCGACGCGGACACGGTCGCCGCGCTGACGGAGCGGACCGGCGGCAACCCGTTCTACGTCCGCGAGTCGGCGCGGTTGCTCGCCGCCGAGGGCACGCTCGTGGCGACCTCCGAGGTGCCGGAGGGCGTGCGCGACGTGCTGCGTCGGCGCCTCAACCGGCTACCGCCGGCGGCGGTGGCCGTGCTGCGGCTCGCCGCGGTCGCCGGGCGGGAGGTGGACGTGGCGACGCTCGTGGAGACCGCCGACACCGACGAGGCCGACGTCGTCGACGCGTTGGAGGCCGGGCTGGCCGCCGGGCTGCTCGCCGAACCGGCGCCCGGGCGGGTGCGGTTCGTGCACGGTCTGGTCCGGGACACCATCTACCAGGACCTGTCCCAGCTGCGTCGCGTTCGGATGCACGCCCGGGTCGCGGCCGCCATCCGCCGGCTGCGTCCGGACGACTACCCCGCCCTGGCCCACCACTACGCCCGCGCCGCCTCGCCCGAGACCGCGCCGCTCGCCATCGACTACGCGGTCCGCGCGGCCGAGCTGGCGGAGCGGCGGTTCGCCCACGACGCGGCGGTGGAGCTGCTCACCCACGCGGTGGACGTCGCCGAGGCGATCACCGGCGATCGGGACGCGCTGCGGGTCGACCTGCGGGGCCGGCTGCTGCGCGCGCAGGCGCGGGCCGGTGCGTTGACCGCCGCCCGCCAGACCCGGGCCGACGTGGTCGACGTCGCCGTGGCCTCCGGCCGTGACGAACTGCTCGTGGCGGCGTTCACCGCGTGGACGGTGCCCACGCCGTGGCTGACCCGCCCGTACGGCGTGGTGGACGGGCGGATGGTCGACCTGCTGGCTCGCCTGTTGCGCCGGCGCGACGTGGCGCCGACGGTGCGCTGTCGGCTCCTCGAGGCGCTGACCGTCGAGCTCGACGGCGAGGCGGACCCGCGTGGTCCGCAGGCCGGCCGGGAGGCGTTGGCGATCTCGCGTGGACTGGCCGACCCGGAGCTGCGCGCCCTCGGGCTGGCCGCCCGGGTCCGCACCCTGTCGTACGAGCTGGAGGCGGCGCAGCGGCGGGAACTGGCCCTGGAGCTGCGCGATCTCGCCGACGAACACGGCCTCGTGGCCTACCGCTGGCTCGCCGAGCAGGTGATCGGCCAGGCAGCCGCCGCGCTGAACGAGCCGGCGGAGGTGCGCGCCAGCGTCGCCCGGCAGGGGACGATGGCCCGCGCGTACCAGCTCAACGAGGCGTGGGCGATCCACCTGAGCTCCCGGGCCGGTCTCGCGCACGTGGCCGGTGACTTCGCGGCGGCGCAGCGGTACTACGCCGAGGCCGCGACCGAGATGCGGCGGCAGGGCTCGCTGCACGGCGACAGCCTCGACTACTTCGCCGGGGCGATCCTGCTGCTCAGTCAGCGGCGCCTCGGCGAGCATCTGGAGGCGACCCGGCGGGCCCGGGAGATGTTCGGGCCGATCCTCGACGACCTGCTGGCGTTGGCCCTGATCGAGAACGGGCGGGCCGACGAGGCGCGGGCGATGCCGATCGGCGAGCACACCTACCGCCCCGACTACTTCCGTTCCCTCCTGCTCACGGTGCGCGCGCTGGTCGTGGTGGCGTTGGAGCGCAGGGATCTCGCGGAGTCGGTGATCGAGGACCTGCTCCCGGTCCGCGACCAACTGGCCGGCTTCAGCACCACGACCTTCGTGGTGCGTCCGGTCGCCCTGACCCTGGGGGAGTTGTTCCGCCTGCTCGGGCGCGCCGAGGAGGCGCGGCGGCACTTCACGCTCGCGGCGGCGGTGGCCCGCCGGTGGGGCTCGCCGCACTGGCTGGCGGAGGCGACGGCCGCGTTGACCGCCTGACACCGGCCCTGGATGCCGGCCGGTTGGTGGATTCCAAGCGGGTCGCAAGCGGCGCCGGAGAGGATCAACTCGTCTGTGCTTGTCGCGGTGTTCGACCTGGGGTGCGGTCGTGCCACGGATCGGGCGGGTCGCGGCAGGCACGGGCGAGGACAGTCGAATCCCTTTCGAAAGGTCGCCGTGAACCGGAACCACACCGAAGCCATGGCCGATATCCGTGACATGTACATGGCGCACGCCATGCTGCGTCGCGAGTTCAGCCTGCTTCCGCAGCTCGTCCGCGGTGTCGCCGCCGGGGACACCCGGCGCGCCGCCGTCGTCGGCGAACACGCCGAGCTGCTGTGCCACATCTTGCACCGGCACCACGAGGGCGAGGACCTGGAGTTGTGGCCCCGGCTGCACGAGCGTGCCGGCGCGGAGGCCGAGGCCATCGTCGAGACCATGGAGGCGCAGCACCACGCCATCGAGGAGGCTCACGCGGAGGTGGTAGCCCTTCTGCCGGGCTGGCGGACCACCGCGCAGGGCGGCGGCGCGCTCGCGGACGCCCTGGAGCGCCTGCGCGTCGCGCTGATCGAGCACATGGCCATGGAGGAGAAGGAGATCCTCCCGTTGGCGGAGAAGCACGTGACCGCGGCCGAGTGGAAGAAGCTCGGCGAGCACGGGATGGCGAGCACCCCGAAGAAGGACATCCCGCTGGCCGTGGGGATGGCGATGTACGAGGGCGACCGCGAGGTGGTCAACGAGGTGCTCGCGGAGGCCCCGCTGCCGATCCGGCTACTCATGCCGATCATCGGGCGTCGTCGCTACGCCGCGCACGCCCGGCGGGTCCACGGAACGGCCACGCCGCCGCGCATCGGCGCGGGAGCGCACTGAGTTCGAGATCCGCGGGGGGGGGGCGGTAGGGCCGTCGGGCTGCTCGGTCGGGAGGTTGCGGCCCGACGCCCCGTCGTCGCCGCCCCCGCGCTGCGGGTCCGAGCCGGGATCCGCAGCGCGGGGGCGGTGGGACCTGTCGTCAGCCGCGCGAGCGCGGCAGGCAGCACTTCTTGTACTTGAGGCCGGATCCGCACCAGCAGGCGTCGTTGCGCTCCGGTGGCCAGGCGATCCGCGCGTCCGGGCGGGCCGAGAGCTCACCGGCGTACCCGATTCGCGTCTGCCGGTCGGTCAGGTCGCCGCCCTGCCGGTCGGCGTAGCCGGTCAGCCCGGCCACCGACGCGCGCAGCACGTGCAGCCCGGCGCCGCCGGCGTCGGCCTGCCGGACCAGCTCCTTCTCCAGCCGGGCCCGGTGCGCGTCCCAGTCCGGCCCGTACGTCTCGGTGAGCGCGGCCTGCTCGTCGAGCAGGCGGTCGAACTCGGCCTGCGGGAAGAAGAGCAGATCGGTCTCCCCGGTCTGCTGGGCGCGCCGGACGAGCTGCGCCTCCAGCCGGTCGGCCAGGTCGTCGTTGCGGTCGTGCGGCAGGTTGAGGTTGCGGCGCACGCGGTGGCGCTGCTGCAGCAGGAAGAACGTCACCCCCGGGGCCTCGGGCGGGCCGACCTCCACCGCGGGTTCGGTGGAGGTGATGGCCTGCGCCTCCCCGGCCGCCGCGGCGCGCTGGCCGAGCAGGGTGTCGAGGGCCTCGCTCAGCCACTCCTCGGAGGTCTTGGCCCGGCCGCCGGTCTCCAGCGCGGCGCTCAGGTAGGCGGGGGCGTCGGGCTGCTCGGTCAGCAGGGGGCGCAGGGCGGTCAACTCCGCCATCGCCTCGTCGTCCCGGCCGCCGGTGCGGAACAGGATCCGCGCCCGCACCGCCCGGGCGATCCCGGCTTTCGGGTCGTCCGGAGACGGGTACGCCGCGACGGCCCGGTCCGCGTAGCGCAGCGCGGCGTCGAGCCGCGACCGGATCTCGGCGATCTCGGAGGCGAGGGTCAGCGCGTCCCCGGCGCTGTCGGGCTCCGCCAACCGGCCCTGCTCCACCGCGTCGGCAAGGTCGGCGGCGATCCCCAGCGGGTCGGCCGCCCCGAGCGCGGTACGGCGGAATTCGGCGAGGTCGGCGGTCGTGATCACGTCTTTCGGCACGATCTCACGGTACGTCCGCGACGGCGGTAACCGCCGCATGATCACCTGTTACGCCGCTCTCACGGCGCGTCGGGCGGGAGCCGCTTCCCGGCCGGATCCCGACACCGGGGACGGGCGGCGCGCCGTGAGAGCGGCCTGGCGCCGGAGCTCCTTGCTCGCCGTACCCCCGACGATCGGTGATCGTGGCTCGTCGGGGTCGGCGACGGGCGTCCCGCGGTCAGGCGAGCCGGTGGTGGCCGGCCTTGACGACCTGGTCGTACTCGCTGCGGCGGGCGTTGTACGACGCCTCCAGGAAGGCCTCCGAATCCACCCCCACCGGCAGGCGCAGCGGCGGCGCCTCCATCCGGCTGAGCCGCCACACCACGTCGGCGAAGAGCTCCGGCGGATTGATCTCCGCGTTGCTGTTCATGGCGCGCAGCGCGCCGAGCATGCCGTCGCTGGCCGGCGTGTAGTCGGCGATCCGGGTCTCCGCCATCACCAGGTTGGCGCTGTAACCGGTGGCGAAGCCGCCCGGCTGGAGGATCGTCACCTTCACCCCGAGGTGGCCGGCCTCGGCGGCGAGCGACTCGGCCGCGCCCTCCAGCGCGAACTTGCTCGCGTTGTACGCGGCGAGGCCGGGGAAGGGCACCATGCCGGCCACCGAGCTGACGAAGATCGCGTGCCCGAAGCCCTGTGCCCGCCACAGCGGCAGCACCGCCCTGGTCAACCGCCACGGCCCGAACAGGTTGGTGTCGAACTGCCCGGCGAGCTCGGCGTCGGAGACCTCCTCGAAGGTGCCGAACTGCCCGTACGCGGCGTTGTTCACCAGCACGTCGACGCCACCGAACGCGGCGACGGTCCGCTCGACCGCCGCGGCGCACTGCGCCGGATCCCGTACGTCCAGCGCCGCCGTCGCCAGGTTGTCGGGGTGTCGTGCGACCAGCTCGGCCAGGGCCTCGGGCCGTCGAGCCGTCGCGACGACCTGCTCACCCTCGGCGGCGAGCCGGGCGACGAGGGCCTGGCCGAGTCCGCTCGAGCATCCCGTGACCAACCAACGCTTCGTCATCGCTCCGCCCATTCGCTCGGTGATATCTCGGTAGCAGAGTGTCAGCGCCGGCGGTCGAGGTGAAGGGATGTGCGCTGTCACCAACCGGATTCGTCGGGTATCCGCCGTCGAACGCCGGCCTCTCGAAGCCGGGCCGCCCCGGTTTCCCCGCCGCCTCGAAGCCCCGCCGCTCGCCGGTCGATGCCCCGGCCGCCCGGCGGTTCAGTCCGCGACGACCAGGCCGCACTGCACGGCGAGCAGCGCGAGCCGGATCCGGTTCGTCACGCCCGTCTTGGCCAGCAGGCTTGTCACGTGCGTCTTCACGGTGGTCACCCCGAGGTGCAGCCGATCCGCGATCTCCCGGTTGGACAGTCCGGCCCCGATGCAGGCGAGCACCTCCCGCTCCCGCGCCGTCACGGTCGCCGGCAGCGACGGGGCCGGGGCGTCGCCGAGCCGCGCCCGTACCGCCTGGTCGACGAGGCGACGCAGCACCGCCGGGCTGAACGGCGTCTCGCCGGCCGCCGCCTGACGGATCGCGGCGAGCAGTTCGTCCGGCGAGGCGTCCTTCACGAGGAAACCGCAGGCGCCGGCGGCGAGCGTGGGGAAGAGGTGGTCGTCGTCGTCGAAGGTGGTCAGCACCAGCACCCGGACAGCGGGCCGGCTCGCGTGGATCCGCGCCGTCGCCGTGGTGCCGTCCATCAGCGGCATCCGCAGGTCCATCAGCACCACGTCCGGCGCGACCTGCTCGACCAGCCGGATAGCCTGCTGCCCGTTCTCCGCCTCACCCACCACCGTCAGGTCCGGCGCGGAGTCGCAGAGCATGCGCAGCCCCGCGCGGACCAACCGCTGGTCGTCGACGAGCAGGACCCGGATCATCGGCCCGCCCCCGCCGGCAGGACCGTGCGCAGCCGCCAACCCGGGCCGTCCGGCCCGGCGACCAGTCTGCCGCCGAGCAGCTCGACCCGCTCCCGCATCCCGATCAGCCCGTGCCCGCCCTCGACCACCGCCGGGCCGGTTTCGGCGCGCCGGGAGCCGCGCCGGGCTGCGCCCTCGTCGCCACCCCGCCGGGGACCGGTGTCCTCGCCACGGCCGCCGCCGTCGTCGCTGACCTCCCAGTGCACGTTCCCGTCGTGCATCCGCACGCACACCCGTGCCCGTGCCGCCGGGCCGGCGTGCCGGGCCACGTTGGCCAGCCCCTCCTGCGTCAGCCGGAGAACCGCCAACCCGCGTACGGTGTCCAAGGTCGCCACCTCCGGGTCGATCGTCGCCTCCACCGCGAGGCCGCCCTTCACGGCCCGGTGCACCGCCTCCGCGAGCGCCTCGGGCAGCGCACCCGGCTCGATCGGCACGTAGCCCGTGCCGTCTCCGGCCAGGGCGGGGTTGCGCAGCACCGCCACCAACCGCCGCAGGTCGGCGAGGGCGGTGCTGCCGCTGCTGTGCAGGTCGTCGAAGACCTCGGCGACCCGCGGGTCGGTGCCGCTCAGGACGTGCCGGGCGACGCCGACCCGGAGCACCATCGACGCGACGTGGTGGGCCACCAGGTCGTGCAGTTCGCGGGCGATCGCGGCCCGTTCACCGGCCCGCGCCGCCTGCGCCTCGACGGCCACCCGCTGCTCGGCCTGCCGGGCGAGCCGGTGGCTGGCCCGGACGTTCAGACCCACGAGCAGCGGCACCCCCACCACGACGGTCACGCCGTACAACCAGGTCGGCAGGCCCGACGGCAGCTCGTCCAGCGAGTCGACGAGATAGCCGACGAGCAGCGCCCCCGCACCGACGGCCACCTGTCGCATCGGTGCCCGCAGCGTCAGCTCCAGGGCCGCCCAGGTGGCACCCACCTGAGGGACGATCGGCTCGGCCTGGCCGAGCCAGCCCGCCGCGGCGAAGACCAGCGCCGCGGCGAGCGCGGTGGGGAACGGCCAGCGCACGCCGAGCGGGCACAACGCGAGCGCGGCGGTCGCGAACGTCCAGTCGACAGGGGCGTAGGGGCCGTCGGCGACCGGGCGGAAGAGCAGGTAACCGACGCCGCTCAGGGCCAGCAGGGACAGCCGCAGCCAGGCGTACCGGTCGTCGAAGAGCCGCGACACCCAGCGTAGGACCACCACGTCAGGGTAGGCCCGTCGGGGCGGTGGCGGGGAGAACGCCGGGCCGGCCGGAGACGGCGGCCAGGGATGCCCGGCTCATGCGTACACCTTCGGTGGTTGGTCCTGATTCGACGGTGCCGGCGCGGGCCGGCGTAGCGCGAGCAGGGCACCGACGGCCGTGACCGCGGCGAGCACCCCGGCCGCGACCAGCGTCTTACCGTCCGGGTGGATCAGCGCCTGACCACGCAGCGCCTGCCAGGTCACCAGCGCGAGCAGGCCGGCGTACCCGATCGCGGCCACCACGATCAACCGGAGCCGGACCCGCCCGTCGCGCAGCCGGGGGAGCCGCCCCGCCAACGCGACGAGGGCGATCGCGAGCAGCGGCAGCACCTGGAGGGCGTGCATCCCCACGAAGTGCGGGATCCGCAGGTCCCCGCCGGTGGTGCTCCAGCCGGTCAGCGGCATGCCCGGCCCGCCGTCGGGCACCCCGACGCTGTGCGCCCCCACGAGGGTGACCGGGTCGGCGGCCTCCTGAGCGGGTGTCGGAATCACCATCAGGTAGCCGAGCCCCATTCCGGCGAGCGCGATGAGCAGGCCGAGGCGCAGGGTCCAGGTGATCATCGGATCGGGCAGGCGCTGGAACATCAGCAGGACGGCGAGGACCAGCGAGGCGGTGTAGAGCACGGCGATCAGCAGAGCCATCATCCCGAAGACGGCGGTGTCCAGCGTGGTGGCGACGTTGAAGTGGCTCTGCCGGCCGCGGCCCGCCTGCACCGCGATCAGCCCCACCTCGACGAAGCCGGTCACGGCGACCACGGTCCCGGCCCACCAGCCGATCCGCCGGCCGCGCGGCAGCAACGAGATCAGCCAGGCCAGCGTCACGAGGTAGATGAAGAGCGAGACGGCGAACTTGAACGGCTTGAGCCAGATCGGCGCCCCGACCAGCACCCGGTCGTCGACGGCCAGGCCGATCAGGGAGACCAGCCCGAGCGCCACCATCGTGGCGGCCACGAACATGAGCGGGCGGTGCCAGCGGTAGGCCCGCCGCAGCGAGATCGGTGAGTACGTCATGCCCTCACGGTCGCGGAGTCGGCGGCGCCGAGCGCCCACCCGCGGTCCCGACCGCCGACCCTCGGGACGAGGCGGCCTCCTCCCGCGGTAGGAGGAGCGGAGCCCGTTGTCGAAGGACGCAGCGCTCATGCGTCATCGGTCTGTGTCGCGTCGCCTCAGGCCAGGCTTTCGGCGGCGGTGGCGGCGTCTGCATCCGCACTGTCAGGCGTGGGTGGCGCGGTGGATTTCGCGACTGTCGATCTCCGCCTGACGTACCGGGGGCGCGACCAGCGCGTGGCGCCCGGCCCGCGTTACCGCGAGCCGGGCGCCACGTCTGTGAAAATCAGGCGTTCAGCTTGCTGGCGATGCTGACGACCCGCTCGGCCATGTGGTCGAGCGCGGCGAACTGCGCGTCGCCCAGCGGGGCGTCGTTGCTGCCGCCGGTGATGTGCGAGACGCCGTACGGGTTGCCGTCGGCGAACTTCAGCGGGTCGGTGTAGCCCGGGGGAACGATCAGGCCACCGAAGTGGTAGATCGTGTTGTAGAGGGCGAGGAGCGTCGACTCCTGGCCGCCGTGCGCGGTCATGGACGCGGTGAAGCCGGCGTACACCTTGTTGGCGAGCAGGCCCTGCGCCCACTGCGGGCCGAGGGTGTCGATGAGCTGCTTGAGCTGGCTGGCCACGTTGCCGTAGCGGGTCGGGGTGCCGAAGAGCACGGCGTCGGCCCAGACGACGTCGTCGGCGGTCGCCTTCGGCTCGTTCTTGGTGGCGTCGAAGTGCTGGCTCCAGGCGGCGTTGGAGGCGATGGCCTCCGCCGGGGCGAGCTCCGGAACCTGGCGCAGTCGCACCTCGGCGCCGGCCTTCTCGCCGGCCTCGGCGAGCCGCTTGGCCATGGCGTGGATGGTGCCGGTGGAGGAGTAGTAGATGACGGCGAGCTTTGCCTGAGCCATCGAAGGTCCTTTCATTGGATAGTTGCGAGCGCTATATTTGCGCAAGCAACAATCAAGGAGTGTAGCCCACGTTCCCGGCGGCGTCCGTGCCGCCCCGAGGGTCACCCAGGTGAGGAAGAGCACGCTCGGCGGAGCGGCCGGAACCTCCGCCGGAACTCCGAGCGGCGGCGGCCGGCGTGCCGAGCGGCCGGCGCCGATCAGGCCAGGCCGGGCCGCTCCTGATAGACGTCCGGCACGCCGTCGGCATCGCTGTCGCGCTCCTCGATCGTGCAGAGCCGCCGGTAGTGGCGGTTCCGCACGCGCAGGACGACGGTGGCCAGCAGGGCCGCCAGCACCGATCCGAGGAGCACGCCGATCTTGGTGTGGTCGTCGCGCTCGCTACCCGCGCCGAAGGCGAGCTCGCCGATCAGCAGCGACACGGTGAAACCGATCCCGGCCAGCAGCGCGAGCCCGAACACGTCCCACCAGTCGAGGCCTTCGGCCAGCCGGGCCCGGCTGAACCGCTGCACCAGCCAGGTGGCGCCGAAGACGCCGACGGCCTTGCCGACGACCAGGCCGACGATCACGCCCACGGCGACCGAGTCGGTCAGGGTCGCCCCCAGGCCGCCCGCGCCCGCGATCGACACCCCCGCGGCGAAGAACGCGAACACCGGCACCGCCACACCGGCGGAGAGCGGGCGGAACCGGTGCTCGAAGTGCTCCGCCAGGCCGGGGCCGGGTCCCGGCTTACGGCGCAGCACCGGCACGGTGAACGCCAACGCCACCCCGGCGACCGTGGCGTGCACCCCGGAGGCGTGCACGAGGGCCCAGGTCACCACGGCCAGCGGCAGCAGCAGCCACCAGGCGCGGACGCGCCGCTGCACCAGCACGCCGAAGGCCGCCAGCGGTGCGAGCGCCAGCAGCAGCGGCCCGAAGTGCAGCGAACTGGTGTAGAAGACCGCGATGATCACGATCGCTAGCAGATCGTCGACGACCGCCAGGGTCAGCAGGAACGTCCGCATCGCCGCCGGCAGATGCGTGTTGATCACCCCGAGCACGGCGAGGGCGAACGCGATGTCGGTGGCCGTCGGGATCGCCCAGCCCGCCAAGGCCCCGCCGCCGGCACCCGCGTTGAAGACCGTGTAGATCACCGCCGGCAGGGTCATCCCGCCGAGCGCCGCGGCGACCGGCAGTACCGCCCGTCGAGGTTCACGCAGGTCACCGGCGACGAACTCGCGCTTGAGCTCCAAGCCGGCGACGAAGAAGAAGATCGCCAGGAGGCCGTCGGCGGCCCACTGCGCCAACGACAGGTCCAGGTGCAGCTCGGCGGGGCCGACCGTGAAGGCGCTGATCTGCCGGTACGCCTCCGACCAGGGCGAGTTGGCCCAGGCGAGAGCGATCACGGCGGCGGCCAGCAGCAGGATCCCGCCCACGGTCTCGGCACGCAGGATGTCGCCGATCCGGCGTACCTCCGGCCAGCTGCCACGGCTGAGCAGGCTCGGTGTGCGCTCGGTGGGCGGCGGGGCCATGGGAACTCCTCGGTCAGGGGTCGCTGAGTCAACCGCCGACCAGACTTCCCGGCACACCTGTCTCCACCCTACCGGGCGACGATCATCAGGCCCCGTCGACCGCGACCGGACGCCTTCGGCGGGAATTCCCGGGGGTGCGCCGCCCCATAGACTGCGTTCCGAGCGATCGACCGGAGATCGTCCTGGAAGGGTGGCCCATGCACATCAAGCCCTGGCACATCGCCGTTCTGCTGGTCGTCCTCGCCGCCGTCGGCTTCGTGGCGTGGATCGTGGCCGCGTTCAAGCAGGGCAACCGGCAGGGCTGAGGCCGGGCGGCTCCGGTGCCCACCCGGGTGCCGCGGGCGGGCACCCGACACTGGCGAGGCGTCCGGAGGCCGTCGGCGCCGTCGAGCCACCGGCATCCTGGTTCATGCCTCTTCCCGGGCGGACCTGCCGCGCAGGACGGTGAGGCTGACGGCGGTGGCGGCGATGAAGAGGACCCCGGCGACGAGGAACGCGGACCGGTATCCGGCCAGGTACGCGCCGAGCTGATCGGCGGGGTCGTCGCCGAGGTGTGTCCGGGCGGTGGTGGTGTAGAAGGTGTTGAGCAACGCCACCCCGAACGCCCCGCCGAGCTGCTGCGTGGCGTTGAGCACCGCGCTCGCCACACCCGCGTCGGCCGGGCCGACGCCGGTCAGGGCGGCGCTGTTCATCGGGGTGAAGACGAGTCCGAGGCCCACGCCCAGGAGAAGTTCGGGCAGCAGCGCGCCGCCCAGCCAGGCGGGCGATCCGTCGATCGTGGTCAGCGTGAACATGCCGACAGTCGCGAGGGCCATGCCGGTGACCATGAGCGATTTCGGGCCGCTGCGGGGCAGGAGGGTGGGCATCGCCAGCGCCATGAGGATGATTCCGGCGGTGAAGGGCAGGAAGGCCAGGCCGGCCTCGATCGGCGAGTAACCCAGGTTGACCTGCAGGTAGTAGGTCAGGAACAGCAGCATGCCGAACATGCCGGCGCCGGCGAGGACGGCGGTGGCGAACGAGCCGGCGCGGTCGCGGTCGGTCAGCACGCGAAGCGGCAGCATCGGATGGTCGGTGCGGGCCTGCCGGAGCACGAAGCCGATCAGGAGCGCCAGTGCGGCGCCGAGGGTGAGCAGCGTGGTGGGACGGAGCCAACCGCCGTCGCCGGCGATCGTGAAGCCGACCACCAGGGCGACCGAGCCGGCCGTGGCGAGCACCGCGCCGGGGATGTCGTGGCGACGGGCACCGGCGACGCGGCTCTCCCGGACGGTCGGGACGGCGCCGAGGACGGCGAACGCCGCGATCGGGACGTTGATGAACAGGCACCACCGCCAGTCGAGGTACTCGGTGAGGGTGCCGCCGAGCAGCAGTCCGATCGCGCCTCCGAGCCCCTGTACGGCCCCGTAGACACCGAAGGCGCGGGCGCGTTCGGCCGGGTCGACGAAGGTGACGGCGACCAGGGAGAGCGCGGCCGGCGCGAGCGCGGCGGCGAAGACGCCCTGGAGCGCGCGGGCGCCCACCAGCATGGCGGGGTTGGCCGCGAACCCGCCGAGGGCGGAGGCGACGGCGAAGCCGACGAGGGTGATCAGCATGGTCCGTTTGCGGCCGACGACGTCGGCGAGGCGGCCACCGAGCAGGAGCAGGCCGCCGAAGGTGACCGCGTAGGCGGTGACGGCCCAGTGCCGGTTGGCGTCGGAGATGTGCAGTGCGTGCTGCGCCTGGGGCAGGGCGATGTTGATGACCGAGGCGTCCAGCACCACCATGAGGGTGGCGAGGGCGATCACGCCCAGCGCGAGCCATCGGCGTGCGTCGGGTCGCTCGGCGGTGGGGTGCGGGGCGTGGCCCGCTGTCGTCGGGTGCACGGACATCGGAAGCGTTCCTTCTGGATGACGAGGACCGGCCGTGACGCGCACCGCGCGCAGCGTCGGACGGCTCGGGGTACGAGCGGGGTGGAGTGGACGGCGGTCGGCCGTGGGTGTGGAACCCGGAGCGCGGACGCGCGGGAGGAAGTCTCAGTGGCGCGCGGGCGGTCGCGGCGGCCGGATCCGGCCGTACGTGACCGGGATGGTTGGTGGCGGTCCGTCGGGCGGTTTCGGTCAGCTCGGCGGCCCGGCGGGTACGGCGGTGGGTCGCCGGCGTCGACGCGCCGGGAGCCGCGTGGCGTTGCGGCGTTCGCTGTTCACGGCCCCACTCTCCGCGCCGACGATCGAGTTTGCAAACAGCTTTGCTGATCCTGCAAATACCGCAGGTGGGTCTACGAGTCCCGGATGTGGATGCGCTCACCCTGCGGGCTGAAGAGCGCGATGAGCTCGACGGGCTGCTGGCCGGCGCTGGCGATGCTGTGTGGGGTGCGGGTGTCGAACTCCGCCGCCTCGCCCGCCGTGAGCGTGGTGAGGCTGTCGCCGAGCGCGAGGTGCAGGGTCCCGCTGAGCACGTAGATCCACTCGTAGCCCTCGTGGACCCGCTGCCCGACCCGCTTCTCGTCCTTGCGGGGCGGGAGGATGAGCTTGAACGCCTGCACGCCCGAGGCGTCGCGGGTCAACGGGATGTAGATCATCCCGTCGCGGCGGACGGGCTTGGGGTGGATCCGCGGATCGCCGGACTGGGGCGCGCCGACCAGGTCGTCGAGCGGTACCCGGTACGCCTTGGCGAGGGGTAGGAGCAGGTCGAGCGAGGGCCGGCGGACGCCGGACTCCAGCCGGGAGAGGGTGCTCACCGAGATGCCGGTGCGTTCGCTGACCTCCGTGAGGGTCAGTCGGCGTCGGGTCCTCAGGTGTCGCAGGCGCGGCCCGACCCCGGCCAGCGCGGCATCCACGTCCTCATCGGTCATCTCGTCTGCACCTGCTCTGTTGCGGAGACGGCAAGTCTACTTGCGGTGCGGTCCTTCGCGGGCGCGACGAGTTCGTCGCCTTCCGGTCATCGACGCCCGGCCGGATTTGACACGTCTGTTCGACACGCCGTAACTGCGTGACTCGATCTGGTTGCGGACCGTAGGCTTTCCGGCGCGCGGACCCCTTCCGCCGCCCCCGCGACGACCTCTCCGTCCTCAGCCCGATCGCCATGGACCATGCGATCGGTGACGCCTCGTGTCCTCATCCGCCCTGCGCACGTTCGAACGCCGTCCATCGACCGAGGAGGCTGCCGTGGAGACCGTGACCC